>JAPHUE010000011.1 GCA_026196795.1 Sedimenticola sp.
AATTCACGCTATACCGGCATCGGCCCTGGTGAGACATTCTATCGAGGCGAAGACCATCAGTGCTTTAAAGACATGCTGGTGATGAAAGGAAATGGTACGGACAGCCGAACCGGTCAATACGATCTGCTCAAAATAGTTGAGCAAGTCAAGCGTGAAGACACCGTCTATGACCACAAAACCTTTAGTGGTGAGCTTGGCCCCTACATTCCTACCTGATCAACTGAAAAAGGCCGCCCTCCCGGGCGGCCTGTTAATTAAGCGCGCTGACCCCCTGCAAAAATAACCCCATTCAAAACAGATTGTTCAATCGTTGTTTTAGAGTTATTTTGTCCCTATGAGGGATTCAAAAAGCAATAGAATGTTCAACCGCCCTATAAAAAACGTGGTGATACAACTAACCGCGCTCTTTTTTATAAGCCAAATTGCAATTGCAGAGACCTTTGTAACCATAGGCACAGGCGGTGTCACAGGCGTCTACTACCCTGCTGGTAGCGGCATCTGTAAACTGATTAACCAGAAACTCGCGAAGCACAATATCCGCTGTGCCATTGAATCTACCGGCGGCTCTGTCTACAACCTCGAACAACTGGCCAGCGGCAAACTGGATCTGGCGATCGCTCAATCTGATGTGCTGTTTCATACCTATAAAAACGCTGAAGCAGCCGCAAGCAACGATGAAAACCAAGCACTCCGGACGCTTTTTGCAATCTATCCCGAACCTTTCACTGTCGTCGCCCGAGCTGATTCTGGAATCAATACTTTTGAAGATTTGAAAGGTAAGCGGGTCAATATTGGCAATCCAGGGTCCGGCCAACGTGACACCATGGAAGTCATTATGAAAGCTTACGGCTGGACGATTAGTGATTTTTCACTGATTTCTGAATTAAAATCAGCCGAACAATCCAAAGCGCTGTGTGACGATAGAATAGATGCCATGGTTTTTACTGTCGGCCATCCCTCCCGCTCTATCAAAGAAGCGACAACAAGCTGTAAGACAAAAATCGTGAGTGTTACTGGCCCCATCATCAATGAGCTGGTCAAGAAAAACCGCTACTACCGGCTGACCACTATTCCCGGCGGGATGTACGCAAACAACCCTGATGCCATACCTACATTTGGGGTTGGTGCCATCTTTGTTACTACAACCCGACTCTCCAATGAGTCGGTCTATGGCATCGTTCAGTCACTGTTTGAAAACTTTGACAGTTTTAATAATCTTCATCCTGCTTTTTCCAACCTGCAAAAAAAGCAGATGATTGATGCCAACCTCCCTGCCCCACTACATGAAGGCGCGAAAAAATATTATTCCGAGATGGGGTTATTGTAGACCTGCAAGATGGGGGGTCTCTTGAAAGGAGCAGAACTGCCTCCATCTCTCCTGTTCAGAGCGGCTAAACTGGAAAGACGATGAACACCCTTGATCTACCCCTGATTGTTGAACCAGAGACGCTGGAACCCCTACTGGGTAAGCCGCATCTACTGATTGTGGATATGACCAAACCCACCACCTATGCGCGAATGCATATTCCCGGGGCGGTCTTCCTCGACTATGGACAGATCATTGCCATGCGCAAGCCCACGATGGGCCTACTGCCACAACCCGCCCTGCTTGAAAAATGCTTCTCTGATATCGGTATTGATGATTCAGTACAGGTTGTCGCTTATGATGATGAAGGTGGCGGTAAAGCGGGCAGATTACTCTGGACACTCGAAGCCATGGGTCACCATAAATTCTCGCTTTTAAATGGCGGCCTACACGCTTGGGCCAACGAAGGCCACCCGGTTGAACACACCCCCACCACACCCAGCCCAAAACAGTTTCAAGCTAAACCAATAGAAGCGCCTGTTGCTGATGCCGAGTATATCTTGCAACACTTGGCGTCAAATACGCTGGGATTATTAGATGCCCGAACACCAGATGAGTATAACGGCAGAAAACGCTATGCTGAGCGGGGCGGCCACATACCCGGGGCGGTCAATATGGACTGGATGCTGGCACTTGATCAGCAGCGAAATTTACGTCTTAAGAGTGACGATGAGCTTGAGAAAATGCTCGCTGATCTTGGCATTACTAAAGACAAACAAGTTGTGACCTATTGCCACACACATCACCGATCCTCGCTCACCTATGTCATGCTCAAATCATTAGGCTTCCCAAAGGTCAAAGGATACCCCGGTTCATGGTCAGACTGGGGAAATCGTCAGGACACGCCCATCACCTGATTCAGGACGCGAATTTACCTGCAAGGCTGATACCGGTAGTATCCACTCGATCAGCCGCCATATTACGGACCTTTTGAATGAACAATTCCACTTATCAGGGTGCAGGCAAAGACGCTAGCCTGCTCGATAAACTATTTGCACTGATCCTTTACCTGCTGCCTCATCATCTTCTGTCCCAAGGCATGCACTGGTTGACACGCCTGGAGTGGGTGCCACTGAAAAACCGGCTGATCGAAGGCGCGATAAAGCTCTATAAAGTCGACATGCAGTTGGCAGCAGAACCCGATCCAACAGCCTATCCCAGCTTCAACGCTTTTTTTACTCGCGCCCTCGCTCCAGATGCCCGACCGCTGGATGAATCGGATAGTGCCGTACTCTGTCCAGTTGATGGCACCATCAGTCAGCTTGGCCGCATTGAAAATGGTCGCATCTTCCAGGCCAAGGGACAGAGTTATACGCTCAGTGAATTACTGGGTGCCGACGCTGACGAGTGCTCAAAATTCGATGATGGCCATTTTGCCACCATCTATCTCTCCCCCAGAGATTATCATCGCATTCATATGCCGCTCACAGGTCAGCTGCATAAGATGTTGCATATTCCAGGCAGGTTATTCAGCGTCAGCCCTTCAACGACCCGCGTTGTACCCCGCCTGTTCAGCCGCAATGAACGCCTGGTCAATCTTTTCAACACCGAGAATGGGCCGATGGCTGTGATTATGGTCGGGGCTATTTTTGTCGCCAGTATGGATACGGTCTGGTCCGGCACAGTAGCCCCGGCATCCCGTCGAATTAACCAATGGCATTATGGCGAAAAACCTACCGTGGAATCAGTCAACCTCGCGAAGGGCGAAGAGATGGGACGATTCAATATGGGTTCAACCGTGGTACTGCTATTTGAGAAAGACAAGATCGTGTGGATTGATGACCTGACAGCAGACACCAAGGTGGAGATGGGTCAGGCGATAGCCACACTACTGGACTAGTTTGAACTAGGCGCGCTCGAGTGGAAACGCCATTACAGCGTCTATATTTTGCACCTCGCTGATCTGCATCAGGAGTCGATCTATGCCCAGGGCGACACCGGCGCAGTCAGGAAGACCATGAGTCAGTGCATTAACCAGGTGTTGATCCAATGGGACCGAGGCTTTACCCGTGCTTGATCGCGTTTCAAGGTCTCGCTCAAACCGACACCGCTGTTCATCAGCGTCGGTCAATTCATGGAAGCCATTGGCCACCTCTACCCCATTCATATAGAGCTCAAAGCGCTCCGCAACAGCCGGGTTACCGGGGCGAATACGCGCCAGCGCCGCCTGACTGGCTGGATAGTCATAGACAAAACAGAGCCCAGGGGCCATTTTGGGTTCAATACAGTGAGTCAGTAGAATATCCAGCCAAGCGTCCTTGTCCTGCAGATCGAGATACTCAAGACCTGTTACATCTTGAGACAAGGCACATTGACGAAGCTCTTGCAGGGTGGCTTGATGCGGATTCAGCTGGAGAAAGTGTTCAAACAAAGCCTGATAGCTAAGTTTGCATGCCGGCTCAGAATCCGGCAGAAGCTCGGCGATGAGCTGCTCAATCTCACTCATCAGCTGGTGATGGTCGAACCCAGGGCGATACCACTCAAGCAGGGTAAATTCCGGATTATGACGACGCCCTGACTCCCCATCTCTGAACACCTTACAGATCTGGTAAATTGGCCCCGAACCGGCTGCCAACAACCGTTTCATCGCAAACTCGGGCGATGTATGCAGATAGAGCGACGCACCAAAGGGTGCGCCAGGACCAGAATAACAGACCGAAAAGCTCTCAATCGCGGAATCGGTAGTACCATGCCATGAGCAGACCGGGGTCTCGACTTCAAGCACGCCACGCCGCTGAAAAAAGGCCCTGATACTGGCCAGAAGACTGGCCCTAATCTTCAGCATCTCAATCGATGCTGTCGGGCGCCATCCTTCGGCAGTCACAGCCCCTTCCGTCCGCTGGCTCAAGTTACTCCTCTTTCGCCCGGGAGACATACTCGCCTGAACGGGTATCCACCTTAATCAACTCACCCGTCTGAACAAACAGTGGCACACGAACGACGGCACCCGTCTCAAGTGTTGCGGGTTTACCGCCACCACCGGAGGTATCACCCTTCAAACCGGGATCGGTTTCGGTAATTGCCAGGGTCACGAAATTGGGTACCTCAACAATAATTGGGCTGCCATTCCAGAGCGTGACGGTACACATATCCTGATCTTTCAGCCATTTAACCGACTCACCAACGGCACTCTCATCGGCGCTGAGCTGCTCAAAGGTATCAGGATGCATGAAATGCCAAAATTCACCATCAGCGTAGAGATATTGCAGCTCCACTTCCAAGACATCTGCTGCTTCAACGGTCTCACCCGACTTAAAAGTCCGTTCAATAACACGACCGGTCTTCAGATTGCGGATCTTCACCCTATTGAAGGCCTGTCCTTTGCCAGGCTTAACAAATTCATTCTCAATAATGGAACAGGGGTCGCCATCCAACATTAGCTTTAGCCCACCCTTGAACTCACTGGTACTATACGTTGCCATCTTGTCCTCACCAAACAACCGACTGGAAACGCGCATGATACATCGAATAGA
>JAPHUE010000059.1 GCA_026196795.1 Sedimenticola sp.
CACCTCCGTCCGCCATAGCTGGTCGTATTTTATTTTGTTAAGGCCTATTCGCCATGATGCAAGTCAAACCGGCCTTTAGCGCTGCCTAGCTTATCTTATTTCAGAGATGTTTTCCGAGTCCTTTCATTTCGAACCGAAGCGAATCTGTTGGACAGATATCCACACACATGCCGCAGCGGGTGCAGTCAGCACTTACATCCACCTCAGTATGGGCCGCCTTGCCTTTCACCGTCATATCCAGCACATGGGGCACCAGACAGACTTTGCGACACTCCCCCTCATGGTGACAGTCCTTTAATACAAACTTTACCCTTAATGGGGAAACGGCACCCACAACACCGTAGGTAATACCAATTGGGCAGACATAGCGACACCAGGCGCGGCGAGAATAAAACACCTCAAACAGGAGCACCAGGCCAACCCAGATCATGGCCACACCAGGACCGTAGATCAATGCGCGACTCACTATGCCTGTCACCGAAATGGTTTCGAACACCGTGTATCCGGTCACCAAAGCCAACAGCGCAAAGAGCAGATAGAAAATAGAGCGTACCTTGCGATTAAAGGTTCGATCTTTAACCAGCCCTTTTTTGGCAAGATACAGATGCAGTGACTCTGCCCACTCAGAAAGTAAATGGTAAGGGCAGACCCAGGAACAGAAGGTACGACCACCCAGCAATAACCAGATGACGATCACTGTTACGGTACCAATCACCAGATTCAGCACCATGTGCTTGAAGGCCAACGTCACCTGCAAGGCAGAATTCAGATCTGCCATATGAAAGCCCATAAAACGGGAAGCCGTTAGCGCACCTTCCAATAACTGGATATCAAAATAATATGAGACCAGAAACAGAACGTTGATAAAGATAAGGGTTGCCCAGCGGCGATTACGCCACTTCTTTGATCCATTCGCGTGTTGCGCCTCTACCGCCGCAATTTCTTCCTTGGTATAGGGTTTCTGCTTCTTGTCAAAGTGAACCTTTTGCGCCTCGGGCGAGATCTCTGACTTTTCAGGGCGACGTGGCTCACTGCCATACAACTGGCGGAATGATTCAGCGATATAGCTCATGAGGCACCTCCCAGTGTATCTGCATCCTGCATGATATCAATTACGATAGCCGGCGGATCAGGAGGACAGATCATTTCACAGACACCACACCCTACGCAGCCTTCCAATATAACTGGCTTCATGCGCTTGATACCGTCATCGCTAACGATCGGTTCAAGTGCGATGGCATGCTTGGGGGGACACTCATTACCTAACCGCTGCGCAACACGGTCTTTATTTTTTTGGCCTTCTGCATCGGCAGCAGCACATTGGGTTATGCGTATTTCGATGGGGCATTGCCGCACACAGAGATCACACAGCTCGAGATCATAAGGATAATCGGCCACTGGAATCGGATTCCAGCGATCAACATCATCATAACGGAGCAATCCCGTGTAATCCGGCCCACGCGCCTGCCCCTTAAAACCTTTACCTTGAATAGCCAAGCACTTCCGCGGCTCTGCTACCTTCGCAAAACCCATGCGGGTATCCGCGGGATAATCCAGATCATGAGTCAGTGCACCAGTCGGGCAGGCCAATACACACTGAAGTCCATCGCAAGAGAAATCACAAGCCTGTTCGCGAGCGTCGATGAATGGCACGCCAATGCCTGCCCCCGTATCCAGCTCGGCCAGCTTAATGGCATTCACCGGGCAGACCTGTACACATTGTCCGCATTTGATGCAAGACGAGAGAAAATCCTGTTCATCTGAAGGGGTCTTCAAGGCACCCGGAGGGCGAAGCGCTAAAACCTTTCCCTGAACCACAGGCAACAGACCGACCAAAGAGAGACCCATCACCCCTACGGCTAAAGCCGACGTTCTCAAAAACTCACGACGGTTCTTCTCAATTTGCTTGGCGCTAAGCCTGCGTTTTGCTGGCTTTTTGGTTTGTTTCTGGTCACTCATTACCGTACTACCTCCGCAGACATCAGCGGTTTTTCATCGCGTAAAAGCATATCCGGATCTGAAAAAGGTGCCAGACGCTCTAAAAAATCGAGCACCTCCAACACCGGTGATCCTTTAAAATATTGCGCATAGGGTACATCCATCCAGATTCGATCGGCGTAACCGTAAAGCTCATAGGGTCGGTCACCTATGCCATCACGATCCTGATCAAAACCTTCATAATCGTCCCAGTAATTACCCTTCCAGTGATTACGCTTAGCCGTCTTGCCGCCACCGACCGTCACCTGGGTAATGTTTCCTTTGAAGCGGTTGTTTTCCAGTATGTTGCCTGTCCAATCATTAAGAAACTGGATACCGATACCGCTGAAGGCAATCAGATTTCCAGTCAGTCTATTGGTGGTCTCGGGATCATAGGGCGAGACATCCAGATAGATGCCGGTGGCACAGTAAAGAATTTTATTGTCATGGACATCGACATCAGAAGTCTCCTTAAAGCCGATACCCATCCCGGTTGGCCCTAGAGCATTAGCGATATAGTTGCCGCGAATCTCCACACTGTCGCTGTACATCAAAAAGATACCCACCTGGTTACCTTCATAATGATTATCAACCACCTCATTATGCTGGGCGTACATGAAGTGCAGCGAATACCGGCCACCCCTGGCATCATTGCGTGCAATCAGATTATCTTTCGAGTACCAGACCACCATGTCCCGGGAGTCTCGTATGACATTATCCGTAATCTTGTTATTAAAGCTGTACCAGAGGCGAATCGCATCGCCACGAATACCAATATCGACCGGCTTTGATGAGATATGATTTCTGCGAATAATATTATTTTCAGCCTGCCCCAGATCAATACCGAACAGCGTATTGTCGATTACGTTATCTTTTATGACATTGAAATTACCGCGAACTTGAACGCCGGAATCAATATCATTATGCGACTCACCCGAATTGGTCAGGCGTAACCCCTTGAGTGTAACGCCATCTGAGTCGAGATAAATGACAGAGCCTTTACCACCGGCGTCGATGGTCACTTTACCCTGCCCATCAATCGCAATGGATCGGTCTATCGTTACAGGACCAGAGTAGATACCTGGCGGAGGGATAAGCGTGGCATTCTCTTCTGTTGCATCCACCAATGCCTGAAAAGGCGGATACCCCTCTGCCAAAACCAACGCTGGGATCAGCAACAGAAAGAGGACAACAGAGTGACGCAGCGTAGACATAGCTTTCCGTTAGTGTTGCAGAGAGCATCCGCACTCTCATTCAACTGTGTATTCCGCGCGTTCCTGCCGCTCAATCTCAGATTCTCATGAGACTCGTTAATTAACGGCCCCATGAGAACTACAGATTATTTATTGCGTATCCTTGAACTGCTTTTTGCGGATTAGTGCGGCCACGGCCAGGATGGGTGACAACACCAACATGATAAAGAAACCGATATAGGGGTAAGAGTGTGTCGCGAATTGCGCTACTTTACCGTCACCAAATACTGTCGGCATAAAGGGCTTCACTGCAAAGGCACCCATAGCATTCAGGGTATGGCCATACCACCAGAGCCAAGCGGCGTAATCGATTATAAAGAACACCGGCAATGCCATGGGAACCAACACCAGCAGCCAGTAGAGAATACCGCCATTCTTGCGCGCACCAAAGACCAGCAACAGCATCGCCCCTGCCAAGCCGGCAAATACCACATGCAGAGCAATCTTCAGATTGGCCACCATCGGCACAATCTCTTCCTGATTGTTGAAATAGCGACCCAGGCTTTTTCCATAGTGCCACGTCATGACCTGGAAACTACTGCCATTCCAGGGCTCATTCACGCGACCATGCTCCATATCTTTTTCATATGTGAGGCGTAACTGCTCAATCATGTGGGCCTTTTCAGACATGGGCTCGGACTTAGCCGCCTCCTCCTTATCGGAGGGCAGATCAACCACAACCCCTGAATCCTCCAGGGACTGTTTGAGCACACCCACAATACCGCCGATCACTATTTCAGGCTCACTCTCCTGCTCACCGCCCGCCTCCTGGTCCATCGATGTCACCATCGCTTCCACGTAGCCAGCGCTCTGTAAATTAAAACCGTCTTCCTCGTAAATCGTGAGATACATCCAAACCAACAAGCCGGCAAAACCCACGCTCATTATGGCCATGCGTGCCTTCGGGCGGACACAGATAAAACCTACCAGCATGATACCCATGAAGACCATCAGAAACTGTCCGAAACCACGCTCTACCGGGCCACCGGCCGCAATAGGATACATACCAACATAGTGATTGATGGTATCCATCTCATGAACACAATCGAGGGCGACCTCTTCACTGATCTCGGCTTTATTGATCATTTCACAGCCATTGAACACGCCGTTCATGTGGAAGTGAATTCGCACACCATCTGGAAACGCCTCTTCCGGATAATTTGGCGCCGTCAGCGAGACCCACCAGACCGGAGAGTAAAAAATAACCGCCATCAAGCCAAGGGCAATAACCCCGAGGGCGGCCACAATAATTGTCTGCTTTTTGTTGGTTACTGCATTCATGATAAGAGACATTTCAGATGTTAAAGAAGAGGGGGTGTTGTCACCCAGCCCCATGGCAAACCGGATCGGCAGCCACAGGGTGGGGAATTACTAGCTCAGGATCAATCGAAGTCTGGATTCTTCCAATCAGCTGAAGGAGCCAGATCTTTGGGATCAACCGGAATACGCGATACGTAGTTCACAACCATCGCCATATCCTTGTCGGTAAAGTTCTTGATCTGCTCAACCATGTCTGGATTGGCGTTACGACGTTTGCCGTCACGAATCCACTCGAACTGACGCAGCATATAGCTGTAGTGCTGACCTTCTATTCGAGGGTAGAACTTTTCTACGTCGCCCTGACCATGGTCACCATGACAGCGTACGCAGTTGTCGGCATAGAGCTTCTTACCTTGCTCAAACTCAGGCGTACCTTCGGCCCACTCACCCTTGCCATTGGCAGGGTTCATTGGCAATTTTTCGATATAGGCAGTCACATCCGCCAGCGCCTGCGCATCACCAATAGACTCAGGCAGCGCGAAGGGGTACATGGTGGGGTTATCACGGTTCAGCGCACGAATATCAGCCAACTGTTTGATCAAGACTGGACGATGCTGACCCGCCAACTGCGGGAAGGTACCATCGGTAAAGCCCCAGCCCTCAGGCATGTGACAGGCAGAACAGACCTCATAGACGTCCATGCCATTTTCCAGATCGGCCTCCAAGTGCATCGCCTCATCGGTCTCACCGCTGTGCGCGCCCTTGCTCCAACCAGATGTATCAGCCGCACTGACACCAAAACTCAGGCCGATTGCTACCGCAGCAGTCAGGCCAATGATTACGGGTTTAACACTCATCTTCTATCTCCTGATTGTCCACTCGTTTTGGACAATACCAGTTAAACTATGCTGCATGCCTTTATAAAGACCCGATTGCGCAAATCAAGCCTTGGCAATCTACAACAAACTTGGGCTGGGGATGATGACACAATGAACATTCGTTTTCATTGATGCACATCAATCACACCATACCACTATTAGTGCCTGTAACCCAGTTGAGCCGGTTCGACCTGAGTACGGATAAAGTCTCCCATATCAGCCGGTTACAGGCATTGAGAACTATCAATCAGGGTTAAAAAAACCTAACCGCATTAGTTCTGTGTCGCCAGCCAGTCCGCCAATGTACGCATCTGCTCTTCATTAACCAGACCCATTACGCCCTTCATAGCCGCTGTCTGGCCATTGGAACGTGCACCCGACTTAATATCGACCATCTGGTTATACATATAATCGGCATTCTGCCCCGCCAGAGAGGGATAGAATGGCATTAGTGGCGTCTTGGCATCCTTACCATGACAGGACCAGCAGGTTTTGGCCTTATAAAGAGCCGCACCATCTTCCGCCGAGGCGTTAGTGCCAACCATCAGGGAAGCTACTGCAGTAACCGCTACAGCTAACGTTACTATTTTTCGCATAACATATACCTCACTACTATAAAGGTTTGAGAGAATACAAAAGGGAAGAGGCTCAAACAAGAGCCCCTCCCCTTTTAGGTCAAACAACTTTCGGTATAAACCAATCTTTACTTAGCTTGGACCTTGACGGCTCCATTCTGTTCCAGATAGGTCTTGGCACGCAGGCCCATATCGGCAGTCTTAACCTGATATTGCCACCACTGACCAGCCCAGAGTGTTGCATTCTGGTAGTCGCCTTTAGTAGCAAAGTCTTCAGCTTTCTTCTTGGCTTCGCCAGCAAAACCAAGCTGTTCGGTCGCATC
>JAPHUE010000107.1 GCA_026196795.1 Sedimenticola sp.
CTACTTCAATGGCGGTCGCTATTGGAATGGCTACAAAAAGGCCGTGCCAAAATATAGTCTGGCAGTGCTGTTCAGCTCCTTCTTGATGGGTGAGATTGCCGCGGCAACGATCTTCCACCAGATGGCGAAAGGGTGTGAAGAAGAGGTATTCCAGGAGGCGTTCCGCAATATCGGTCGTGATGAAGGGCGTCATATGGCGATCTGTATGGCCTTGATGGAGCGTGACTATCCAGGGTTGCAGAGTGAGAATAAAGAGGTGATCACCAAACAGATTCGTGCCGGTTATCTATTCCTCTCCGCCGTGCTCTATGAGCCACCGATGGAGTTTTGGGATCTGCCTGAAGACTTTATTGCCACACAACGTGAAGCTGAAGAGATTGCCCGAAATGCCGGGTTCGGTATTCCTACGGCTGAGGCAAAACTGGAGAACTGGCGTAACGCCATGCTAAATCTGAAAGGTGTGTTGGATCGTTATGACATTCCTTTCCCCGCAATTCCTGAAGTGGGTATTTCCGGGAAAGAAGTTCTGGATGTTGATCTGGACGAGATCATTCCGATATTCTAGGCTTTTCCCTATAACCGGGAGGGATTAACCCTCCCGGTTTTTATTAGATGGTCCGTTTATGAAGAAAATCCGTTTATATCCCTCTGGGCATGAAGTTGATTGTGAACAGGGACAGACTGTTCTTTCCGCGCTGGAGAAGGCGGGCTACGCATTGCCCAACAACTGTCGTGCCGGTGCCTGCGGTGAGTGCAAGATCAAGGTTCGTGAAGGCGAATTTGATCAAGGCATGGTGCTGGATATGGCGCTTGCACAGGAAGATCGGGAGCAAGGTTTTGGTCTGATGTGCATGGCCAAGCCGCTGTCGGATTTATTGGAAATAGAGTGGGGAACGGAAGACGCACAACCGAAACTGTTTCCGCCTCGCGAGAATGTCTCGTTTGTTGTAGTCGAGCGTATTGAGCGTACCCATCGTATTGTTGAATTGAGATTACGTCCCGTTGGTAAACCGCTACGCTACTGGCCGGGTCAGTATGTTCAGCTTAATCATCCTGATGGTTCGATGCCGGCACGTGCCTATTCAATTGCCAATGCCTCGCGACCGGATGGTGAGATCACGTTACAGATTGCCCGGGTAGAGAATGGCGGTATCAGTTGCTGGGTGCATGATCATCTTGAAGTTGGTAATCGAATTAAGCTCTCTGGCCCCTATGGTACTTTTATTGGTGATCCTGCGGCAGCGACACCGGTACTCTGTCTTGCGGCGGGGACGGGATTAGCCCCTATTATGGCTTTGGCAGAAGCGGCCTTGAGTCGTGGTTATCGCCAGCCGGTCACGGTGGTTTTCTCTGCGCCAACGAATGCGGATCTGTATGATTCTGGCCGACTTGCACTCTGGCAAGCGAAGCATCGCAATTTCAAGTTTGTGCGGACACTGACTCAAGAACAGGGTGAAGGGTTGACCGGCAGAATTCCGGCCATACTCCCAGAGATGTTCCCTGATCTGTCAAAACACAGTATCTATGCAGCAGGAAGTCCAGAGTTTGTTGATGCCTGTATCGCTGCGGCCAAGGCATTGGGGGCCGATGAATCACTGATCCACACGGAAGGTTTTTTCGAACAGCAGTTGCCGGAGACGCCTGCAGCAGATCGGTTAATGTGACGGCTTAATTAATCATTAGAATGCTTAAGATGCCCCTGTAATCCGGGGCATCTTCTTTTTAGAAGGCAGCGAAGCGTTTTCTGAAGCGGGCGGATGTCGACTTGAAAGACCCCGCCTGATTTTCACACAAACGCAGTATGTGTCGTTCAGCGATTTTTTCAAGTGGACGATAGATGGTCGCGCAGAGTTCCTGCGCCTCTCTTCCTACCCAGTTATCCGGCAAAAGCTCTGTTGGTAATTCTGGATCAAGCAGCAAGATCCGTCGATAATGGTGAATCAGCATTATCCGCAGCATGAAGCAGTGTTCAGGGTCCTCTTGTTCAACATCCCCTATATGCTGCATGGCCTTTGCCAGGGAGCGATAATGTTTAATAAAAGCGGCGTATTTCTTTTCCAGCTCACTCAATTTAAAGCATTGCCGAACCATGCCCTTGGTACCCAGTCCATACATGGGGTCATAATTGCTTGCTCTTAATACCACGACCTGATTGGTTACACCTGTCTTGGCCAGAATCTCCTGGGTTGGTGCAATAGGTGCGGTGGGGTGGCCGTAAACATTGGGCGCGATAATGCCATAACCAAGCCAGGTAAGGTCTTTCCTTAACTTAGCCCGTTGTTTGGCGTTAATACCTTGGGTGCCGGTAAACACCAGCGTCCATTCACCATCCCAGGTTATGCTTGATGGGTAGTAGATCAGCTGGTCATAGTGACTGACATTTTTGCGGGCCGCCTCTGTGAGGCGATAATAACTTCTTCGTCCGATCTTGGTGCTTTCGACAAAGTTATCTTTTGCCAATCGATACACAGCGGTTCGCACCAGGCGTTCGTTTACACCCAAAGGTTCGAGTAAGGCCGTAATACTGCCGAGCCAGATCTCCCTGTTATGGGATTCGACTACATCACCAAACAGGGTGGCAACCAGTGAAGGTGTTCGGCTGGGTGGTTCCTTGCGAAACCCATCAAGAATTGATTTTAGCTGTCTTTGGAACGGATTACTGGCCACTGTTCGTCTGTCACCGGCTGATTTGAAAAAACGCATTCTATCAGCCTGATAAGGCAGAGTCACAATTGATGCCATAGCCTGAAGTCAGGCTATGGCGATGTGTATCAGGATTTGGGCAATAACTCGGTGATTACCTCATAGCCGATCTCTTGCAGGTGCTTGTCCAGCGCCTCAGGTTCGTCTGCAATATAGCGCACGACAGCGACCCGTTGCGGGCTGTCCATCTGCGATACGGGCGAGACGACGGTGGCGATATAGCCGCCGGCATCGTTGATCTTGTGCAACAGACCGGCGAGGGC
>JAPHUE010000038.1 GCA_026196795.1 Sedimenticola sp.
ACTTCCAGTGCGCGTTTGGCATAGCAGACGGCGCGTGAACCGATACTGACGGTGTTGTTGTCATCCAGTATTAGCGCAGGTATACCCTGTTTGGCCGCATCCAGGCCGGCCGCCATACCAACCGGTCCTGCACCCACGATGATAACCGGGTGATGGACAGGGGTTGGGGCATCCTGGTCGGCTGAGTGAATAAACTCATAGACAGGGTTCTGATGGCTTTGCAACATGATCTATTGATCCTCCTCGATTGGCTTTCCGCCTTCTAATTGGTATTGCCCTCCTAAGGGAGGGCGCGAATCAAAGTGCGTCTTGCAGCGAGTGCCACATCTCGGTATCACGCTCAGCGGTCCAGATGCGTGGATCGGGGTATTCACCAGCCTCATCGAAGGCACGAGTAATATCAAATGGAAGACAGTGCTCAAAAATAACCCAGTCACCGAACTTTGGTTTGAGTACCTGATAGGTTTCGGTATAGATCTCGTTCAGCGCCTTGCCTTCAGAACGCCCTTTTTTAACACTCTCGAACATCTGAGTGAGGAAATCCTGAGTGCCACTGATGGCCGCCTCAACTGTCTCTGGTGTGGTCACGGCATCACCACGACCTGGAACCAGTTTTTCAGCCCCCAGTGCGCGGACATTAGCCAGGGTCTGGGGCCAATCTGAGAGATAGGCATCACCGGTGTAGGGTGTTGCGCCAAACTCGACCAGATCACCACTGAACAGAATCTTCTCTTCAGGTAACCAGACTACGATGTCACCCTTGGTGTGGCCGCGACCGACATGCATCAGTTCAACCCGGCGCTTACCCATCCACAGGGTCATGGAGCTTTCAAAAGTCAGGGTTGGCCAGGTCAGACCGGGTACGGATTCAACGCCCTGGAACAGTCGGGGGAAACGACCCACTTCAGAATCAAAATCAAACTGGCCACGCTCAACAATCAGGTCATAGGTCGCCTG
Organism: Sedimenticola sp.; assembly: GCA_026196795.1. Taxonomy (GTDB): domain Bacteria; phylum Pseudomonadota; class Gammaproteobacteria; order Chromatiales; family Chromatiaceae; genus Sedimenticola. The sequence goes on from JAPHUE010000038.1 coordinate 958, forward strand.
ACTGGCAATGATCTGCTTGGGGTTATAGGCCGAAGCGCCCATGACCCGAACGGCATGGTAGTGAGACAGCACAACATACTCGATCGGCTTATCGGTTACTTCGCGTATCCGGCGAATAACATCCTGAGCCATGTCGGGTGTTGCCTGGGTATCAATGACCATGACGCTGTCATCACCGATGATGATACCGGTGTTGGGGTCACCCTCAGCGGTATAGGCGTAAACGCCTTCGGCCAGTTTATCAAATGATACATTCTTCTCTTCGACGTCAGCATGGGATGCGAATTTCTTGCTCATTGCGTGATACCTTCAGTTGATTCTATCCGTGGACTATTAGTTACTGGTGAAACAGTAAATATGACATATGTCAGATGATGTAAATATAGTTGCATTCGCAACTAATAACAACATTAGATAAAGTAGGTAAATAGTGCGTGCTTATGCTCGAAGTATAGTTCTTCGATTTATAAGGGCGGATGAGGTTCAGCTATAAGCTGGGATTGGTGAATATTTTAAGTGATATTGTTTGGAAAAATGTCTTCTATCTCATTGAATTAAATAAGATTAACCTATATTAATTTATGTAATGTCTGTTGCTGCAGGTGAATAAGCAGCAAGGTTTGGCGCTCGTTGAGGTTTGGTTTATTAGCATAATCTTAGCTCAATCAAGGGGCGGCGATATAAATGCTAATCCAGCCGGCCCCTGTGGTAGCGGCTATTATTAAGTAAGGTTAATAGTCAGCTGGTGATGCAGAGTTCACGGGCGCGGGCTTCCAGTTTGCGCAATAGATCATCAAACTCTTTCATCTCTTTATTGTTGAAGGGGGTGAGTAGCTGTCTCTCACGCTCAAGGGCAAGGGGAACGATTTGCTGGTAGACCTTCATGCCTTTTGCGGCGAGGCGAAGTTGCGACTTGCGGCGATCTTTCTTGTCGGTCTTTCTCAGCACCCGACCTGATTTTGTCAGACTGGATACCGCGCGACTGACCTGTACCTTGTCCATGTTGGTGCGTTCACAGATTTCGTTGGCCGACAGAGGTTGGTAGTTGCCCAGTACGGCAATGACCCGCCACTCCATAATGCTGATATTGAAGCGCTCAGAGTAGATGGTTGCAATGCTGCCAGAGACAAAGTTACTGAGTACCGAGAGGCGGTAGGGGATGAAGTTATCAAGCTCAACACAGGGTTCGTCGCTGTTTTTGGTTGTATTGTTCTGAGACAATTTAGTACTCCAATGGGCGGGTTGTAGCAATCGCCGAATTAAGGTTTGTCGATCGTCACACCATCTACCCGTATCTGGTCGATAGACCGCTGAGTGCTACACCACTCAGTGACGGGCCCACCCCTCGATTTGACGGAGTCTGTATTGTATGCCAACTCGGTGTAATCTATCCACTTTTAGTGAGTATATGTGTGACTGTTTGGTCTTTCCTGGCTGTGACTTTGTCGGCATAGCCAAAAGAAAATACCTCAACATAAAATTTGCAGGTAGAGTTGCCCGGGAAATGCAGTTGCAAGCTATTAAAATCTCAAGTGTGTAAAAATGCCAGAACGTGCTGCCAAATTAATTTTGCATGTGGATATGGATGCCTTCTTTGCTTCGGTTGAGCAGCGAGATCGCCCCGAGTGTCGTGGCCTGCCTGTTGTTATTGGGGCTTTTCCCGGTAAGCGCGGGGTGGCGTCTACCTGCTCATATGAGGCCCGGGCCTATGGCATACGATCTGCCATGCCGATTGCTGAAGCCTACAGACGCTGCCCTGATGCGCTCTTTTTGAAACCGGATATGCCACGCTATTCCGAAGCCTCCCGCTTGGTTATGGCGGCGCTGGGTTCTATCTCGCCTATTGTGGAGCAGGTCTCGGTTGATGAAGCCTACCTTGATATCACGGGGCTTGATCGCCTTTTTGGTTCGCCGGAGGCGATTGCACATCAGGTCAAAGTCGCTGTCTGGGATGCCACCGCGTTGACCTGTTCCGTTGGCGTGGGCAGTAATCGACTTATTGCCAAACTCGCGTCAGAACATAATAAGCCGAATGGAACGACCATTGTTTTGCCTGATCAAGTGGCTGATTTTTTAGACCCGATGCCTGTCTCCAACCTGAGAGGTGTTGGGCCCAAGACGGTTAAGATTGTACAGCGCCTTGGAATTCGGTCGATCAAGGAACTGAAAGCCTATACGCTGGAGTCGCTGCAGCAGTTTTTCGGCGAAAAAATGGCCGGCAGCCTTTATCGGCAATCTCGCGGTTTAGCCTCTGATCAAATTGGCGAACGCGCTGAGCGTGTTTCGATCTCAAAAGAGACCACCTTTAATGAAGATGTGACTGATATTCGTCTGTTGCGATCTACCCTCAGACGACTCTGTTCTGATGTGGGTCAGAGTCTAAGGCGTGAAGATCTCAAAGGTCAGGTCGTCTCTATTAAGATACGCTTACCAGGTTTTGAAACCCACACCAGACAAAGGCGTCTTGCGCTTGCGGATGATCTGGACAGTACATTCTTCACAGTGGCCTGGGATCTTTTTCAGGCGTCTGGATTCATGGGAAAGCCGATACGCCTGATCGGCATAGGGATCTCAGACTGGGGTGATAATAGCGGTGCTAATCTGGATCTGTTTGCTGGTGATTCAGAAACAGGACAAGATCGGCGTCTCTATCACATGCTTGATGAGGCATCTGATAAGTTTGGAAAAGGCGCCTTATCATTGGGTTTGCCAGATAAAAAGGCCAAGGAATAATAACCTGGTTGGGTACGATTCATTAGTCAATCAGAGCGCGATGATCCGTTAGTTGGCCTGTAATACCGCTGTAGTTGGAATTGATAATCCATGACATGGCGTTATTACCGATTCTCCATTCACCCCGTTGCTCAACTTGTGGCTGCTCTCCATTGAATAGCACATAACTGTATTTTCCATAGTGTGGCAGCTTTCTTGTCAGGCCCTTTATGGCCTCGATTGAATCGCTTTCAATGTAACCAATCGTCTGGCTTTGCTGATTAGGATTTTGCACGGTAATGGCTTTTGTACCGGTTGTTAAATCGATAGTTCTATCTTTGAGATACTGGCGTACTTGATTGGCATATCGATTACCCTTTCCAATAATCCAAATGTGTTCCGCTTTGGGTAGTGCATTTATCTCGTTGTCCCAGAGTAAGGTGAGTCCGGGCTGGCGCTGTTGCCATTCTGTTATCAGTGATTGATAGGCCTGTTTCATGCTGTCAGTTGCCGCATCAGGCAGAATGGCAAAGACTTTTTTGGCACCAAAGAGCTGGCTCAGGCTGCTGGGAATTTCACTGTCGTCGAGTCGTCTGAACAGGTCGAAGAGTGGGTCTACTGCCAGGCTTACAGGTGTTAGCGAGGTGTTGATAACCCAGGTCTGCTTTCGCTTCGTCATATCAAGGGTATGCCATTCAGTCGCGTTATTCCCCTCACCACTAATAAATAGCGGAATCTTTAAACTGAAAGGGGCTTCTGGTTGTGTCTGCTCGATCGATACCGCTAGCTTGTTTCCGTTAGTTGACGGCCGGTAGGTAACATCAATTAGTTTAAGTGCGGGTGCGCCGGTACGTTTGAGCCATTGATTAAAGAACAACTCAAGTGATCTGCTGGCTACAGCTTCGAAGCGCTCTTGAATCTGGTTAAAGCCGGCCCGACGAAATTTATAATTTTTATAGAGCGATCGTATACCGGCCACAAACAACTCATCACCCAACTCTTTTCTCAACATATGGAAGAGCATGAGTGTTTTTCCGTAACCAATGGATTGGCTGATCTGTCCCTGGTTACCGCGAAACTCAATTAGAGGGAAGTCATCTTGCTCTGTGACATAGCTGGCGTAGTTTTGCAGGCTGTTTCTGCGGTAGTTTGAGCCTTGTCCCTGCTGTTCCTTAATTAAGTGATCGGCCAGATAGGTTGTTAGCCCTTCACTCCAGTTGCCGGATGATACATCTGTATAGACACCGTTTCCCCACCAGTTATGCAGTATCTCATGGGGATAAGAGGTGTTGATTATAAAGGGTAGTTGAATGACACGCGGTCCCAGGAGTGTAAAAGAGGGCATGCCATAACCGCTCTCCCAGAAGTTTTCCACAAGTGAAAATTTACTGTAGGGGTAGGGACCAATCAATTTTTCATAAAGTGCTAAATAGTTTTCAGTAGCTTGTAGATAGTGATCTGCGAGATTCAGGTTATTGTCTCTTAGGTATACTTCTGCGAGTGTGCCTGTTGCATCCAGTTGAAAGCGATTATAGGGGGCGGCGATTAGGTAGATCTCTTCTTGTGGCTGTAGCTCTTCCCAACCAGAATGGTCAGGCAGTTGACGGCCCTGACTCACGGAGAGCCAGCCTTTAGGGAGCTTCACCTGCATTGTAAAGCTGATTAACTCTGCATCGCTTTGTGGATACCAAAAGCTACTGGCGCCAAGAAAAACGCCCTGACTGGATATCTTTCCAGGCGTTGATTGTCGTAATGAAGAGGCTTCTCCTTCATTACTTAAGGCGTGGGCGATTTCACCCCTATAGCGCAGGGAAAAGTGCGTAGTGGGTGCTTTGAGTTGAAGATGGTATTGTTTAACTGGAACCCTGCCTCTTAGACTACGAATAAGAGTAAGTGTTCCTTCAGTATTGTTCAGTTCAGGTGCTAAATTGGCATGCAGCAGGAATTGGAATGTCTGAGTTGCCTTGGAAAGCTGCAGTGTATCGGTTGCAATCAGCTGACCTGAGTCGGGAATAATTTCTACATGAAGTGTATGGTGAATCTGAGAGTCCGTACTGGCATGGACCAGTGACGAAAAAATTAGCGATAGCAGAAGCCATACAACCCCTCTGGTACGCTGCTTGGTGTAACTGTTTTTTACGCCTGGGGTTTCAGGTATAGATAGCAATGTTGTCACCTGCGTGAATCAATCTGGTTTTAGATTGTCTGACTGCAAAGCATGAAGTTGAAGTGAGATTATTATGTTTATAGCACGTTATCCTTTTTTCCTCCTGCTCATAATGACTGTATTACTGCTGTCAGCCTGTGGGAATGCGCTTGTACAAGAGCGATCAGCTATTGGGCATGAGCGTAAATCGCCGGAGGTCACCGCTGAAGTTCCCGGGCGTTCGGCTATTCTGGATCTGAATCAGTCATCTGATATAGATACTTTGATGCCGGCGTTAATAAAAAACCGCGTGGTCTATATCGGTGAGACACATGACAATTTCAGTCATCATAATGCCCAGTTGGAGATCATAACGGCATTTCATGCAGCAGGTGCTGAGCTGGGAATTGGCATGGAGATGTTTCAACGTCCCTTTCAGCCGTATCTGGATCAGTATATAGCGGGAGATATCACCGAGTCGGAGATGTTACGCAAGACCGAATGGTATGAGCGTTGGGTTTATGACTATCGTCACTACCGTCCCATACTTAATTTTGCAAAAGAGCATCAGCTGCCGGTTATAGCACTCAATACATCACGTGAAATTACCAGTCAGGTCTCTAAGCAGGGGATTGAATCACTATCAGGTGAGCAACGAAGTCAGATTCCGACTGATATGGATTATTCTGATAAAGCGTACGGTGAGCGACTAAATGGAATATTCAAACAGCACGGGGATAGGGCTGACCGTAGTTTTGAGCGTTTTTTACAAGTCCAGCTGTTATGGGATGAAGGTATGGCACAGCGGGCTGCTGACTTTCTCGTTAATTACCCGGAAAAGCAGTTGATTGTCTTGGCGGGTAGTGGGCATCTCATGCACGGTTCAGGCATTCCTAACCGGGTTAAGCGGCGGTTGCCGATATCGTCCGCTATCGTATTGCCGGGAGATAATCTTAACGTTGAGCCGGCGATTGCGGATTACATTATATTTCCTCCAGACATTATGCTGCCTAAGGCGGGTTTGATGGGGATCTTTATGGCGCAGAGTTCCGATGGTGTACGGGTGAGTGAGCTTTCCAAAGCGGGGGCTGCTGAAAAGTCGGGCATTCAACCGGATGACATTTTGCTGGCCATTGATGGTCAGAAAGTGGCAAACACAACAGATGTAAGAATTGGCTTGCTAAACAAACATCCTGGCGATCAGATCACGCTGGATATTCTGCGCAAAGGGGTGTTGTTTGGAAGCAAAAGAATTTCACTGCAGCTGGTACTGGGGGAATGACCAAGCAGCTGTATGGGGATGCCGGGCTATATTAAACCAGACAAAACACCTAGCAGTTCGACATGGAGTAGTCGACCTGAAATAAGCGGGAATGTTAAGGAAATTCACCGGGGTGATTAATCATCCCCGGTGAATAAATCTTTTTAGCTTAAACGATGGTTACGTTTTCAGCCTGTGGACCTTTCTGGCCCTGAGTCACTTCAAACGTGACCTTCTGTCCTTCAGCCAGTGTGCGGCGTCCAGTACCATTGATGGCACGGAAGTGAACGAATACATCAGAACCGCCTTCGCGCTCGATGAAACCAAATCCTTTGTCATCGTTAAACCACTTAACGACACCG
>JAPHUE010000239.1 GCA_026196795.1 Sedimenticola sp.
GCTCGGCCATACGCCGCTCTCCAACTGATCAAGCATGGGGGTATCATGCATCGGTTTCGCCATCAGTTATTCTCCCATTGATCTCGATTTATATAGTGCATTCCAACCCACCTTCACCCTTCAATTTAAAACAGGCTAAATGAGCGAGAACTTCAGACCCTGCAACCCAATTTCGGATCACAGGTCTTCACTCCAAAACATGGGTAGCATTTTAGGATTCACTTATGCAGCAAAAATACCCCGCTAATGGGGGGGAAGACGATAAAAAGGCATATCCACTATGGGATATATGATAATTTGGTAATATATGAAAACTTAAAAAATCTAATGGATAATAATCATAAATAACAAATAGTTAGGTATGTCATTTTTACTCAGTTTCAATATTATAGGCCCATTTATATAGTGCAGCGCAGCATGTCTGCTCGCTAATTTTGGACTTGCGCCAAGTACATTCCCTGGGGTTCAATAATGCCTGAACAGTTTACTTGGGTATTAAAAACACCGCCGTGATCAGTGATTATTCTGCGGCTTTTTTATCATATAACGAGGTAACAGATGCTCCTGCTTAGTGAGGTACTTATACAAAGTCCTGATGTGGACTCATTCGGGGAGCTGATCGAGCTGATCAAGGTACGCCGTCAATCTGAAATGTTTTTCAGAATAGATGTTAAGCCTCCTTTCAGCGACACACCTGAAGATTGGGAAGACCGCCTTGAAGCGGCTTTTACCTGAAGCCTCCTTATAAGGAAGATAAACGCGTGAAGTATTTACAAACCGAAGCCATCATGGGCGATAACGATTCAGCTGAAGATGCCGTCCAGTCAACCCAGCGTGTGGAACTGCATCTGGCAGAGCTGGAGAATAAACTAGCCGCATTAGATGCCACTGCACCCGCAAAGGAAAAACTTCAACTTGAATTGGATTGTGGTTACGCCCTGCTGGAACTCAATCGCTTTGATGAAGCCTGGCCACTGGCCAGGACACTATTTGACCGCGCCCTCGAAATTGCAGAGTGGCAGCAAGCCGTTGAAGCATGCGACATCATGTTCCAGTCTGAGAATCCCGAGTCAATTTCAGCCCTGGCTCAAGGCATCTGGCTTGGTGTGACCTTCCCAATTGATCCAGAATTGACTGTAGCCATGCTTCAGCATCTTATTGATGAGACACCTGACCGATCAGATGGCGCTGCCGTTGCAGCAGCCGTGGCCAACTATATTGTGGATATCCGGGCCGACGAGAGCAGTCGTGAGAATCTGCTGTTTTTTACCAACCAGTTACTTGGTCAGGTAGCTCGGCGGCACAGCCAGGTAGAGGAGCAGGAGATATTCGACTTCTGGGTACAGCAGCTGGAGCTGGATAGTCCGGAAAAATTTCTTCCCCGACTTGCAACAGTCCTGGATGTCTTAGTCTCAGACCAGTGGTGGTATGACAAAGATAAACTTCGGGAACAGATCCCGGATTAAGCCGCTTAACGCGCAGGATGTCCATATATGTACTGGGAAGAAGAGACAAATGAAGAGAATTTTTCTGTTCCAGTGTCGGTCATAGATCTTCATTTCAAGATTAATTGCCCCACACTGCCCGTTGACCATGCCTGGGCCTTGGCGCAAGCCATTGAAAAAGAACTGCCTTGGTTTTCCAGTGAACCCCTTGCAGGGCTGCACCTGATTCACTGCGCTGAATCAGGTAACGGTTGGGAGCGCCCCGAAGAAGCTGATGCTCTGCTCCACCTGTCAAAGCGCACACCTTTGATACTGAGAGTACCCGCAGAACGAACAGAAGCGGCTCAAGTCTTGGTGGGTAACACACTGAGTGTTGCCGGGCACAGTATGCAGATTCTATCTGTAAAGCCGAAAAAGCTGGCAATGACCCGTTTTCTCTACGCCCGCTATATTGCAGCTGATTCAACACTCACTGAAGAACAATTCATCACTTGGGCAGTCGATGAACTTAAGCAGATGGGACTGAGGTTCAAAAAGATACTCTGCGGTAAGGGTCATCAACTACAAACGCCTGGAGAGCCGATTGACACCCGCAGCCTGATGGTAGCCGAGCTCTCTTACGAAGATGCAATAACACTCCAGGAGCAGGGGCTTGGAGCCCAGAGATCATTGGGATGCGGTATATTTCTGCCACAAAAATCCTTTTAGTAGCTGATAATAACCATTACAAAAAGGTATTTAATTTTTTAACCAGCCCTTATAACATATAAGCTTTACATAATATCCTAAATTGGCCTCCGCTAACTCTACCAAGAGAAACAGGGCAAAACATAGTGGCGAGCCATATTGAAAAACATAACCGGAGGTATACCCATGTCTTATGAATACAACGGCAGCACCTTAGAGACCAACGATAACGGCTATCTGGTTAATCACGAAGACTGGAACAAAGACGTAGCAGGCATCATCGCCACAGCAGAAGGCATCACGCTCTCAGAAAAGGCGTGGGATGTCATTAACTATCTGCGTGACGAATATTTCAACAACAACGGCAACCAGCCAAATGAGCGTAACATGGTCAAGCACTTCAAATCGGTCTGGACCGACTTGGCCAAGGTGGACGCTAAATCGCTCTATGAGCACTTCCCCATGGGACCAGCAAAACAAGCGGGTAAAATCGCAGGACTGCCTGAGACCAAGCGTAAAGGTGGCTATTGATCAAGCTGTTTTCTGATGGTGGGGACTCCCCACCATCATCCCTTGGCTCATACTATTAGCCAATACCATCTATAGTAATCTGATCAGCCCGGGATCATCAGCGTAGTCACAGAGAATGGCTTTCACACGCGCTTGCCAGAGCTGAGCAAATTGCTCTGCCTCTTCGGCCGTAGCGCCGCCAGATAATGTCTTTGAAAAGAGTGAACCCATAGCAGGATCAGCCGGAACACCGCTGGCATCATAGCGTATGGAAACAGCTTGCCCCGTATCCCGCCTCACCAACCTTACAGGGGCAGGATTATCGTTTTCAAAAGAGAGTAGATGCCGCCGGTCAAATTGACCCGCCAATCCATGAAAGCCACTGATATCCGTTGCCCCGGTGATAAAAGAAAGGACATTGGCAATGACACCACAGACCCCCTCGTCTATTGATTCCTGCATCTCTACCTGAATCTCCCCGCGTACCGGTAAATCATCCCCGTACAACGCCTTAAGCCCCTTCTTTGCCATTAAATACGCCCCTGCCACGGTAGGACAGGAGTGACCAGCAAGGCGAACTACATCCAGATAACCCAGTTGCATTACCCCACCCTCAAATGCACCAAGAAACGCTGCCAAGGGGTCTCTGAGCACAATCGGCTCTACCTGATCATAGAATTGGGGATAGTGCATGTTAAGCTCCTGAAAGGGATTAAATAGAGGCGTCTATTATCAACATCTAAAGCGAGCATGCCTTAAACCAGATCAAATTCATCAATGGTTGCCACATAGGCAGCCAGCATCTTTCGCTTCTTACAACTTGCAATGGCTGTGCTATATTAATCTAAACTAATATTTCTTTATGGTGAGCATCTGTTTTGACACCTGGAAAGAGGATACATCAATGGCCTTGAGACTAAAGAGCCAGTGGCACAAAGAGGATTCCGAACGGACCCTGACTGAAATCGGGGGCGCTATCGCATTTAATGCCTGGCGTTTGGGCATGGACAAGGCCGTAACCCTTCACAGTAAACACTTCACCTATCGCGATGATGAGCAGCGACTGGCGGTCATTGCAGAATACCTGATTTTTCAGGCCCTGGCGGTAGAACGTATGACAGCCAGCCCGCTCACCGATGACGAGCGCCGCGAACTGGTGACCGCTATTGTGCTGAAGATGGCTGACCATTTTGAGGAGAATAGTCAGGCCCTGCTGGGTGCTGGTGACTATCGAAGTAAGTTCATAAGCATTTTCAATCAGCGCGCATCAGAGTACGCTGAACATGGCTATACCGATGAAGGCCCTACCTATCCATTTCTCCGGCATCTCGGCTACGAAATTCAGCAAACCATGGGAGAGAGCCAGGAGAACCGCTGGGTAATTGATCAGGTTATGGATATCGATGCACCGGAACTGATAAAACAACTTACGCGCATTGTCAAAAACCTCTTTGTATGACCCTATAGCCATCTCAAAAAGTGCGCGTTTTCATGAAACCCCCATTGATACCTGCAGAGTCCGGGGTAATCCTGCTATATTCAGAACACAGCACATAAACTTGATGGATTTGGAGTGAACCTATTCAGCCCTGCATCCGGCTCATCACTGAACTATTCCCAGACCAGAGGGTCTCTCATGGCATGACAAAGCCATCAAAAACGTCCCGGCAACTCTCCCTACGCTTTTTTTACGGGCTTGCAGGCATCTGTCTGCTACTCATGACCCAACCCGTTCTTGCTCAAGAGATCGCCTTACCAGACATTGGCAATCCATCTGGAAATATCCTGACACCCGCAGAAGAGCAGCGTCTTGGGCAAGCCTTCATGCGCAGTATTCGCAACACCATGCCGGTTATTCAAGACCCTTTACTCTCAGCCTATATCCAGTCTCTAGGCGATCAACTGGTTAATGCGAACAATGACGCCCTTGGTAGCTTTGAGTTTTTCCTGATAAACAGCCCGCAAATTAATGCGTTCGCGGGACCTGGCGGCTATATCGGCGTCTACTCTGGCCTTCTTACTACAACCGAATCTGAAAGTGAACTGGCCTCTGTCATCGCCCATGAAGTCGCCCATGTCACGCAAAAACATCTGGTGCGGACTTATGATGCAGTAAAAAGCATGTCGCTGCCGGCCGCAGCACTGGCCATTGCCGCTGTTGCAATTGGTGCCGCGACGAACAATTCCGACTTTGCAGTAGCGGCAGCCGCAGGCGTCCAGGCAGGCATGATCCAACGAGAGATCAACTTCACCCGCTCACATGAGGAAGAAGCCGACAGTATCGGCATCCAGACTCTGGCAGCAGCAGGGTTTGATCCTACGGCCATGCCGGTATTTTTTTCCCGAATGGGTAAGGCGTCACGACTTTACGATAACGGAAAACTACCCGAGTTTTTACGCACCCATCCGGTAACAACAAACCGCATAGCCGATGCTTATGGCCGTTCGGACAGCTACCCCTACAAACAGCGCAGCGATTCACTCGGTTATCATCTCGCAAAAGAGCGACTAAGGGTTTTGGCGTTTAATGATGCCCGGGAAGGTATCGAGTTCTACAGTCAAACACTAAAGGATGGTCGGTATAGAAATGAAGAAGCACATCAGTATGGCTATCTGCTATCACTGATGGGTAACAGAGAGTACGCAAAAGCTACAGAGCTGGCGACCCTGCTAACCGATCTAAGACCAGGCCAGATCGAATACCTGGTGGCCAAGGCTGAGCTTGAAAAACTGGAAGGCAAACCAGAGCTGGGGCTTAAAACGCTGGAGTCAGGATTAACCGGGCACCCCGGAAACTACCCTCTCTCCATCTATCTGGCTCAAGCACTGCTAGACAGTGGAAAACCACAGGCCGTTACTCCCTTGCTGGAAAAGCTATTGGAAGGCCATCCACAGAACGCGCTCATATATAAACTGCTTGCACAAGCTGCTGGCGATGCCGGCAAAAAGACGCAAGGTCACCGCTATCTGTCTGAATATTATTATCACACTGGCGCATTAAAGGAGGCTCAGATGCAGCTGGAGATCGCCCTGAAAGATAGAAATCTCAGTTATTATGAGAGTGCAAAAATGGCTGCCCGACTGAAAGAGATCCGTCAGGAAAAGAAAGACCTTGACGCAAGAGATCGATAGCAAACGATACTATTACATTCCCCTTTTCCATCAAGAATGCTTGGGGTATGCTTGATCATAACCTGTGAAATGATTGACCGAATAGCTTTCAATAACAACCAGATTCCACAATTCACAGGCGAACAAAACTTGGAGGTAACAGACACACCTGTTCTACTGAGGGCGCACCTCGACCAACCATCATTTTTATATGGTCATATCTCTTGCTTATGTGCATTCCCGCTCACAGCGAGGCACACTGTAGGGAGTAACTGAAACAATTTCAGGCAGGCCAGAGCATGCCATGGATTCTGTTGAGATGATCTTGTCGAAGCGTAGCAAAGACCCAACCCTCAACAGATGCGCAATAGTTTTTGTATACCTATGCGTTAAACATGTGCAACCTCTTTAACGACAGAACAGATACCATTCCTCTGTTGACTCAGGAGATAGAAATGAAGATAGATTTGAACCGCCGGATCTTACTGAAAGGCACGTTTGCCACCAGCGCACTTGGCATTGCCATCGGCGCCGGTCTACTGACCCCAGGCCAAGTATTGGCCGCTTGGCCTAAAGAGGCGTTTACCGCCAAAGATATTCCCAGCGCATTAAGTGCCATCATGGGTGCGGATAGTGCCGAAGAGAGTGGCGATATCAACATCAAGGCACCGGATATCGCTGAGAATGGCGCGGTAGTCCCTGTGACTGTCAGCACATCAATGGCTGGCGTGGAATCTATTGCCATCATGGCAGCCAATAACCCAGTCCCCCTGATTGCCAACTTCAATCTGAAAGAGGGCGCTGAAGGGTTCGTCTCAACGCGTATTAAGATGGGTAAAAGCGGCGACGTTGTTGCTGTAGTTAAGGCGGGCGGAAAGCTCTACAAAGCCGGTAAAGAGGTAAAAGTTACCATCGGTGGTTGCGGCGGTTAAGCACCATTCAGCAGCATCGCTGAACAAACACCTGATAGACTGGTTTAAGTAGTTACAAGATTTTGAGGACTGAAAAATGGCTAGCAAATCCATTAAGATTCGCGCGAAGATGAAAGAAGATGTAGTGACTGTCAAAGCCCTGATGACCCACGCGATGGAGACAGGCAACAGAAAGGACAGCAAAGGGGAAACCATTCCTGCTCATTTCATTCAAGGGGTCACCTGCACCTCCGGATCGAAGGAGATTCTAACAGCTGATTGGAGTGGCGGTATCTCCAAGAACCCCTATATCTCGTTCAAGTACAAGGGTGCAAGTGCTGGTGATGACCTGACACTCACTTGGGTAGATAACAAGGGAAATACAGAATCGGCAACCGTTAAAGTTCAGTAAAAATCAACGGGGTGTGTACGGATACACACCCCGCAATTCAAACTACTTCTGATCAGGGTCATCCAGCACATCATCCAGATCAACCACCTCATCACTCTCTTCAGCGGATACGACAACCGTTTCATCCAGGCTGGAAGCAGCTGATAACTCGTCCTCAGAAAGATCAAGCTTCGCCAGCTCTTCATCCAGCGCCTTCAACCCTTCATCCTCTTGAGCATCAACAGCAGCCTCTTCTTCAGGCGGCAGAGATTCATCTACAGCGGCTACATCTTCAGACGATTCGGCACCCGCCTCAGCCGCCGACATTTCGGGGGCAAGCATATCCCGCATCTTCTCTTTGTCCAGATCCGAATCGCCTCCTCCTGAGAACATCAATGAGTACTCACTCAACATCCGTCCCATTGTGTCCATGGTGACCTGCAACTCTTCTGTCAATCGCTGGTTTTCCTCTTTAAGCAGCATGAGCTCATCTGAATCAATGCCATCCTCAGTTGAAACAGCCGTTGCCTCCCCACTACGGGGTATCTCAAGCGTTCTATATGTATCAACCGAACTCTCATAATCTACCGAAAGATTAGGTACGGCTTCGGTGTTTCTTTTCAGGTAGACATCTATCAGTACCTGATAAAATGCCTTCTCATTACGGACAATCTTTTTAACGATCGCTTCAAGGTCAGCCCCAGCGAAGCCAAACCGTTCCTCCATGACCTTACGTGTTTCCTGTTCTCTTCTGTCACCGTCTTCCTTAATCCTGGCAACCAACTGCTTAACTGAAGCTCTATCACGCTGACGCTTGGAGAACGCTAGAAAGGCAAAGACAATGGTTACGATGATACTGATAACAAACAGCTCACCTAATACCAATAACAGTATTTTACTCACCTCTATCATTTGGCTGATGCCTCCTGATCATCCTCATCTTTACCTTCGCCTTCTTCTTCAACTACCGTAAATTCAGACTCACCTTTACGTCGGCGCATATACCAAAAGAGCCCGCCACCAATAATCACCAGCAGCAGATTCGCACTACCAAACAGGATGGCCTGAAACATGAAGTCATCCTCTTCCTCAACAACCTCTGGTTCCGGTGCAGAAACCGGTGGTTCAGGCTCTTCCACCTTGGGCGGTTCCGGCTCTTCTACAACTGGCTCAGGCTCTGGAGGCGGTGGGGGAGGCGGAGTTGCCGTACCCTTAATCAATACAGGTGAAAGCATCAGGTCAAGGGGCGAACCCGCGCGAGTTTTACCTTTAAGGGTAACACTCAGATTCCAGTCGCCCAATAACCCAGAGGGGCTGATCTTTGCTTCCCGGGTACCCTGATCAGAACCCGGTAGTAGCATTACTGGCTGCTCCTCACCCGTGGTAGAGACCAAGCTGGCATTCAGTTCCAGACTATCCAGCTCAACAATCTCACCATCGGGGACCAGGCTAAGCATCAAATCCGTCCCGCCTTGGGGATCGGGTGTAACCATCATTGCCACAGAATCGGCAAGTTCAAATGTCTGCCGCTGTTCCCTTTGAAAGGTTTTCCCTTGAGCAGTAACAACTAATTCCACTTTTCCTGCCGCCAGGCCTTCACCCACGCTCAGAGTAAAGACACCGTCGCTGGCAGTCGCATCGGCCTCGCTACCGTCATCGAAGAACGGTCGCTCCTCGCCAACACCATTGGCATCAGTATGACCGCTGCGCATATCCACCACATCAAGAAAATCTTTTCGGGTTATCTGTTTACCCTGATTGGTAAAGCTCACACTCAGGGGCAGGTTTTCACCCAGTACAAAACGACTCGGCAAACTTGTTACCCGCATCTTAAGATCGGTTACAACGATCACTCGATTATCGGGATCCATCGCCGCCTGTACACGCCACTCACCCGTTTCAGGCTTATTGATGGTCAGCATGTCATACCCAAGATCACGGTGCCAGCTGACAGATTTTGGGGCACTTTTGGCGTCAAACTGCTTATCCGAAGGCGTGATCACCTGGGTCGGATCGGCACCCTCTTTTCTGAAAATCAGCAGGGTAACTTCTTCAATGCTGCTATCCACCATGAACTTATTATCTTTCAGCGGCACTGTGTCGGGCCGCCCCACTTTTTCGAAAATCCTAAGAAATATTCGTTGGAGCTGCTCGGCATCATTAACCTGCTCATACCAACCACCCGTCTCCTTAGCCAGGGTTTGCATTAGCTCATGATCGGCCCGCTCTGAAAGCGCAATGGTATGCACTTTTGCGTTATGGGCTTTGAGTTTTGGCAGTAGTTCGTCGAGTATTCGTTTACGAGAAGCGGCGTTTTTCTTTGGGCTCTTGCTGATATCAACCATGCCATCCGTTAACAGGATCAGATGCCGCCTATAGAGTGTTGCAGGCCCTTCCCAGTCGGCACTGGCGCGGCGGATCACATCTTCAATGTTGGTAAACTGACCTGGCGATGCGATCTTTGCCGCTTCAGCACGGGCCTTTCGTTTCCAGCCATCATCAACCTGCCCTAACGGAATCAACATGTTGACGTATTGCCCAAAGGTCCAGACACCTGCCCGGGCATCATCTGGCATCAGACCGACCAGGAGTCGGAGCGCAGGTCTTCGAAGATTTTGCGGATCATTTTTTTGCATACTGCCTGAAATATCGATCAGTATGCGAGCATCCGCCTTGCCCCCCATCTCTTCGGCAGCCAGTGAAGGATATGCAAAGGCAAGCAGAACGCCAGCCAAAAACCCTCTCATCATTTTATTACAGCTTATTTTTATAGCCATCACTGGTCTCTCTTATTCAAAGATAGAGGCACGGCCTTACGTCGTTAATACAACCGATCCATGATCAAGTTAACGGCAAATCAACCTCAATACTTTAAGGCTATTGATAAAAAAAGAGCCTCATCTTATTGAAGATAGCGGATTTTTAACTAATTTGCACACCCAAAACCAAGAGATGGAAAAACTGGCCGGTAATAGACGCGTTAATTACAGAAACAGGTTTAAGCAGAGAATTTGAGAGACCAATAAAAAATCTTGGGCAATATAATAGACGGGCGCTTTATACAACTGTCGTTTGATACGGTGAACAACCACCCTCTGGCTGACTGGCAAACCGTTTATAACTCCATAGATACTGTGCAGGTGCCTGGCGAATACACTGCTCAAGCCCCTGATTGAGGGCGGCTGCCGTTACATCAGGGTCGTCACTCATGATCCCTTCTGGCGCTCTAAACCAGTGTATTTTATAGCCTTTGGATCGGGGTAGACGCTCCATAAACCAGAAAAGAACGGGGGCCCCGGTCTTACGTGCCAGCCGGCCAACCAGGACCATGGTTAGTGCCGGATGACCAAAAAACGGCGCATAAACCCCGCCCTGACGCCCAGCAGCCTTAGGTTGCTGATCAGCTAACAGCGCCATCATCTCACCCTGCCTGAGCGCACTATAGAGTGATTTGACTCCCTGTGGCGTCGCAGGAACCAAGGTAGCCCCCCCCTGACTTCGGCCCTGTTTCAGGAGCGTATCCAAAGCGGCCTGTCTTGGCGGACGATAAATCGCTGTAACCTTCGCAAGCGATGTCAGATAGTGCAGTCCAACCTCCCAGTTACCCAGGTGGGGGCCAACGGCAATAATACCCTTGCCCGCACTTATCGCCTCACCAAATAAGCCCTCACCTTCACCTGGAAGCACCCGATCTATCCAGCGGGATGGCTCACTAGCCCAGACAATTGGCATTTCCACCAGGCCTTTTGCCGATTCAATCATTGAATTTTTCAACAAGGCCCCCTGCTCGGCAGTTGATAGCTCTGGCAGGCAGGTTGCAATATTAATTTTGGCAATTCGGCGCTCTTTATTGGGAATTTTATAAGCAAGCCAACCCAAAAAAGCCCCTAACCTTTGTGCAAAAGAGAGTGGCAAACGGGAAAAAAGCGCTAGAATAAAAAGTAATACCTTGTCATACATAAGAATTATTTATAAATGCATCGAATTGTCGGTATTATAACCCGGCCCAGAGCATACAGTAATTAAACCAGGAGTAGATCTATGAGCGACGCAGAACCCATCCCACTCAATCCACAACAGGCCTACCAAATGTTGGAGGATGACCACAGGGCCATCCTGGTGGATATCCGCTCAAGCATGGAGTTTCTTTTTGTCGGTCATGCCAGAGGGGCTGTGCATGTCCCTTGGATCGACGAACCTGACTGGACGGTAAACCCCCACTTCGTAACCGATATTAGAAAGCTTGTCTTAGGTGGCGCTGTATGTACCGAAGATGAAGGCTGCTCCCCTGTTATCCTGATCTGCCGCAGCGGCAAACGCTCACATGAGGCAGGCAAGGCGCTGATAAAGGCTGAGTTCAGTCGCGTTTTCCATGTTGACGAAGGCTTTGAAGGTGAGCTTAATGACCACCATCAACGGAGCTCTATAAACGGATGGCGCTTTCAGGGTCTGCCCTGGGAACAGTGCTGAAAAAGAAGAGCGCCCTCACGGGCGCTCACTTGCATACATATCTAACCGCTAGTTATCAATTCTGCGGCCCAGAGCCCCAGTTGTTTGAATTAGAATCAGCATTATTACTGCCCCCACTGAAGAACCCGCTCTCCTTCTTCGGTGGCGCAAAAGAAGTAGCATACATCAACGGATCCGCCTGACGCTGGGAAACCACCTTATTCCCACGCTTGATCTTAGAGGACTTGATGCCTATCGGTTTGGCCAGTGAGTATTTCTCTTTGACGGTGGTCACCTGAAGTTCACCCATTGCCTCATCTTCACCCCCCAGGCTAATACCCGTATCAGGATCAATCATCGCCTCACCGCGATCCATCAGAGTGAGCTTGTCACCAACAGAGACCACCCCTTTGCCAAGATTGACATAAACCTTCCCACTTTTTACTTTTATGACCGAACCACTGGCGGCAGCACTGCCAACCTGTTTGACCAAGTCAAAAACACCCTTATTAACGGCGGCAATCACCGCATGACCGATGGGTGTCTTGGCATATTCCGACATAAATCCGCCGATTCCAACACCGCCCGCAAAACCGAGACCACCAAAGTTCAGTCCAGAAGAGGAGAGATCCACCTGAACCTGATCGGTATACATAATCTCACTGGTTTCAGCGTTAATGAGCCTGAAATTCATACCAATAATGGCCTTGCTGGATTTCATTGAAAGTCCACCAAGTAGGGCACCGGCACTACCACCGATTAATCCACCCAAACCACCACCTTTCTCTTCAACGCCGGATTCATAGTTGGTCACCACGGCCTGAAAGAGATATTGAGCACCGAGCACTTTGCCCACTTTGGCGGCAGAGGGTTTGGCTATGCGACCTGAAGCACCCAGATCCTGCTCTTTCAAGGTTTGTCCCAATACCTTGCGCTCAACCATACGGAAACGACCGGTTCGGTGCATCACATCCGTCAGAATGGCCTCGATGCCCTGAACGGGAACACCACTGCTACCCACGCTGTAGGTCACCGTGCCGCCTGGTCCCATGACATTCACACTGGATGCACTGGATTTATTTTCCACCTCCAATACACCGATGCGCGTCTTATTCCCGGCGTATTTCCCCCACTCCACATTAACCAGGTACTCAACATCAATCGCATTCACGTCATTGGGAAGCGGTAAACGCTCTCCTTCTTGCGTTACTGAGTAGGCAACATAATCAGCGTTGGCCACCCCCACCACCGTTCCCATCGCAAAAAATGCTCCTGCTAGAATTAAGCCCTTTTTCAAAACCCGCATTCCCTCTCCTCCATGTAATTCACAAGTTGAGTGATCATTGATTAAGCACGCAGTATACAAGAACCGTTAGATTCTCGATGTCCAGACAACAAATGCGCCCCTAAAACAGACTGTTTTGTGACAAGTGCACGCCCAAATGATTATTTCTCCCATGTTATGCCCTAATTGTAAACCCACTGATCGACTCCACACCCCAAACTCTTACTACACTCGAAGAGTCTAAATCCATCTGACATCGTCATGAGGTTACTCAAAAGTGAGACAGGAACAGCTCAAAAACACCTCATAAGGCGTATAATTAATGGTATGAGTGTGAACACCATTTTCCTACTGGAGTCTGTCATGTATAAGCGCATTTTAATTACTCTACTCATTCCCCTGTTCTTGATAACCGGCTGCCAAAGCCCAACCAAACGCGACACAGGCACCGTTCTAGGTGGTCTTGCTGGCGGCATTCTGGGCAATCAGGTAGGAAAAGGAAAAGGGCGTACTGCGGCTATCATTGTGGGCACACTTGCCGGTGCCTATATTGGCGGATCAATTGGCCAGCAGATGGATGATAATGACCACTACCGCTCGCAACAGGCTCTTGAATCAAACCCGGTCAACCGGACAACCAGTTGGAGAAACCCTGATTCTGGAAATAGTTACGAGGTAACCCCTACCCGCACCTTCAATTCAGACAATGGTCCCTGTCGGGAATACACCACTGAAGCGGTCATCAATGGACGTTCCGAAACGGTCTACGGCACCGCCTGCCGTCAGCCAGACGGTACCTGGCAAGCCAGTAACTAAACCTGAACAACAATAGCCCTTGCTTCAAAGCAGGGGCTATTTTTCATCCTCCCCCTTTCACCTCTTCCATGCGATTGGCCATTGACTTCGCTGGCAGCTCATCCAGCTCAACCCGCTCAATTTGACCAAACCGCTTGCTGATCTTATTGGCGGATACAGTCACATCCTTTACATCATCATGGGCCTGGCGGATATGTACAGCCAGCTTATCCATTCGCCCCTGGAAACGTCCAAAATCTTTTGATAACAGGTGTAGATGCTGCTGAATCAGATGCACCTGCTCACGGGTCGCCGCATCTTTCAAAACCGCACGGGCTGTTGTGAGAATCGCCATCATGGTGGTGGGTGATACCAGCCACACCTTCTTGCGCCACGCCTCTTCGACCAGATCTGGAAAATGCCCATGTATTTCCGCAAATACCGATTCGGCCGGAATGAACATAACCGCACCGTCGGATGTCTCCCCTGGAATAATATATTTTCCTGAGATGTCATCAATATGTTTGCGGATGTCCTGCCTAAACTGACTCTGCGCTCGGGTTCGTACCAACTGTGGCAACTCTGAATCCATCATTGTCTGGTAGCTTTCGAGTGGGAATTTAGCATCTATCGCGATATTTCCCGTCGGATCGGGCAGGAATAGCATGCAATCCACTCGGGTCTTATTCCCTAGTGTGTGCTGAAGCGAATAACTGTTTTCCGGCATCAGATTAGAAATCAATGCCGCCAATTGCACCTCACCAAAGGCACCGCGTGATCGTTTATCAGACAACACCTCCTGCAGACTGACCACGTTGGATGAGAGCTCACTGATGCGTTTCTGCGCCTCATCGATGCGGGTCAAATGCTCCAATACTCGATTGAATGTTTCAGTGCTCTTTTCAAAGCCCTCACTCAATCGTTTCTCAACCAAGCCACCGATCTCCTTTAGACGCTGATCATTACTCTCTGCCAATTGCATAACCTGCTTGCCCAGGGATTCCGTTGTGCTACTGAGACCACCGATCAACTGCCGCCCAATCCCCTCCATACCTTGTGCAAGTCCTTCCTGCTGGTTCAAACGACTCTCCGTGAGAGTCTGACTAATACGCTGTTGAAACTGATCAAAACGTTCGGTCAGATTAACTTTGAGCTGACCACCCTCTTCCAGCAATTGACGCTGCAACTCACTCAAACGTCGCTCAAGCATTTGATGTGATTGTGCCAGCTGGCGCTGAACCAGATGCTGGAGTTGATTTAACCCGCTCCTTTGTCGCTCCCGGTCGTTCATCAGGAGTTCGATCAGCTGCCGTTCCTGCTGTCTGATCAATTGATCCAGCATAGTCATTCCAGATTGGGCCACCTGGTTTTGTTCATGAAGCTGCCGCATCAAAGCCGACTGACGCCACCACAGCCCCAAAAACAACAGCAACAGGCACACCATGCCAACCAGCAGAATAAGATCACTGCGGGAAAGAATCTGCTGTATCAACGGACTCATAGTTTTCGCCTTTTTTAAATATTTACAAGATGTTACAACAACAGCACAGTTTAATCCCATAGATTAGTCGATTCGTGACTCAAACCATGAGCCTCGCCCAAGTTATTGTTTTTCTGTCGATCACTTGCATCCGTCACTTACACCCGTAAACTTGCGCCAAACCCGTAAAATTTAATCGATCGAACAGATGCGTATACACCTAAAAACCCTTGGCTGCCGTTTGAATGAGGCCGAACTGGAAACCTGGTCCCGGGATTTTCAAAATTGCGGGCACCAGATTACCCAGAATCTCGATGAGGCCGATCTGGTGGTGGTGAATACCTGCGCCGTCACCAATGAAGCAGTGCGGAAATCCCGCAAACTCCTCAATCGCGCCCAACGACAAAACCCCCATTCAAAACTGGTCGTCAGTGGTTGCTACGCATCGCTCAATCGAGATGAAAGTGCGGAGAGTCTCGGGGTTGATCTCATTGTGGATAATCGCGATAAGGATCGCCTGGTCGCCATTGCCTCACAAGAGCTGAACCTGCATGCCATGCCCGAACAGGCCACCGTTCCCGGCGAGAACAACCTGCTCAGCCGCGGGAGGCAACGGGCCTTTATCAAGGTTCAGGATGGCTGCCGTTACCAATGCACCTTCTGTATTGTGACCGTAGCCCGGGGTGATGAACGCTCACGTCCTATCGATCAGGTGATCGGTGAAATAAACCAGATGGTCGACCAGGGCATACAGGAGGCGGTTCTAACCGGCGTGCATCTGGGAGGGTATGGCAGTGACAGCGGTAGCGACCTGTCACAACTGATCACCGCAATTCTGGATCAAACAGCCATTCCCCGGTTACGTCTAGGGGCCGTGGAACCCTGGGATCTGCCCGACAACTTCTGGACACTGTTCCACAATCCTCGCCTCATGCCGCACCTGCATCTACCAATCCAGAGTGGGTCTGATTCCGTGTTAAGGCGTATGGCCAGACGCTGTAAACAAGACGAATTTTCACGTCTGGTTCAGCAGGCCAGAGCCAGTGTCGCTGATTTTAATCTGACCACCGATATTATTGTGGGTTTCCCGGGTGAATCTGAAGCTGAATGGCAGGAGACCCTGGATTATGTTGAACAGATTGGCTTTGGCCACCTGCATATATTCGCCTACTCCCAACGTCCAGGTACCCGCGCAGCCATACTACCCAATCCAGTGAGTAGAGAGGTGATCAGGCAACGCAGTGAAACGCTCCACCAACTAGGGGAAAAGATGAAGCGAGACGTATTACAACGCTATATCGGCAGAGAGTTTCCGGTCCTGATCGAGAGCGCACCCACTACACCTGAAGATGGCTGGAACGGTTATACTCCAAACTTCCTGCGGGTACAGCTCAACCACACCCCAGAAGAGAATCTGGAAAACCAGATTATCTCGGTTCGCCTGCAACATCTTTCCGAATCCGGCGACACTCTGCTAGCCACCCAATTGACGGGGACACTATCTTGACAACCAACAGCGACTGGCGTCCCGCCTTACTTATTTCCGCAAATCTGTTGGCTTTTTTGCTGATGCTAAGCTGGCTATTTGAACCCACCCGCACGCTATGGTTGGCACTGGATGAGCAGCTTTTCTGGGCAATGAACCATTCATTGAGTTGGAATGAAACGTGGCAACGACTCTGGGCTATCGCCAATAATCGGCTATTTGATCTGGCTGCCGCCGCCGCCATGTTGATGCTGTTTGCCCATCAAGCCCTATTGCGTGACCGATCACGAATCAAGCACTACATCGCCGTAGGTGCATTTATGTTCCTGACCCTGCTGGTGATGCTCTTAATCAGTAAAGAACTCCCCATTGTGCGACCCAGCGCCACTGCCGTATTCACTGACGCACTCCGTTTGACGCAACTGGTGCCTGATATTCCCACAAAGGATATCTCATCCGACAGCTTCCCTGGTGATCACGGCCTGGTGCTGCTGCTCTGCGCCGGATTTGCACTGGTCTATCTACCCAAAATCCATGGTCTGCTGGCCTTGCTATTTATGGTCTTGTTCACTCTCCCACGACTGATGAGTGGGGCACATTGGGTGACCGATGAGATCGTTGGAGCAGTTAGCCTCGGTCTGTTGGCACTAAGTTGGTTGTTCGCCACGCCCTTGCACCGGCAAATACTGGAGAGGATCCAGCGCATGCTCGAAGGCCTATTCAGAAGAATAGGTCTTTAATTAATATTAATTAAATCCACTGGCTCTCAACTCCGCCAACAAAAACCTGAGTTCATTGGCAAACAGGTTATCGCCTTCTGTACTTAATCCCAGCCGACCCTTTTCCAAGCGGAATTCTAACGCCTTTAGTAACGTCTCTTCGGGCTCCCATTGCCCATCCATGCAGATACCAGAGTCATGGCTGGCATTCACCTCATACAGGGCATTATCCTGGCGAAATAGCACAAATGCTTCGCCAGAGAAAGCATCACGGGAGTAGGAGGCCAACAGAATATCAAACTCTGCAAGCGCCTTATCCGTCAACCGGAAGGCCTCTTTAATCGCCTCCAGCCCGTCTTTTTCCCACTCATTCAGAAACAGTGTCTGTGATTCCATAGCCGATTAAACCGCAAATTCTGCCCAAATCGGACAGTGATCGGAAGGCCTCTCCATCCCTCTTATATCATAGGCAATTCCAGCGCCTGTGCAGCAGTTTTGTAACGCGGCACTCGCCAGGATCAGGTCAATCCTCAGACCGTGCTTTGGTTCCCGATCAAACCCCTTGCTACGATAATCAAACCAGCTGAAATTTTCTTCAGCCTCTGGATAGCGCTCCCGATAGGTATCACTCAACCCCCAACCGAGCAGCTCATCCATCCACGCCCGCTCTTCAGGCAGAAAGCTGCACTTTCCACTCTTCAGCCAGCGCTTTGCATTCTCTGCACCTATGCCAATGTCGATATCCAGCCGCGCAATATTCATATCACCGATAACGAGCAACTGATCGCCAGCATCACAGTGTTCACGCAGATAGCGCATCAGGTCACTATAGAACTGACGCTTTGCCGGAAATTTAGTCGCATGATCCCGACTATCTCCCTGCGGAAAATAGCCATTGATAATTTTTACCCGCTTACCCGACTCACTCTCATACTCACCACAGATTATCCGTCGCTGAGCATCTGGCCCATCAAAAGGATATCCCTTCTGTAACGAAACAGGCTCTTTTTTGGATAGCAGCGCGACACCATAGTGTCCTTTCTGTCCAAAATAACGCGCCTGATAACCTAGGGCTTCAATCATCTCAAGCGGAAACTCATCGTCCTGTACTTTTGTCTCCTGAATACCGATCACATCGGGATCATACAGTGCCTTCAATCGCTCCAGCTGATGCTCACGAACCCGAATGCCATTGGTATTAAATGAGACAACTTTCATAACCACCTTCTCTTACTTTACGTGCTGAAAACAGCGCATTGATCGGACAGCTAAAACAACTCTCCTCAGATCTTTAACTATGCCAACCATTATCGATCGATGCATCCCGAAGCGTTGACGGATTGTTTATACTAAGAGACATGGCATTTATCGATACTCACACCCATCTGGACGATGCACGATACGAGCATGATCTCTCTGCAGTCATCGATCGCGCTCGCGCCGTTGGCGTTCAACAGATGATCGTAGCGTCAATTCAAGCCTCTGGCTGGGCCAAGCTTCAATTGCTTTGTCAGCAGTTTCCTCAACTGTTACCTGCGTATGGTCTACATCCTATGTTCATGTCTCAGCATTGCCGAGCACATATAGCTGAGCTACATGAGTGGTTAATACAGCATAAAACAATAGCCATTGGCGAGTGCGGTCTGGATTTTTACATCCCTGATCACGATAAACAGGAACAGCAGTGGCTTTTTGAGGCCCAACTCGAGTTAGCCAGTCAGTTCCAGCTACCTGTTATCATCCACGCCCGTAAGTCGGTTGAACAGGTGATAAATATTCTACGCCGATTCCCAACAGTAACCGGTGTATTACACAGTTTTTCTGGCAGCCAACAGCAAGCAGAAAGATTGATTGATATGGGATTAATGCTTGGCTTTGGTGGTCCGGTGACCTACAGCCGCGCCCATCGTTTGCATGCATTAATAAAGTGGCTGCCGTTATCCTCTCTGCTCCTTGAAACAGATGCGCCGGATCAACCCGATTCAACACATCATGGTGAAAGGAATGAACCGGCCTATTTGCCAACAATCATTAAAGCCATCTGTTCACTGAAAGGTATTGCTCAAACTGAGCTGGAGGCGACCACCACACAAAACGCTCAACGCTTATTCAAGCTTCCACCTATTTGAGGCTACTCAACAACCGGATCAGATCCATCGATGCGGTAAAAAAATCATCTGAGGGGTGTTCGTCACAATAAAGCTGAATTCTCCTCATCGCGCCTTTCTCATCCACCCCCTTCAAAACATCCATGCCAGTGGCCAACGACAAGCCGGTGACTAGCCCGGCCAGCCAATCACGATAATGAATGTATTCAGCGATATGTTCCTCTTGTCCCGCCTGCCAACCCGCATAGGAACGATTGTAATAATCACAACTCTTCACCCCATAGCCCATAACTTGGGGAGGTGTCTCTGCCGCCAACGGCAAGCTCATCAGTAAGATCACACACAGGCAGAACGGTTTAAACATAAAAAAGAGTCCTCTACTTTTTAATGACTCACGATAAGTCATAAATAATAATAATTATTGCAATAGAAAAGATTGATTAAACATTTTGTAATAAAGGGCGTCTACTATATTAGTAATACACCAACCTCTAAAGCTGTATAAGCGAGGTACGACACCATGATCTTCGACAACCTTACATTGGCCGCTATAGGACTGTTTGTCATTATTTCAGTCTTCCTGATCAGCACAAAAAACCGCCCTGGCTTTAAAGGAGAGCAGGCTTGTAACAAGCGGGATGAGAAAACCATCAACAACTGATTACCTTACGGTGCGCCAGCATCAGTATCTGTTTCATAACCAGCTGATGTGAAGCGGTACTTATGCCGCTGACTGGCTTGTCACACTCTTGCATGGCATGGCGCACTGTCCACCCTATCGGTGGATCACAGTTTGGAAATTAACCACCCCCAGCATGATCCAGTTCACGCCAACAGCCATTATTCAAACCTAAAGTAAACCTTAACAGCAACACGGTCTTATTCAATATAAACTCACCGAAACCTGAATGATGACCACCACTGTTTTGCTACTTGAGGGTTTTAGTCATGTTCATGCACACGTTAGACCTACTAGCCAATATACGTTTTCAACTTTTATTTCTGCTAATCCTATTCTCACTGTCAACAACGGCAATGGCACAGGGCATTGATAGAGATAGTACCAACTGGCAAGGCACAAGAACCGTTGAATATGGCTCAAGCGGCCTTCTGTTTTCGTTACCCACAATCGACCAAGACCAATTACAACAGGAAGTCAGCCGCCTGAATCAGCAACTAGAAGAGCGCCAGTCCAGCCTGAACAACATAATTGATCGCAACCGTTTTACTGCAACCGATGCGGTCCTGATTGCTGCCCTGCCAGGCGGGTTAATTTATGCTGCGATTAAAAAGCAGCGGATTGTAACTGCCGAAAAAGAGTTGAATAGTATTCAAACTCAAATCAGCAATCTCAATGAGCACCCTGCAGACCAACCTGCTCTTCCACAATATGGATTGTTTGCAGCCCGCTAAAAATCGAACAAACTACCTCGCCATTAAATTAGGAAATAACCCTATAAACAATACCGAATACCAGAGGAAATCCCTCAAATAGAAAAAGGATGTAATAAAGCTGCCATTCGATATGATTATCCTGCAGAATGAAAAAGACAACAGTTGTTCGTAGGAAGGGTTGAGTAATGGCGCAACGGAAAAGCAGTAATTGTGGCCTGCATCTGGTCAATACAGATCGTGACTGTAACACGTGCGATCTGCCAAAGAAGTGTATCGGTGATGGGCTCGATAAAACACAGTCTGAAAGTATCTCCAGCCTAATTAAAAGTCGCGGTCCTTTTCAGGCTGGTGAACCTATCTTCCGCATGGAAGAACCATTCAGATCGATTTTTGCCATTCAATCTGGTTCCGTAAAAGTAGCATCATCATTGGATGATGGTACACCACTGATACATGGATTTTACTTCGCTGGTGAGCTGGTTGGAATTGAGGCTATTGGCGACACCCACTACCAAAACGATGCGGTAGCGCTTGAAACCACCTGGATATGTGAATTACCGTTCGACAAGATTGAATCCCTCTGCATTGAGATCCCAAAGCTGCAACACGAGATCCTAGAGTTGCTAGGCAAGCGCATACGCTATACCAACAGCACGATAGTACGGGGACGCTACCTGAGTGCTGACAAACGCTTCCTGCTCTTCTTAAACGACCTGTATCAGCGCAAAGGCACCATCAATGCAAATGGAGACCGTGTAGTCACACTTCCGATGACTAAGGGCGATATTGCAATACATTTAGGTCTGCGACCTGAATCACTCAGCCGTGCATTATCAAAATTGCAGGAAGAAGGAATTATTCAAAACCGTTCCCGTGAAATACAAATACTTGATGAAAACCAGGAAGTTTTCTCCTGTCTTTGGGTTTAGCGGTGGTGTTTTTTAAATCCACTAACCAGCTTTGGAGACTCTATTTCTACCATTCTGCTTCGATTCATAAACCGCCTGATCAGCCGCATTGAAAAGCTCACTAAAAGAGCTGCTATGCGCACCAACATCCAGTGCTGCCACCCCGAAACTGCCTGTCACAGTCAGCCCCTCAGGTTTAAGCTGCTCGATTTTTAATCGTATCTCTTCTGCTCTTTTCAGCGCATCTGATAATCTGCAATTAGGTAAGACCAGAATAAACTCTTCACCACCAAAGCGAACACCAAAATCTTCATCGCGACAGGAAGTCAGTAACAGTTTACCAATACGTTTCAACACTGCGTCACCGATCAGATGGCCATATATATCATTAATCTTTTTAAATAGATCAATATCCAAGACGATCAGACTAAGCGGTGTGTTTTTCCTTTGTGCCTCTTTAATACGCCGTGTGGCAATATCAGCCAGATAGTGGCGATTAAACAATCCCGTTAGCGGGTCAGTGACGGCCATCGTTCTAAGCATCTGTTCCTGCTCAGTAACCTTGTCCTGCAAGTTCTTAGCCTTAAGCAGATTTCTGACACGAACCATCAACTCTTCATTTAAAACCGGCTTCTCAATAAATTCCGTTGCGCCCTGTCGTAAGGCCTCGATTTTCTGGCTTGCTCTAGCGAGACCCGAAACAGCGAGAATAGGGATCTGATTGTCGGGTGGTGGCAGACTGCGGATGTGTCGGATTAGACCGATACCGGTCATCGGCCCTTCCAATAGAATATCCGTAATTACCAGATCAAAAGTCTGCTCAATGAATATTGCGACGGCATCTTCAGCACAATTAAAACAGACAACATCATAACCTTCAGATTTAAGTACCGCCTGGGTCATCCCGGAAACGGCTTCAGAGTCTTCAACATAGAGAATTCTTGCTGATCGACTACGGGACCTACTGGTTTTCTTTGCCACATCAGCAAGATAGATTTGCATCTCTTGCAATCGACTGCGGTTGATTACTTCGGTTGCACCCGCAAGTAGTGCCTGCTTCACCACGTCCGACTCACTAGACGCCGTAATCAGAAGTATAGGCATGGAATCATTCAATTCCGATCGAAGCCGGTTCAATGCTAGGGCGGATAACTCTGTATCAAGCTGCTCCGCAATACAGACCAGCTTGAAATCATCCAACCTCTCCAGCATTAGGGCATCATCCAGCGAATCCACGAATAACCCATGCAGCCTAGCTATATCCAGCTGCTGCTGGATCACTTCCTGAAATAGTTTCGCTGGTTCGACAATAAGAACTGAATCTGTCTGGTGTTTTTTCAAAGTCACAACGAACCCCAAGGTACCAAGCCACTATCACAGTATAGTAAAAATAGCCCTTTATGCTGAAAAATCGAACTACCATGAAAAATATAGGTTTATCGTTTATTACGAAAATCAGTTAGTGGTATTTAATGCTCAATACTATGACGCAAGGTCCGGGCTTCGATAAATAATGGTGGGCCGTGAAGGATGACTCGGCTCCGCCTCGCCCTTCGGGCCGCGGGTGCTGCACACCCACGTTCAGCCTCGCGTTGCTCGGCTGTCGAACCCACTATTTGAAGTCGAAGGTTCGAATTGGGGTACTGATAACAGAAAACCCGGACGCGAGGTCCGGGCTTCGATAAATAATGGTGGGCCGTGAAGGATTCGAACCTTCGACCAATGGATTAAAAATCCACTGCTCTACCGACTGAGCTAACGGCCCCAAAGAAGCGCGGAATTATACATTACCCGAGGACTCAGTCAACGGGTAATCACATGTTCAAACAGCTTCCAGTTTTCTTAGGCTCTCAGGGAGCAGCTTGAGATCAACCAAACCGGTCAGCAATGCCTTTGTAAAGCTCGCTTCCTCTTCATAGACCAGCTTGTAGTACTGCACTTTCATGGTTAGCGCACTACCCAAAATAATCGACCCCATTGCCAAAAATGAACCCACTGCAAGTGTCGATACACCCGTTACACCCTGTCCGATGGTACAACCCATCGCCAGAACACCACCGATACCCATTAACACAGCACCGATTATGTGATTGATAAAATCGGTGAGATTGACGAACCACTCAATCCTGAAGCTGCGGCTAACCAACGCATAGGCAAACGACCCAAGTATCACACCAAACAGGGACGCCACGCCAAAGGTTATAAGGCTGAAATTGCCTGGCGCAGCAAGATAGCTCAGTGTCTCCCCCATGGGGTTGATAAAGGTATAGGACTGGGTGCCCGTACTTGGCGGAGGCGTATCCATAAACTCCACCGCTTCCATCCAGGCGGCACCCATCGGACCACCGGTGATATACCAGCCACCCAACACAACCAGGCCGACAACCAGACCACCTAATACAAGATCGAGACTGCTCCTGAAATCTTTAGAACGAAAGATCATTGCCAATAGTACAATTGCAAATGCAAGACCGATATAGAGGTTAAGTGAAGCAGCAGACTCCTGACCAACGAATACCCCCAAAAGGCTACCAATGGTCTGATCAGGGATATCAGCTGCTGCCAGGTTAGGACTAATAGGTTCCATCCAGCTGTGGAAGACCACACCATAAAAATCTGTGCGTGTCATGACATAGGCCATAGCACCAGCCACTAAAACCACAAAGATGGACTTGAGGTTTCCGCCTCCAATCCGAATGAGATTTTTATTACCGCAGCCGGAGGCGAGTGTCATACCAACCCCAAACAGCAAGCCACCCAGCAGGTAACGGGGCCAGAAGAAAACACTACTACGATAGGGTACGCGGGAAGTAGAGGTATCAAAAACTGACATGGCTTCAAACAGCGAGACACCGATTATCGCAACTGCGACCGCCATAAACCAGGCCCGCATTCTGCCGGTATCCCCCATATTAACCCAGTCTGATACTGCGCCCATGGTACAAAAATTGGTCTTATTTGCGATGGCCCCCAGGATAAAAGCCAGTGCACCGCCCCACAGCATCACCTGCGTGGTGATTTCCAGATTCATAAGCGCCTCCCGCCTCTAAAATGTCGTATTTGATTATTATTAAATGATTATAAGCGAAACGAGATTATCACAAGCTTGATGTGGCTGCCATAATGGAAAACAGCAACAGCTATAGTAGGTACAAAGGCATCTTTAGGGGGGTATTATTTACGTTTCAGATAATGCGTTGGATCAGTAACGCCTGCCACGCGGAATCCCTCTGCCCTGAGCCGGCAGGAATCACACACACCGCAGGCAATACCGTCTACGGTGGCCTGATAGCAGGAGATCGTCAGCCCATAATCAACACCAAGCCTTTGCCCTTGCTGGATAATTTCAGCCTTTGTCAGATTAATCAGTGGAGCATGGATAGTGAAACGCTCACCCTCAACTCCGGCCTTGGTCGCTAAATTAGCCAGCGCCTCAAAGGCCTCGATAAATTCTGGCCGGCAATCTGGATAGCCAGAATAGTCAACGGCATTGACCCCCAAAAACAGGTCCCGGGCGCCGAGTACTTCAGCCCATCCAAGTGCGAGGGATAGGAATATGGTATTTCGCGCAGGAACATAAGTGACGGGGATCCCTTCACCCTGCTCCTCTGGTACAGCAATGGCGTTATCAGTAAGAGCTGATCCCCCAAAGGCATCAAGGGAGAGTTGAATAACCTTGTGGGCCACCACGCCTAGCCCCTTGGCAACACGGTCTGCCGCCTCTAGCTCTACGGAGTGTCGTTGACCATAAGCAAGGCTTAAAGCGTAGCACTCATAACCCTGATCACGGGCTATAGCCAGAACGGTGGCTGAATCAAGACCACCAGATAGGAGTATGACCGCTTTTTTCATGTTAAATCTGTCTATCGAATAAAGATGTTCATTTACCTGAGACATCGCCCCAGAGGTATTTATGCAATTGAATCTGGAACCTGACCGATAACCTGTCCCGCAATATCCATTCGG
This sequence comes from Sedimenticola sp., assembly GCA_026196795.1. Taxonomy (GTDB): domain Bacteria; phylum Pseudomonadota; class Gammaproteobacteria; order Chromatiales; family Chromatiaceae; genus Sedimenticola. The sequence goes on from JAPHUE010000239.1 coordinate 25,647, forward strand.
CCAGCTCCGTGGCATCCTGCAAACCCAGCGCAGGTGAGAACAACACTTCGCAGCGATCGGCGAGCTGCTCTTTATCTACCTGCTCACAGGACCAGCGATAATCCGCCTCATCGCAAATCACAAACTTGACCTGATCTGAAGGTTTAAGCCGTTCAATATTAGCCCAGAGATTTTTCATCATCTCGCCCGAACCCGGTGTCTTCAGATCCATCACATTGACCACGCGAGGATCAACTTGGGCAATACTCATAGCACCGCTGGTTTCCAGCGATACCATATACCCAGAATCACAAAGCGCAGTCAGTAGACCCAGACAGGCCTCTTGAGCTAGCGGTTCCCCTCCAGTGACGGTCACATACTGTGGCCGATAGGCAGCAACCTGCGCCAATACAGCCTCTTGATCCAACCACTCGCCACCTTTAAACGCATAAGTCGTATCACAGTAACCACAGCGCAACGGGCAGCCTGTCAGACGCACAAATACCGTAGGTAAACCCACAGTATTTGACTCGCCCTGCAAAGAGTAAAAAATTTCAGTTATGCGCAATTGCGCCATATGCTAGCAACCTGGCATGACCACGGAGTCGTGGCAGTATAAACCGTCTAGTGTCCTTCTGCCTGTAGACGATCCAGCCGCTTCGTCGCTAAGCGACTGGCTGTGGAACTGGGATAAAGCGTAACCAGTCGCTGCAGCAGATCCCGAGACTCAGTCCACTGCTTCTTCTCGTAATGGATGAAACTGCTTTTTAGCATGGCATCTGGGACTTTACTGCTATTGGGATATTCTGTAAGTACGGTCTGAAAATCGGCCAATGCACGATCAAAATCCCGCGTCACATAACTCGCTTCTGCCAGCCAATATTGTGCATTATCGGCATAACTGCCTTCCCGATAGCGACCGAGAAAATCCTGGAATGCTTGGCGCGCTTCAGGATAACGCCGCTGCATAAGCAGGCCAAAAGCCGCCTTGTAGGCCGCCTCTTCTTCCACCGTGTCGATCGGGGCGGCTATAGCAGGTTGGGTTGCAGGTGCTGGATCAGGTGATGTCGTGGCAGCCGCATTCTCTTGGACAGGCGTAGGATTACTGTCCGTTACCGGCGCAGGTTCAGCTACCTGATCAGGGGGAACAGCATCAGCGGGTAGATTCTGCGCTCTTGTCGATGATACAGAGGAGCTGCCGTGCGACAGCTGATTGAGTCGCTGATCAACATCAAGATAGAGTTCACGCTGACGCTTTTTCAAAGCATCCATGGCATGATTCTGTACTTCTATTTCACCCCGCAGCTGTTGTACTTCACGCTGAAGCGTATCGACCTGTAAGACGAGATCGGACATGGCCGATAATTTCCGCTCTAGCAGCTCGATCTTACGGGTCTGTTCCTGCTCTGGCGTCAGCTTTACCGCCCTCTGTTGGGCCAGCGCCGGATTCAGCGGGACCATCAGAATCAGTGCGAGCAAAGCACTTAGCGAGTAGTTGGAATACATCACCTCTCCCATACATCCCCATCCACCAGGCCTTTGCCCGGCAGATGAGCATCATTCTCAGTAAACAAATTCAGCGCGACGGTTAACTTCCCACGAGGTTTCTCCAGAACCCATTGCAGCTGGGCGTTCCTCACCGTAGCTAATGGTAATGATCTGGTTTTCGGCAGCACCCTGAGCCATAAGCAACCGCTTGATACCATTTGCCCGCCGTTCACCCAACGCGATGTTATATTCACGGGAACCACGCTCATCGGCATGACCTTCAACCGTTACAGTAACGGCCGGATTGGCTGCCAAGTAGTCACCGTGCGCTATTACGGCATCTCTATAATCTGCGCGGACCTGATCACTGTCATAATCAAAATAGATCACCTTGGTGTAGAGCAGGCTATCCGGGTTCTCCAACGGACTACCTGTCCAGGCAGCCCCCTCGGACATTCCGGAGGTCTGAGCGCCATCGCTAGTGCCATCACCCGCTCCTGCATCTGATACAGGGGCCCCCTCATTGGTATCGCTGCCTGACTTCCCAGGCATTCCGGCACAACCTGCCAGAATCAACGACAAGGCCAGAACGGGGGCAAACTTCAGCGTACTCAGTTTCATTGGTTTCTCCTGTTGGTTTTTGTATAAGGTGACCAGACCGGCTCTCTGACATCC
>JAPHUE010000282.1 GCA_026196795.1 Sedimenticola sp.
ATTTTCAGCAGCGTCCATTGCGGATTGCGACCGTACAAAACAACGTGCTCATAGCCGTGATGTTTCATGAAAGCGGGAAAATAGTCACCTGCATTACTGTCAAGAATGGCATCACTTTCGGGTGACAGGCTGGTGACGTTGCCGCGGGTGGCGGACGCCATGTAACCGGTAAACACACCATTGCCGAAGATCAGCGGAACGTCAGTATCCAGTGCTTCCTTCTTCTCGTTTGCAAGCAGATTGTAGAGCAGGTACATGTTGGCGCCCCGACCACTCAGGAAGGTAGTGAGTACCGCTTTCGGAAGATAGGCCTTTTGATGCGTGCGCGTGGTTAGATTGACAAACAGGACCGCGCCTTGTGTAGGGTACTGTGGTGTGTCATGCATGCGCTCAAGCAGTGCGTTGACGCGATCTTGGGTATTCATAGCAATTCCTCTAAATATGCTTCTGTTAACAGAAGCCCTGCAACTTGTTGCCATCAGGTGTCGGTGTCAGACTTGACTCCGGCACCTTGCGTAAATGTGTTACTTCTGCTCGAACAGATTGCAGCCAAATTCACCCCGTGTCTGAATCCCTGCAAATTCATCATCGGCACGCACGATCGCTCTCAGTGGATTGGCGCGCATCTGATCGAACAGCTCACAGATGCCGAAGCCTTCCTGCTCATGCTCGTTACGCAGGGCGGGATTCTGTTCGAATCGCCAGTGGTTACACTCTTGGCAAAAACTCACAATCATCTCCTTACTTTTTTCTACCAGGGTCTTTGTCAGGTGTCGGAGTCAAATTTTGCAAATTTGACTCCGACACCCGCTATTTATTTTTTCCGCAGATCCTTAACCCGTACGGCTTTTCCTTGCGAGCGGGGTATCCCGCCGGTACCCAGTACATTGACAGTACAGGTGACACCGATCAGTGATTTGATGTGGTGCTTCACTTCTGCTCCAAGGGCGGTGCGATCGCCGGTGAAATCGGGTTCTGCTTCAATATCCACGGTGAGTGTATCCAGTACCCCTTCACGCTTAATAACCAATTGGTAATGCGGTGCAACGCCGGCGATGCTGACCAGAACGGATTCGATCTGTGAGGGATAGACGTTGACGCCACGAATAATCATCATGTCATCATTACGTCCTGCCACTCGTAGAATACGGGCGTGTGAGCGGCCACAGCTGCAGGGCTCATCGGTCAGGCGAGTGATATCATGGGTGCGATAACGAATAATCGGTAGTGCTTCTTTGGTCAGCGTGGTGATGACCAGTTCGCCTACCTCACCATAGGGGAGGGGCTGTAGTGTTTCGGGATCCACAATCTCGAACAGGAAGTGATCTTCCCAACCATGCAATCCATTCTGTTCCGGGCATTCGCAGGCAACACCAGGGCCCATGATCTCCGAGAGGCCATACACATCCATTGCTTTCAGGCCAAGCTGTTTCTCCAGCTCGCCGCGCATCTCATCACTCCAGGGTTCTGCGCCAAACAGGCCGATACGCAGTGGGCCGGATGCCAGATCAACACCTTCACTCTTTGCTACCTCAGCAATGTTGAGTGCATAGGAGGGGGTGGAGAAGAGTACGTGAGAACCAAAGTCATTCATCACAGCAATCTGTTTTTCCGTGTTGCCACCTGACATGGGGGTGACGGTACATTTCAGGCGTTCTGCACCATAGTGTGCGCCGAGTCCACCAGTGAATAGTCCATAGCCGAAGGCGTTATGCACGATGTCACCCGGGCGTGCGCCGGCACAGGAGATACTGCGTGCCATCAAGTCCGCCCAGTTGTTGATATCGCCTTCAGTATAGCCAACCACGGTGGGTTTGCCGGTGGTGCCTGAAGAGGCGTGCAGGCGAGAGATCTGCTCCCGTGGTACGGCGAACATATTGAAAGGGTAAGCATCCCGCAGATCATTTTTGATGGTGAACGGGAACTTCGCCAGATCTTCCAGTGACTCAAGCTGTTCTGGCTTTACGCCCTGCTTGTCGAATGCTTCACGATAGTGTGGAACATTATCATAAGCATGCTGAAGGATTTTCTTCAGTCGCTGTAGTTGCAGTTGTAACAGCTGTTCGCGGGGCATGCACTCCGCTTCAGCATCAAAATAGTAATTATCGGCACCTGTATCAGACATGGTGTCACACTCCTCTTAGTTCTTTTAATTGAGTCCGGCAAATCGCTTCAGGGTTTTAACCCGGTCGTTTACCTCTTGCTGGATATGTGCCAGCTGTTGTTCGTTGACATGGCGGTATTTACCGCTGAGATTCAGATAGGCCTCTACCGGTAGTGGGTTGTCGATGGAGTGGGTGAATTGCAGTTCACCGCCTCGTTCGTATTCCCAAAGGGGGGCGAAATTGGTCTCCACACCCTTACGGCAGACTTCTATCGTTTGCGACGAAGGGAAGCGCCAGCCGGTCGGGCAGGGTGAGTAGATATGTAGATAGGCAAAGCCGCGTTCGGAGGCTTCCAGCGCCTTATCCAGTTTTTCGTAGTAGTCTTCCACAAAGGCCGTGGAGGCCGTTGCGACATACTCGCAGTTATGATTCATCATGATCATTGCGAGATTTTTCTGATTGGTGGGCTTCCCCTTCATCTCTGTACCAACCGGTGTGGTGGTGGTCCATGAGCCATAAGAGGTACTGCCAGAGGCCTGCATGCCGGTGTTCATGTAGCCTTCGTTGTCGACCACGATAAACAGTATCTGCTCGTTTCGTTCGGCGGCACCTGAGAGTGACTGGAATCCCACATCACCAGCCCCACCGTCACCAGCGAGCGCCATAGCCGTCACCTTCCGGCCCATGCGGTTGTACTGTTTTTTCAAGCCAGCCAGCATGGAGGCGGTATTGGTCAGGAGCGGATGAAATACAGGGACCTTGGTGCCTGTCGTGCCATTAAAACCGACCGATCCCATGCCGGGGATACAGCCGGGTGGTGTTGCCAGTACGGTATCCGGCCCCACCTTGCGCAGTGAATGACGCATGATCATTTCTGAGTTACAGCCCTGGCAGGCCGAAAGACCCGGTACAAACAGGTCTTCACGCTCATGCTGTTCATTGAAAATGTTGGCCGAGGTGAGATAAGTCAGTGCACCGGTTGGGCATGCCTTGACACAAGCGGGATCACCATCACACATGTCACACTTGGCTACGTGCTTGAGCGTCATGTTGTAGGTGATGCCACCATAGGTGCAGCCGACGGTGCAGAGCAGACAGTCGATACAGAGACTTTTGTTCCAGTCGATAATGCCGGTCTGTTCGTTCTTGGTCAGCGACGTTGAGGGGCAGCTCTTGGTGCACTCCGGATCACCGCACTGGCGACAGAGTGCCAGTTCCGGCTGGTTACCATTGATGCCCGCAACTATCTTGATGCGTGAATGTAACGGATCGTCTGTGCCAGATTTGATTTGGGCGCAGGCGGTGATACAGGCATCACAATTGTTGCAGCTTTCACAGCGTGAGGGATCAAATGCGATGGTGTTATAGGCAGTCATTAATCAGTTCTCCTGTTATCGCCAAGTGCTGGACATGAGGGCGCGGCCAGTCTCGAGCGGCTGAGCGATAAAGGCGTCTTTTACCGGTGTAAGATCAATTTTACGCAGGATCAGTTGCCACATGATGCCGGCATCCATCTCTTCATTGATGCTGGATATACCCTGCAGTTGATTATCTTTCAGAAGAATCTTCAGGTAGCTCTGGTTGTCGTCATCGACCCGGCTCAAGGTTTCGGTCTGTTCATCCGCCACTGATTGGCCGACTGAGATCGCCTGCTGCCCAAAGAAGGTGTAGGTATTGATGGGTACGCCACCACTGTAAGGCTGAAGAGCTTCATCCTCTGCCATATCCATGGCAGCGATAGCGCCTTGTGTGACGGCGTTGGGGAGAATGCCCATCATCACTTTTTCATCTTTATAGAAATCAGCGGCCTGTGCAACATCGCCTGCGGCCCAGATATTGGCCGCATCGGTGCGCATCGTACGATCTACCAATATGCCCTGGTCGATCTGAATCGAAGTGCCTTTCAAATAATCCAGTTTTGGTTTTACACCGGTGGCAACCAGCAGTAGATCAGCCTGCACGGTCTGGCCATTTTCCAGGGTGGCCTGACAGCCGCTCTCCAGGGGTTCAACTTTAACCACGCCACTACCCATCAGCATGTGAATGCCGTTGCTGTTGAATGCAACTTCAATGACAGAAGCAGCCTGGTTGTCAAAGTAGCCCGGTAGCACCTGGTCGCACATCTCTACAATAGATACATCCAAACCGGCGTGTCGTAGATTTTCAGCGCCGTGCATACCGATCAAACCAGCACCCAGTACAATCGCCGTTTTTGCATTTCCTGCATGGGTGCGCAGGTTGATCGCATCCTGCATGGTGCGGAGTACATGAAACGGTGTTTCACTCAGTCCGGGAATGGGGGGGATGATTGGGTCGGCACCGGTGGCCAGTAACAGTTTTTCGTAGTGCCACTGTTCCCCTGATTTCAGGGTGACTTGTTGCGCTGCTTCGTCTATGGCAATCAGTTCGTTCCCGGTGATCAGATTAACGTCTTGTGATTTGAAATAGTCGGCATTACGCAGTACCACCCGGTCCGGTTCGCTTTGGCCGGATACCACGTAAGGCAGAATGGTTGGTGAGTAGGGGAGCTGCGCATCACGGGTAATGACGGTGATCGATGCTGTTTCATCGATCAGTCGAATGCGATGTACAGCTTCCAGTCCGGCATGGCTGGCGCCAGCGATGAGATAGTGTGTCTGGTTCATCAGGCGTTCCTTAGTCATTCTCGTTAAGCCAGATCGGACTGTCGATGGCTGTCTCATCGGCCCACATGGTGGCGGTGGCTTGAATTGCTTTGGTAAAGTGAGATTCAGTCAGGTCGGCACCAGCGAGACCACCGATAAAGGGTCTGGCCGTAATCTGTTTTCCGGTTCTGTAGAGGCAGCTCATCACTTCCTGGTAGAGCGGGCCACAGTTCCAGCCGTAGTGAACGGCACGATCGACAACGCCAACAGCCTGTACTTTGGATAGGGCGCGAGTCATCGCCTCTATGGGGAATGGCCGGAAGGTTTTAATCTTGATCAGGCCAACTTTTTCACCTCGTTCACGGGCCGTGTCGATGGCATCTTTGGCGGCACCTGTCATGGAGCCGATGGTGATCAATGCGTAATCGGCATCATCCAGGCGGTACTCTTCAATCAAGGGGGCATAGTCACGGCCGAAAATTTCACCCCACTCCCGGTGAGCCTCTTCGATCACGCCAAGGGAGTTTTGCATACCTTCACAAAGACCTTTTCGGTACGCAACAAACTTGCTGGGCCCGGGGCCTCCTGCACCACCGGTCAATGGATCAACCGCCATGGGCCGGAGTGGATCAAGTGCGACGTGCCAATTGACATCCTTCTCGCCCAGATAACCATCGACAGCCGACTGCTCA
>JAPHUE010000262.1 GCA_026196795.1 Sedimenticola sp.
GTGACCAATAATGATTTTGTCGTGGTCGACTTCTGGGCGCCCTGGTGTGGTCCTTGTCGCTCATTTGCTCCTACCTATGAGAAGGTCTCTGAAGATTTTCCCAATGTGGTCTTTGCCAAGGTGAATACTGAGGATGAGCAAGAGATAGCAGGTCATTTCCAGATTCGCTCAATCCCCACGCTGATGATCTTTCGTGAAAAGGTCATCATATTCAGCCAGGCAGGCGCACTGCCAGAGAGTGGCTTTCGTGATCTTCTTCAAAAGGCATCTGAGCTGGATATGGCAGAAGTACATCAACAGATGGAACAGGAAAAAACAGGATAGTCTAACTATTTCTGTATGCTTAAAAGGCCGGCAATTTGCCGGCCTTTTGTTTTTTGTACAGCCGTTATTATTATCTGCTTTGCTATAGTTTCAGAAGTGGTTCTATTTTTTCCTAATAATAAAACCATTGATATAAACACGTTTTTTAAACCGCCAGGGATGGTGCAATATGATCTCAATCATGTAAAAAGGCGTAGCAATGGCGATAAAAAAACAGCGTAAAAACGGCTCGAAATCAAAACCAACACAATCGATAGCTAAAAAAACGGGTTCAGTTAAAGCCCAGGGCGTCGATACAGTTAATAGACCCAGACGTGGTCGTCCTGTCTCAGTTGAAGTGTTAAAGCGTAAGCTGGAAACGTTACAGATACAGTTAAAAAATGAGAAACAGAAGCGCCGGGATCAGTTGCAGAATGCCCAACTTAAAATAGGCACGTTGGCTGTCGAGCGTCGTACACTCAGACAGGAGCTAAGCCAAGTCAGGAAACGTCTGCAGCAGATCGAATCTGACCAGAAAAGAGCTGCGCGTTATGAAACTCAGCAACGCCGTATTGAAGAGGCAAGAAACTTGGCAGTAGCTCGATTTCTTCAAAAGTGGGATAAACAACATCAGAGCGCTGTGTCTGCCTCTGCTGGTAAAAAGCGCAAACCCGGACGCCCACGCAAAGCGTAATTTCATCATTAGGATTGATTATTTCTAAATGCAGATAACCGATTATTCACTAAGCCCCTGTTACCCCTGGAGTCTGAAGTCTTTGAGTTCCGGCAAGCCGTCTGTGGGCTGGGTGATGGATCTCTGTGATCAGAATTACCGTTACCTGATGCGGTTATCGCCCGATATGCGAAAATTGAAGGGGACTTATCTCTCAACGCTTGATGGGTCGATGGATCTGTACTTGGAGATCCTGGAGCAGACGCCTTATACCACGCTGTTACACCTTACCTATTATTTTGACCATGAGTCTGGTCAACTCCCCGATCCAGATGCCACGATACGTATTTACCATGACTCGAGGCAGGCTGAAGTACTTAATTTGAAACAGAGTAGTTTACCGCTGAACCGTGGTTTTGTTCGCCCGACCCTTGAGCAGAAATGGAAAGTGGGTCTGTTTCTCTCAAAGTGGCTCTCATACTGTGTTCAGCAGGGGCATTGCTTCCGCTCCGGGCAGGCAACAATTACCTCGAGTGAGGAGCCGTTGGCTCCAGCCTGAGCGTTTTTCCTCCTCTTATCCTCCCCCCAGAAATAGCCCTGTTTCGTCAGTTTACAGTTGTTAACAATAGAGCTAACTAACTGAAAAATATTGTAAATACCCCGTTTATCATCAGTCTGATTAGCTGCTGCTGTGGAACGAGTCCAATATTTGTTGACAATTTCCATAGGAAAATGATAGTTTTATAACCAAGTAAATGACTAGGTAATTATCCACCAGGCGAGACTAAAGATTATGAGACTATCTACTAAAGGGCGTTATGCTGTAACTGCAATGCTGGACCTCACCCTTAATGGCAGTGATGGGCCAGTGACACTGGCGGAAATCTCTGAAACCCAGGGGATCTCATTGTCCTATCTGGAGCAATTATTTGCTGCTCTGAGAAGCAAACAGTTGGTGAAGGGTGTTCGTGGTCCTGGTGGCGGCTACTACTTGGGCCGCGAGGCGGATGAAATATCCATTGCGGATATTATCTGCGCGGTAGATGAGTGGGTGGAATTCACCCGCTGCGGAGGCAATCGTGACTGTCAGGATGGCAAGCGCTGTTTAACACACAATCTCTGGGATGATCTCAGTAATGAGATTTTCTCCTTCCTGCAAAGTATTACTCTGGCCGAGCTAGTTGAGCGCGGCGGGCTTAAAGAGCAAGGCTGTAGAAAAGAGAAAGAAAAGGCGAGCATTATGCCTACGGCTACAGCAGATACTGCGGCAGCTTAATTAACTGCGAAAAATGTCTCACTGCATTTGGGCCGTCCTTTGGGCGGCCATTTTTATGCTTGTGGGAACAGCAGTGTAATAGTGGTTCCCTGTTCAGAATTAGAGCGGATAGCGATATCACCGCCTAGTCCATCAACAATACGCTTTACAATACTGAGACCCAGCCCGGTACCGTTTGTCTTGGTGGTGAAGAAGGGGGCGAACAGGTTTTCAATTTGTTCTTCTGGAATGGGGTCGCCCTGATTATTCACAACTATTTTCAGGGAGCGGGACAGGGGTTCTTCAGATAATTGCCAGCGAATGGTGCTTCCTGAAGGTGCGGCCTCACAAGCATTTCTGGCCAGGTTCAGAAAGATCTGTATCAGGCGATCAGAGTCCCCCTGGATAAGCATTTCAGCCTCAGTGGTCTGCCATTCAAACCGCTGCTGTTTTTGTTCAGGTATAGTTCTGTACGTTTCCAATAGTTGCAATAGTAGTTTCTTTAGATCGAGTTGCTCGAGTTTTAGTTGCAAAGGTTTGGCGTAGAGCAAAATTTCTTCTAGCAGACGAGCCATACGCTCGGCCTCTTTGTGGGCCAGGTTGGCCCGTTTACTGGCCGCAGTAGGAAGCTCGACATTTTGAAAGTAGTCCAGTGCCATACTAATGGTCGATAACGGACTGCGAATTTCATGGGCTATGCCAGATGCAAATCCACCAATCGCGGCTAAGCGGCTGTGCTCTGCCAGTCGAACAGTCTTTCCGAAGCTATGAGTAATCAAGCCGGCAATGTTGGTTAAAAGCTCCAAGTGTTCCGGGGTATAAACATTCTCCTTGCTAGTGGCAAAGGCTAAAACACCAGGAATCGGGCTTAGTTCGGTTATGGGCAAGAAAATCGCATCTTTCAGGCCACCGCTAATGAGGTGATTGAGAAATTGAAAGTCGGCATTTTCACTACCGGTGTCTGGCATATTTGGGATGTGCAGAGGCTCGCCTGACTCGAGTGCCTTCAGAAGGAGTGTGTTGCTTAGTGGATAACGACTCCGTTGTGCAATTTCAGGTTTGCCGCTGCGATAGCTTCCTTCAAGCACAATAGTGTTGTTATCACAGGTGACAAACAGGGCACCAACCCAATCGAGTGGTAACAGAGCTGAGAATTCTTCAGCAACGAATCCGAGCGTCTCGTTTAGATCTGAGCCTTGTTGGATCTTATCGATTAATTTAAAGATAGCGTCTAACCGCATTGATAGGGTATTAAATGAGCGCGTCATCATAGCCAGCTCATTTTCGCTGGTAACAGGGACTTGGTAACCAAAGTCGCCCTGCGCCACTTTATCAAATCCGTTGACGGCATAGCGCAGTGGCTTGAGCACAGCAAGATAAAACCAACCGAATACGCCTAAAGTGATAATAACGGCGGCAATAAGTAGAAGCAGATGTAACTGGTAGACTTGATTTAGCTGCTGTTCAGTCTGTTCCTGAATTTTAGTCAGCAGGATGTCAATGGAGGCTGCGAGAGGGGAGTGGTAGCGGGCTATGTATTCAGCGGCGCTATCTAGTCGCGGCATGCCGTTGTCTTTTCCGAGCGCCTCAAAAATGCCTTCCCTGAATGCCTTCCATATCTCTTCAACAGCCAACACGGTTTGTTGGGTCGCTGGTGTAAGATGGGGATGGTAGGTATCACCAAAGTTGGTTAGCGCAGGTGAAAATTCCTCAACCATGAAGCTGTGGGTAATACTGTCAACCATCTCAATTTGGCCAAGTATGGCGCGATAGTATAGTTTGACATCCCGCTCATAGCTGTTGCTGTCTCCAGGGACGTTCATGGCATAGTTCAGTCCCAGCGTAACGAGATTTTGTGCGGACTGCTCGAGGCGTGTAGTGATGTTGAGGAGAACGTTGTAACTCTGTTGCTCGTTGAGTGCCACCATGCTGAGGGTAAAAATGCTACCAAATAACAGCATAATCAGCACAAGTGCTGCTGCAATTTGGGTTTTTAGCATCTTCAGTAGTTTCATGGCATCACGCAGGCCTGCTCCTCTTTAGTTAAGCAGCGAATAACAGATTACAGAAGGGGAGGGCTTATGGAAAGGGCGGAGAGAATTCAACCGGATTAACCGTCTCTGGCGCTCATGATTTCGCAAGGTGTTGGAGTGGGTTACTCTGTCTCAGGTACCTGTCGCCATACGCTGTTGATGACGCGAAACCCACTCGAATTAACTGTTGTGTAGCAGAGTGGGCAATTTAATGCCCTTCAAGTAGTTCCTCAATCGCATTTATCTCTTTTTCAGCCTCATTAATAATAGAGATAGAAGTCAATGGCGTGAGTTTTCCACCTGCGATTTTATGGAATGCAGGTGATAGATCCGGTGCGGGTAGGTTACGCATCTCGGGTGTGCCAACATAAGCGAACAGTTGGGCCACGATGACCAGGTCTGTGTAATCGGCTGGTTGATCATTGTGTCTGAACCATTCGTCGCAGTTGAGTACCGTATCGATATCGCTCTGAGGGAAGTTCCAGCTGCGAAGAATAAGCGCACCTACTTCACCCTTGAGGGCGTTTACCAGATGGTCCAGTTTTGTCGGGTCATTCAATAAGCTTGGCTGATCGGCCGCTGCAATCAGAATGGGGATGGCCCCAATATCGTGAATAAGACCCGTCAGTATAGCCCGGTCAGAGACAAGCCCTGGTGACATGCAGGCCAATACATGGGATAGGGCGGCAACCCGACGGCTGTGATGCCATAGCTGCTTCATTCTTTTTTGGATCAGTATCGCATCAGTCTGAAAGAGGTTTTTTAAGACAAAACTGGTCACCAGGTTTCGCGTATTGCCATAACCCAGTCTGGTTACGGCATCTTTGCAGTCTGTAATGTTTTTCTCGCCCCCAAAGGCTGGGCTGTTGGCTGTTCTGATAAGGCGGGCCGCTAAAGGAGGATCGGCCGTGATTATACGTGCCAGATCATCGCTGCTGCTGTTGGGGTTCTCTACGGCTTTGCCAATCTTTACTGCAATATCCGGCATGCTGGGAAGCTCGTAGTCACCTGACTGAATCTGTTGGTAGAAGTCCATGTAAATCTGGTCTTCCAGGTCGTCTTCTTTCAACTCTATGCCGGATGGTGTTGATTGATGGTTTTCCCACCAGCTTGCATAGATGCTGGCGATCAGATCCTTGGGGATGCAGAGTAATTCGACATCAGTATCACAAACTGCCTTGATGGCCCCGGTGGGCTGGGGTGCAGCCAGAGGTGTATTGGCCGCGAGTGTGTCTGCGCTTACCGATCGTGTGGTGCCATTGTCCAGCTCCAGTGTGACTGTGCCTTTTATCAGGTAGATGCTTTCCTGGGTAGCATCCGGTGCATAGAGGTCTTGACCCTGATTAACCTGTTCAATCCAGGCCTGCTCACCGATATAACCGAGAACAGGTTCTGGTAAGCCGCGCAGAGGCAGCAAATGACTGATTTGGGATGTTTGTATAGGCACGTTGTCTGAAAATACCTGCAGCCATCTTATCTGGCATGGTGAGCGAAGCTCCTCATGAGTCATATCGGCAGTCGGCTAATTCCCTTTAATAACGCAGTAACAGATATCCTGTCGCGCAAGTTTAGCTGGGACGCTAAATAAGCTATTATTCGCGTTCTTACCCTGTTGGCCTAAACCGATGACAGAAGCAATCCAAAACCTTCAAACCTTAAGGGACTTTATCCGTTGGGGAGCCAGTCGCTTTACCGAGGCGGACCTCTACTATGGGCATGGTACTGACAACCCTTTCGATGAGGCGATCAGCCTGGTACTGTTTGCCCTTTCAATGCCGCCTGATTTACCTCCTGCCTATTTGGATGCGCGTCTGACCTCAGAGGAGAAGGAGCGGGTTTTTGAACTCTTTCAGGAGCGTATTGTTCGCCGTGTCCCGGCCGCCTACCTGACCCACCATGCCACATTTGCTGGTTTGGATTTTTTTGTTAATGACCAGGTATTGGTGCCTCGTTCACCCATCGCGGAATTGATAGAATCACGTTTTGAGCCCTGGATTCAGCCTGAGACAGTGACCCGAGTGCTGGATCTCTGTACGGGCAGTGGCTGCATCGCTATTGGTTGCGCCTACGCCTTTGAAGAGGCCGATATTGACGCTGTGGATATCTCGCCAGATGCGCTGGCAGTAGCCGCTATTAATATCGAGCGTCATGATATGGAAGGAAGGGTGGAAGCAATACAGTCAGATCTGTTCGATGGGTTACATGGGCGGCATTATGACATCATTGTCAGCAACCCTCCCTATGTCTCTTATGAAGAGATGGCCACACTGCCGGATGAGTACCACCAAGAGCCCACACTGGGGCTTGAGGCAGGAGAAGAAGGACTGGAGATTGTCTGTCGAATACTTCGTGAGGCCGGTGATTACCTTGAACCAGACGGCATTCTGGTGGTCGAGGTAGGTAATAGTGAATATGCCTTGTGTCAGCGGTTCCCCGATGTACCTTTCCTGTGGCTGGATTTTGAACGCGGTGGGCATGGGGTTTTTCTTCTTACGGCTGAGCAGCTGACAGAGTACCAAGAGATATTTGATGAAGGATAAGCATTAGTATGGCAATCCAACGTGCAAGAACGGCGCAAGAGTATGCAGAGTGGGTCAAACAGGCCAATTTTGAAGTAGGTGATTTGAAAGAGTGCTTACTCTATGAGATGGAAGAGATGGCAACCTTTCCCGCCTATCTGGAGCCTCTGGAGCGGGGTGTAGGCGAGCTTTATGAAGCGATGTGCAATGGTACTTACGCTTTTGGGCGAGAGGATCTCTCTTTTATGGAGGTAGCGAATCGCCACGGCGACCAGATTCCCTTCAATACACTATTGCAGCAGATAAATGAGACACACCGTCGTGGTCTCGATGTGGATGAGGATTAATTATGGATCAATCACTGGTTTTTGATCTGGACCTGATAAACAAGTACGACTATTCGGGGCCGAGATACACCTCCTATCCAACGGCGCCACAGTTTCATGAGGCTTTTGGTGAGGCTGAATACCGGCAGGCAGCCGAGGCAACCAACGAATCGGGTGGGCCTCTGTCGCTCTATTTCCATATTCCCTTCTGCGACACTATCTGTTTTTACTGTGCCTGTAACAAAATTGCTACCAAAGATCGCAGTATGGCGGCTGATTACCTTGATCGGGTACACAAAGAGATCGCCATGCAGGGTGCTATTTTTGATAAAAGCCGGGTGGTGGAACAGCTGCACTGGGGTGGTGGAACGCCAACGTTCATCAGTCATAAAGAGATGCAGGATCTGATGCGGGTCACGGGCGAACATTTCACCCTGGCTGACGATGATAAGGGTGAATATTCAATAGAGATTGATCCTCGGGAAGCGACTGCAGAGACGATCAAAACCTTGCGCGAGGTTGGCTTCAATCGCCTGAGCCTGGGTGTGCAGGATCTCGACGATCGGGTACAGAAGGCCGTTAACCGTATCCAGTCTGAAGCGGAAACCATGACGGTACTTGAGGCGGCACGAGATAATGGGTTTCGTTCAGTCAGTATTGATCTGATCTATGGCTTGCCGTTTCAGACAGTCGAGAGTTTTACCAAGACCCTGGATCGTGTCATAGAGGTTGGGCCGGATCGGCTCTCTGTTTTTAACTACGCCCATCTGCCCGAGTTGTTCAAACCGCAACGACGGATTAATGAGGAGGAGCTGCCTGCGGCTCAAGTCAAACTGGATATTCTTCAGATGACGGGTGAGCACCTGTCTAAAGCTGGCTATGTCTATATCGGCATGGATCATTTTGCCCGACCAGATGATGAACTGGCTATTGCTCAACGGGAAGGGACGCTGTATCGAAATTTCCAGGGGTATTCCACACACTCAGATTGTGATCTGGTTGCCATGGGCGTGACCTCTATTGGCATGGTGGGTAATACCTACAGCCAGAATGAGCGCGGGCTTGATGAGTATTATGCTGCGATTGACAATAACAAGCTGGCTGTCTTTAGGGGTATAGAACTGACAAAAGATGATCTGATCAGACGCGATGTCATTACCTGTCTGATCTGCAACTTTGTGCTCGACTATGCCAGTATTGAACAGACTTGGGGTATCCGTTTTGCGGACTATTTTGCCAATGAGCTGGCTCGATTGCCGAGCATGGCGGCTGATGGGCTGCTGGAGATGGACGCCGATGGTATTCGCGTGTTGCCACGGGGAAGGCTGCTGATACGTAATGTCTGCATGGCCTTTGATCACTATCTCTCGGCCGGTCTACAGCAGAAAAATTTCTCAAAAGTGATCTGATGCGCCTGTCTTAACCAGAGGCTGCCCGGTGTTCTCCATTCTCCGGGTAGCCTGTTCCATTGCATCCTGCCTTGTCTGGTTTTATCCTGCCCTATCTCATTTCATCAGGCAGCGTGACTATGACCTTTTCAGCAACAGCTTCAATTCCGGAAATGATGCGCAACACCGCGCAGCGCTTTAGCGAACAGCCAGCCATACTTTTTACCGATCACTCGATTACCTTTGCTACGGTGGATGCGCGCTCCGATGCGGTCGCAGCCGCTCTTGCTGAGCAGGGTGTCACTAAGGGGGATCGCATAGCCCTCTATTGCATCAATTCTGCAGAGTTTGCCTATGCCTATGCCGGAATCGTCAAGGCGGGAGCGGTCGTTGTGCCGGTTAATCTGATGCTCAATCCTCGGGAGATAGCCTATGTGTTGAAAGATGCCGGGGTTACAGGATTAATCTACCATCAGGTGATGGGGGCGGGGGTTACCGCTTTCCGTGGTGAACTGCCGGAGTTACGTTTTGCTGTCTGTATAGGCAATGAACTTGCCAGTTCAGAGGATCTTCTGTTTGAAGACTTTACTCACTGTGCGGCACCCGTACCGCAACCCGAGTTTGATACCTTGAATGATCTGGCGGCGATTCTCTACACCTCGGGTACAACAGGGCACCCTAAAGGTGCGATGCTGACACATAGCAATCTGGTGTCCAATACCACGAGCGTACTGGCTGCGTTACAGCTCCAGCCAGGCGAAGACAGGCTGCTGGTGGTGCTTCCCATGTTCCACTCGTTCGCGGCAACTGTCGGCACATTGACCCCGCTGTTGCATGGCGTCAGCTTTGCACCGGTTCCGAAGTTTGATCCGGCTGCGGTTTCGGAGGTAATTGAAGCGGTGAAGGCGACGGTCTTTCTGGGGGTGCCCAGTATGTATAACGTGCTGTTGCGATTGCCAGAAGAGCAGTTAAGTCGTTGGGCATCCATACGCTATTGTGTATCCGGTGGGGCGGCCATGCCTGAGGCGATTATGCAGCAATTTGAAGCCCGCTATGGTGTGCCTGTATGTGAGGGAGATGGGCCCACCGAATGCTCACCGGTAACCTGTGTCAATCCTATTGATGGTGTTAGAAAACCGGCGTCGGTTGGCTTGCCCGTGCCCGATGTTGAGATGGAAATCTATGACGATGAAGGGCGTCAGATAGGCATCGACAAGATCGGGGAGATCTGCGTGCGTGGGCCGAACGTCATGAAGGGTTACTGGAACCTGCCGGAGGCAACGGCTGAGAGTTTTTTTGGTGAGTGGGTGAGAACAGGTGATCTCGGTTACAAAGATGGGGATGGCTATCTCTATATCGTGGATCGCAAGAAAGACATGATTATTGTAAACGGGATGAATGTCTATCCCCGCATGGTAGAGGAGTTACTCTATACCCATCCGGCAATTCTGGAGGCGGCCGTGGTGGGTGAGCCCAGCGAGCTGCATGGAGAGATTCCGGTTGCCCATGTGGTACTGAAAGAGGGAGAAGCGATCACGACTGCAGACATCAAGGCTTTTTGTCGGGATAATTTGGGTCGTCATGAAGTGCCAAGAAAAGTCCTGTTGGTGGCGGCATTACCTAAGAATGCGGCCGGTAAAATATTGAAACGGGAGTTGCGCAAAAGCGGTGAACTTGAGCGGGGCATCGATAGCCGAGAGAATTAACCATTTGGCTGACCCTGAATTTATTCGGGTGATTTAAAAATGCGTTAGACATCGAATGGGCTATCGGTATAATGCGCAGCTGCTTACGCAGGGATGAGAGTCAGAGCAATAGTGCTGACAAAGGAGGACTGACAGGGGCTGGTTCATTGACCACCCATTGATGACCTCACTATAATCACCCTTTAATGCCGTCCTGGTGGAATTGGTAGACACGCCAGATTTAGGTTCTGGTACCGCAAGGTGTGGGAGTTCAAGTCTCCCGGACGGCACCACTCTTTCTGAGTAATCGTTAGTTGAACGATTGCCATACAATTCTTAGATAATTCCATTCTTTCTGTTAAAAATTACCGCCTAATGGCGGGTTTTGTGCTTTGTTGATGCAAAAAAACGCACATCGGGTTCAACTTAATGGGGGGGGAGAGCGAACAATACGCTTTAATAAAGGTTGTTTTTAGGTACAATAGCCGGCTTATTTGCAGATAGTGGTATATCTTGTTGTCCGTTTTCCCCGGCCTTGCCGACTGGGTTTGGTTTACCACTTTGAAAATGATCGGCAGATCGATATTCAGGTCTGCTTGTTAGGCACGGTGCCCTTTATAGAGGGCTAAATTTCGGTGGCTGCTACGGCGGTTGCCACTTCCATTTAAAGACAGAGGAATGGCAGTAATCCCTGCCAGAAGAGGTTTGCATGCAAGTTTCGGTTGAATCGAGTGAAGGGCTTGAGCGTCGTATGACTGTTGAAATCCCCGCTGAAAAGGTAAATGACGCGGTGGAGAAGCGACTGAAAGAGATCGCGCGAACTGTCAAACTGGACGGTTTTCGTCCAGGTAAAGTGCCTCTGTCAGTGGTACGCAAGCGTTTTAGCCATGATGCCCAAAATGAAGTCTTTGGAGACTTGGTGCAATCAAGCTATTTTGAAGCCCTGATGCAGGAAAAACTGAATCCTGCCGGTGAGCCTTCAATCGAACCTCTGGAAAAACCCGCTGATGCCGGAATGGCCTATGTGGCCGTGTTTGAAGTGATGCCAGAAGTAAAACTCAATCCGTTGAGTGATGCTACTGTCACCCGTCCAACGGCAGAAGTAACCGACGAAGATATGACTGAGATGGTAGAAAAACTGCGCAAGCAGCGGACCACCTGGAATGAGGTTGATCGAGCGGCGGCTGATGGTGATCAGGTCACCATTAACTTCAAGGGCTTCATTGATGGCGAGGCCTTTGATGGTGGCTCTGCTGATGGTGTGCCTCTGGAGATCGGTTCAAAAGGCATGATCGAAGGGTTTGAAGAGGGATTGATTGGTGCCAAGGCGGGTGATAAACGCACCTTGGAGTTGACCTTCCCGGAAAGCTATCACGCAGAGAGTCTTGCGGGTAAACCGGCTACCTTTGAAGTTGAAGTGACCAAGGTCTCTGAGGCTGCACTGCCTGAGGTTAATGACGAGTTCATCAAGGCATTTGGTGTAACTGAAGATGGGGTTGAGGGTTTCTATAAAGAGATTCGTGGCAACATGACCCGTGAACTTGAAGAGAAGATTCGTGGTCTGGTAAAAGAACAGGTTATGGATGTGTTGCTTGAAGTTAATCCATTGGATGTGCCTAAAGCGTTGATTACCCGTGAGGCACAGGTGCTCATGGAGCAGACAAAAGCCAATCTCGCGCAAGGCGGTCAAGGCAGTAATATCAACCTGCCAGTCGAATTGTTTGAGGACCAGGCGAAAAAACGCGTCAGTCTCGGATTGATTATTGCTGAGGTGTTAAGCACTAATAAGATTGAACTGGACGAAGGTCGGGTTCGTGAAAAGATTGAGCAATTTGCTCAGACCTATGAAGAGCCGCAGCAAGTTATTGATTATTATTATAATAATAAAGAACAGCTGGCTGGCATTCAAAACCTGGTTCTTGAGGAGCAGGTTGTTGATTGGGTTCTGGATCAAGTCAAGGTTGAAGAGAGTGAGAGCGGTTTCGATGCGATCATGAATCCAGCACCTAAAGATATCGAAGCTGCTGACGAATAAGGTATAACTAAAGGATTTATTCAGAATGACCGATATAAGAAATATGGGTGGATTAGACGCAAATAATCTGGGGCTGATTCCGATGGTGGTTGAACAGACCTCCAGGGGCGAGCGCTCTTATGATATCTACTCTCGTCTGCTCAAGGAACGTGTCATCTTCTTGGTCGGTCAGGTGGAAGACAACATGGCCAACCTGATAGTGGCTCAGTTGCTCTTTCTGGAATCAGAGAATCCGGATAAAGATATCCATATCTATATTAATTCGCCAGGCGGTTCTGTTTCGGCTGGTTTGGCCATTTACGACACCATGCAGTTCATTAAGCCCCATATCAGCACAATGTGTATTGGCCAAGCGGCTAGTATGGGTGCCTTGTTGCTGGCGGGTGGCGAGAAGGGCAAGCGCTATTGTCTGCCTAACTCCCGGATGATGATTCATCAGCCTTTGGGTGGTTTCCAGGGGCAGGCAACCGATATTGAGATTCATGCTAAAGAGATTTTACTTCTGCGTGATCGGTTGAATACCATCATGGCGAACCACACCGGCCAGTCACTTGAGACCATAGGCAAAGATACGGATCGTGATAATTTCATGAGTGGCGAGGATGCTGTAGCCTACGGACTGATTGACCAGGTACTGAGTCGTCGCCCTGAAGCTGAAACGGAAGCGTAACCCGCTGGCTTTAACCTATTGATATAAAAGGTTATTGCTGTTTGTTTTTACGAAATTCCAATGCGCTTTATTGAGTTCGATTGCGTGTTGGGGGTTGTATTGAAGTGAGATCGGCCTTATACCTAGAATACTAGGAGCAGAGGTTGATGGATATATCGAGAGGAA
>JAPHUE010000068.1 GCA_026196795.1 Sedimenticola sp.
CCAGCGGCCTTTGCCAGTGAGCCGATAGTGACCTGTTCAAGCCCGATACTACTCGCCAGATTCAGCCCGGTCGCAAGGATGGCCCTTTTTGTATCTTCACCTTTGGTCATGCGACTAAAATAGAACGATCGTGCTATTGTGTCAAGGCGATTGCAAAAGGCTTACCGAATAGTGCGTGAGAGAAGCAGCAAAACATGCAAACAAGAAAATAGTTTATCTGCTTTAAATTCCCTGGTAACCTGTTGAGATAGTTAAGGAATAGCCGCTTGGCAGGATGCTGGAAACCCCATTCATTGTTCTGCTTTCAAGTTTGTTCGCTGCTTAATAGGAAATATAATGCGTGGAACAATAAGTCGCATATCACACTTAACCGAGCGAGCTTGCTGCATTTCTCACTTGTGGCAGCGTAGAAGCCGCATAATCAGATGTTATGCGCAATAAATTGAAGGCAATACAATAGATAATAACTGAGGAAAGTATATGGCTATAAGTCGATTATACATTGATAATTTTAAAGGCATTGGAACTGGAAGATGGATTGATATTAAACCAATCACCGTTTTTATTGGCGCTAATTCATCAGGAAAAAGTAGCTGCATTCATGCGCTAGCATGTCTGAGTCAAACGCTTAAAGTACCCAATAATACTGCACCTATCGTTATAGATGATGAATATGCCAGTGTTCATCTTGGACGATTTATCGAAGTAATTCATTCAAAATCCTACCAGGATACATTGTCGCTTGGGGTAACAACAGGCGAAATTCAATTTGTAGAATTAGATGGCAAAGGTAACCCAAAGCGAAGAAAATCAACTGTTGAGGCTGTTTATGATTTTAAGTGCGCTCAAAGGACTCAAGATATCCGAATAGAAACTGCATCAATTAATATTGCTGATATTGAATATAATATTAAGTGGAGTGGTCGTGGTTATACCGTAACAAACAAAAAGACATCTGCTAAATTAACATGTACTTTAGGACCAGGCTTCTTAATTACTGCCGAAAGCATATTTGGAAAAGCACAGAAGAATGCGGGAGACTTTCTGCCGCTAATAAATGCACAGGGTGCATTATCTAACGAACTGTTTGGTACGTTTTATCTAGGTCCATTTCGAGAATCACCTCGCAGAAAGTATGAAACAAGAGGAGCTAACCCTTCTGAGGTGGGCGCAAGAGGTGAATCAGCCATCACTATGCTTGCGAATGAGTCATTTCAAACTACTAAGCGACCTCATATTAAACAGATAGCCGGATGGCTCAAAAAATTAGGCCTTGCTAAGGACGTAAGCATTTCAAGAGTAGGCAAGTCTGACTTAGTTGATTTGAAACTTGGATTAAAAGATGGTGACTCATTTCCAATTGCTGATTTAGGATATGGACTTTCTCAAATAATGCCTGTTCTTACGCAATGTAGCTTTGCGCAAAAAAATTCTACTCTTTTATTTGAACAGCCTGAAATACACTTACACACAAAATCATCAAGAGATCTAGCCACTATTTTTATCGATACCATAAAGGAAAAGAGCGTTAATGTTTTGCTTGAAACCCATTCACCTGATCTTGTTAAACAATTTATGCAGGAGCTAAAAGCAGGAACTTTAAACGCGGATGATTTCGTTTTATATAAAGTTACACGTGAAAAGAACGAAACATGTATTCACGAAATAGAAATTGATGCAGAAAATGATTTTGATGTTTATGAAAACTGGGAAAGAGGTATCTCAATCTGAAAAATCGCATAACAAGGCGCTCGTTCGGACGCAAACTACGCTGTGCTTCGTTTGCGCCGCACAGCTTGGACGTTAGAAGCAAGGAGAGAGCAACGTAGATGAGCAAACTTACGGAAGAGTCTTTGGACTTTGCTAGGCAACATATTGAAAAATATTATGACTCTGACTTTTTTCCAAAGCCGTTTGAATTCGAAGCAATTTGGCATAATTGGGATGAAGTCAAAGCCGAGCTTTCCGGTAAGAATGTAGAGAAACTTTGGGTGTTTCCCCCGCATACCGTACCCGCAATAAAATCCAATGGAACCTATAGAATAGTTCACCAGCTTGAACCAGTTGATGCTGTTATATATACCGCAATGGCTTATGAAATAGCCGAAAGTGTTGAAGCTGCTCGCTTGCCGATTGCCATGAAGGCGGCATGTTCGTATAGATTGCAAATACATGAAGGCAGCTTTTTTTCAGCGGGAGGTGGGTACCCAGATTTTGATTCTAGAACTGCTGAACTGGCAAACGAATGTAAATATATCCTAGCTACAGACATCACTGATTTTTATAATCAAATCTATTTGCACCGACTAAATAATGCTATCGAGTTTGCTGATCCCAGCTTAAAAAACAAAGCTAAAGACATTGAATCATTTCTTTCAAGAATCAATGGAAAAACATCTCAAGGCATACCAGTAGGGCCAGCTGCAAGTGTCGTCATGTCTGAAGCTCTAATGACAGATGTCGATCAATTTCTCCAAGGGCTAGGTCTTCCTTTTACCCGCTACGTTGATGATATTCGCATTTTTTCAAATGACACTGAGAAGTTGGATTCGGTGCTACGAGATTTAACCATTTACCTATATGAAAATCATCGACTTACTTTAGCCTCCGGAAAAACAAAAATAATGGAAGCTGAGAAGTATGTTTCTGAATATTTGCATAATCCGTATGACTTGGAGAAAGAAGCGATTTTTGAGAGTCTTGAGATATTCAACCCTTATACAGGCGAGGTTGAGGAGCATGAGGTCGAGATAGAAATAGATGAAGACGAAGCTGCAGAACAAGCTTTCCTTACTGCTATCGATAAAGCTATAAATCAAAAGAACTTGGATGTTGGTCTTGCTAAAGGAATCATTCGTAGGGCTAGAACAATGCATAGCTCTGTGCTAATAACTCCAATATTAGAGAACTTTCAATTTTTCTTGCCTGTTGTTAGTGATGCAATGGTGTATATAAACCAAATCATTGGGGTAGATGAGGTGAGTAGCTTTCAAGCTGAAATAGAGTCTATATGTGCTTCTGACTCAGTCAAAAACCCTTTAGCGAGATATTGGCTTGAGTGGTTTATTGCTCACCATGCTGCTTTAGTACAAGGTCCAAATGCTCAAGCGCTCATCAACACATCATTAAACATAGAGCACCAAGCAATTACTGCTGTTACAACAAACAACATTGCTTGGGTTCGTCATATGAAGTCTCAAATATATAATACGAGTGCGCGAGGACGAAGGGCGATATTATTCTCCACAAAAATTTTGCCTAGCGACGAAAGAAATCATTGGTTGAAAATGACTATTGGTAGCACGCAATTTTTAATTGATAAGTGGGTGGCAACATGGGTGCTAGAAACAACTTAGCTTCTAACAAGGCGCTGTTGTCGGACTGGTTTTCCGCTGCGCTCCAAACCAGCCGCAAAGCGCGGCGTTAGCGCTTAAAAAAGGGAAACCGAGTGGATACGGAAAGCAAACGATTCGGTATAAAAATTGACTACCAGCGAGACTCTGCTGATCCAGGGCGGGTTTTTAGGGCAATGTCCGGTTTGATCGAGTCAGTGCAAGAATTTGATCAGCACATGGCCCATACCATTAACGCTGACATTTCCACCATTCTGATTCTCGAAGATATACAGAGCGGCTCGGTCGTTACTTGGTTGAGGAACTCACTCAAATCAATTCCAGATGAGGCATTGAAGGAACTCAAATGGAAAAGAATATTTGGTGAATTTGCCTTTAACGCACGCAACTCCGTAGTCGAGTGGATGGAGCAGCGCGAAACCATTGGCAGCCGGAGTGAGGTCAAGGAGCTACAGGAAATAATCGTGGTCGAGGCCGAAAAAACTGGCCTCAACGCCATCCCCGCTTATGCTCCACCACCTACCAACATCATCCTGTCTGATGTTTCGGCCATGAAGCGCTCGCTCGACAATCTGTGCAAAGAAGATCAGGCCTTGTACTTAACGGATCAGACGGAAAGAAAATTCAACCATTCATTCTCTATCAGTGAAGAAACCGTCCGAGAACTGCTCACCCTCAGAACAATAACGTCTGAAACCGAAGCCATCCTTCAAGTCAAAAAGCCCGATTACTTGGGGAAGTCAAAATGGGTTCTCCGTTATCAGGGCAGGCAAATCGAAGCCTCAATCATTCACACCGAATGGTTGCGCGAGTTCCAATCTCAAGCCCAAAGGGTGTTACCAGGTGATTCTCTTAGAGCGCAACTGAAAGCCGAGATCTCATATGGCTATGAAGGTGAAATCGTTCATGAGGTATTCACCATCACACAAGTCAAAGAGGTAATTTCAATGGGTGGGCAATCGCAAGGAGCCTTCTGGTCGTGAATGCGCTAACAATATCGATGGGGTCAGACTCGATTGATAATTACTAGTTCGCTCATGATCAATCGAGTCTGACCCTTCGAAATGAAAGTATGGTAAAACAAGACACCCAAAGTATGGTAAAACAAGACACCCATCTATCAAACATAAAAACAGAAGAGGTGTACGCCCGAAAAGATTTGGCTGTAGAGCAGTTTGTTCCTTATTGAGATAGTTTGAAGCCAAGTTTGCAAGCAGAGATGCTACAGTGATGCTGGTACCGTTTTATTGTCGCTCATGTATTTTTGCAGTTCTTCGATGATTCTTCTCTCAAGCCAGTAGTGGGCAACCCCTGGGATGGCACCTGATACAAATCCGACATGACGACGAAAACGTGACACCCATCTATTGAGCAGCATTATAAAAAGTTAATAGTCTATTTGTTTTCTATTGGTCGATAACCTATTCCAGATCAGGGAAGTGTAAATAGGGTTTTAAATGCAGGATTTAATGAAATTGATAGGGGCGGTAAAAGAACCAATGTATAGCGCAGACTCGGACTGACCATCCAAATAGCTAGGTTAATAGAGAGGCAGATTAAGCGCTCAGCAATTGTCTGCAGGAATTTATACCCTGTGCCCAGTGTATGCCGAGTAACTCACAGGCGGCATGCATCTTATCAATGCGTCCTACGAGCGATTTGAAACGTCCTTCAAATGAAGTCGTCATTGTGAGCCATGCATTTGGATTAATCTGAAGGCGATTGAGTATGGGAGGAAGGTCTGGAGATATTGAACCTCGTTTATCCTCTCTAATTGCTCGGCCTGTCCAATCCACCAATTCCAGATAATCCATTAGGCAAAAGGGTATCCCTGTGGGCATTTTTTCACGTGGATAGCCTACAAATGATTGAAGTACTGCTGGCTGAAAATCACCTTCTGTATAGGAATGGCTTCTTTCTGTGGAAGGCAGCGCTTCAGTAAATCGAATGCGTCGTTGGATCGATGTATAGTCAGAAGACTCTGGCGTGTCAGCTATTCCTGCCCTCACAGGGTTTAGATCGACATAGGCCATGCAGGCCGCTAAGGAGGCTTCGTCAAGCAGAGCCTGGCACTTGAAGCGTCCCTCCCAGAAACGCCCGGTACAGCCATCTTCAATGTTTGCTTGGCGGGCAATCTTCTCATTGAGACAACGCATAAACCAGCTGATTGATTGGAGGCGTGTGCGCCATGTTTCAATTACGGATTCCAGTAGTTCCCACTCAGCCTTACACAGAGTCTCACCATTTATAAAGCGTTGACTTAGTGGCGATCCATTAAATAATCCATGCCAGTTTTCGATAACCTCTCGCTGTGACCAGTTGGCCGCACGTTTTGTATCAATATGAAGTACCAGATGGGTATGATTGTGCATCACGGCATAGGCCGCTATATCGATAGAAAATGAGTTGGGAAGTTCGAGTAAACGCTTTTCAATCCAGGCGCGGCGGTGCTCATATGAGCGCCCGGTTAATTGATCTATACCGCAAAGAAATGCACGGCGGACGCAGCGGGAGACACAGTGATAGTAGGGAGTGGCATCAAGACTGATAAGGGCTTTTCTGGGTTTCGGCATGCTCATTCCTTGAAATTGTAGTTTCCTTTATGTTCTCTAATTATGGCACAGTGATGTTCTGTGTCAATCCTTGGGTGTCCTGTATGACTGTGGGTGTCCTGTATGACTGTGGGTGTCCTGAATGAAGGATCGGGTCCTTATTCAAATAACTGAGTGCAAGTGTAAGCAGGATTAGCATTAACACTCGCTTTATAAATCCGCTCTACAAGTCTTGTGTTCATTAGAATATGAAGACAACTTAACCAGCAACGACTATCTTAATAGTCATGCAAGCACTGCTGGGTCTATTACTACTGTTTTTTGTCCTTTCCGTTGAATTTGGCGCGCCGGAATGGATTTCCGGATTGATATGGATTGTCTTTCTGGTAATTATCGGCCTTGCGATTCTATTTTATATCCTTAATCGTTTCTCGCTGTTTCGCCGTGTACGTTTTGTTGATTCAGAGCTGAATAGACGCTACAGGTGGGGCGTGAGAAAATTCTGGAAAAGGCGACGCAATTACAAACGTTTCCAGCGGCCAGGATCATTCAGGGCCAGACTTGTGTTATGGGGCCTGCATCTAGCCATTTTCACTCTTTTTCCTGCAGTATTTGTAATAGTGATTGCTGGAATCTCTGTGGATAGTAATTGGATAAGTATGTTGTTGGTATTTGGTGCGCCGGCAGGTGGTATGGCGTTACTTTTTCGATTACTCACTGCCAGTCAGAAGGCGCGCCGTAACCGACAGCAGTTGACTGCCCCTGAGGCCGGACAAGTATTAGAGCAAGACCCACGTCCTCCGGTCTTGCTTCTGCGCGCGTTTCGGATGGATGAGGCAGATGCCAATGCCGCAATACCAGCTGACATTCCCATTACCTTTGAGGAGTTTATTGTTAACCCACTCAAGCAGTATGGTCCTGTGGTTGCTATTGGACGCCCCACCGAGGCACTGCCTCCCCTTGGCGCCCATCGTGAGTATGTGTCTGATGATTGGCAGGGACGGGTGCGGGAGCTTTTAAGTGTTGCCAGTATTATTGTGGTGATTCTCGATGATACGCCAGGTCTGCAATGGGAGCTGGAACAGCTCTGTGACAAGACGGTTAGAAAAAAGTTACTGCTGGTTATTCCCACAGAAGATATGAGTAGACTCGTTGCATTAGGATGGGATGGAATGGACAAGGCTCAGATAGAAGCGGTGACTAATTCACAGAAAAATAACCACATTCTGGTGTTGGTGTTCTCTGAGAATGGTAAGCCATATTACATTACAGGACCCAGCAGGAATGCTGAATATTATCTTGATGCTGTTCGCCTGGGCTCAAGATATATTGAGAATGAGATATGGTCTTCTCAACTATTACAAAAGACAGATTCTCTCCAGAAAAATAAAGGAATAGTAAAATGAGTGAGTTGATTAAAGGTCCAGATGGAAAGGCTCGTTGCTCATGGTGTAAAGCAGCACCGGAGTTTTTTCACTATCATGATACTGAGTGGGGTTTTCCAGTCACCGATGATCATCGTTTGTTCGAGAAGCTATGTCTGGAGAGTTTTCAGTCTGGTCTGAGCTGGCGAACTATTCTCGCGAAACGTGAGAATTTCCGGGCTGCTTTTCATGATTTTGATTTTGATAAGGTCGCTGGCTTTACCCAGAAAGATGTTGAACGCTTGCTCCAAGATGCGGGGATTGTTCGTCATCGAGGGAAGATTGAAGCCGTCATTAATAATGCTAAGAGAGCACAAGAGCTAGTTAAAGAGGAGGGTCTCTTGTCAGCTTACATCTGGCGCTTTGAACCAGATTCTGAACAGCTGGCCGAACCACAGTCTGCATCAACTTCAGCGGAATCGATTGCGCTGTCCAAAGATCTGAAAAAGAGGGGCTGGAAGTTTGTTGGTCCAACTACCGTATATGCCTTTATGCAGGCAATGGGGCTGATAAATGATCATGTAGAGGGCTGTGTGATCAGAAATCAGGTTGAACGTGCACGAAAAAAATTCAACCGACCGGAAGCTAATCGTTAACCTCCCAAACTATCAGCACTGAATCTCGAAGGAGTGATTAAAATATTCATTTAATGGCATACAGTTAGCTTTGGAAACACTTGGGTTTTCATGTTCGGACATTCAGCATGGTTTTGAAGGGAATGTTCGAGCTTATTTCTCTCTGACTAGCTTAACGGCTTAGACACTGTAGTCAGCTCCGTCTTCGTTAGTATTCGTGGTGGCTATTATGGATGTGTGGACACCCATACGTTTTATTAAGTTATGAAAAAACTGTCACAATAGTAAGTTGAGTCTTATCTCATTGAGAAAAGCCAAACAAACGGGTCGTTATCAGATATGTTCATATATGGATGAGGTTCCTTATGATCGGATTACCCATTGCGCCACAATCATAAGAGTCGATTGCTGGCATTCCAGCAAAGGCTCGGTTATGGTCTGTACAGGTTGTCAGCTGAAATAGGGCATATCAGACAATTAATGGTAATCGATGATGTCAAGTGATAAAGCAGTAACAGCGCATTATTTGCACGGTGATTTACTTCAAGCTATTCAGGCATCGATTACTGCGCTGGGTAAAACAATTGAAAATATTACAATTGAAGACCTTGCTGCTGTTGACGAATTCCATGTTGGTGGACGCTTTGCAACAGAACACTTACTTGGTCAGCTTGGGTTCTCTGAACAGCACCACATTCTTGATGTGGGCTGTGGTCTTGGTGGTGCCGCACGATTTGTAGCTGATAAGTACAATAATCACGTCACAGGCATTGATTTATCAACTGAGTATATTGAAACAGGCAAGTCTCTCTGTGATTGGGTCAGGCTGAATAATAAAGTTTCTCTTCAGCAGGGCAGTGCAACAGCGATGCCCTTTCAGCAAGGGTCTTTTGATGGTGGCTATATGTTGCACGTTGGTATGAACATCGAAGATAAAGAGATGCTTTTCAAGGAAGTATTTCGCGTGTTACGCCCGGGTTCATCTTTTGGTGTCTATGACATTATGCGCATTATCGATGGCGATTTGATCTACCCGGTTCCCTGGGCATCTGAAAAAAGCAGTAGTATGTTGGCTACGCCTGATCAGTACAAAGAAGCTTTGGTGGATGCCGGATTAGAAGTTATCCAAGTAAATGATCGCCATGATTACGCACTGGATTTCTTTAAAATATTGCGTGAGAAATCAGCAAAAAGAGTTGGTCTGCCAGCGCTCGGACTGCATACGTTAATGAAGGAAACCACCTCCACTAAAATTAATAATATGATTGATAACATCAAGGCCTGTTACATAGCGCCGGTGGAAATTATTGTCCGAAAAAATTAAATAAACCGGATCAGAAAGCAACTGCTCTTGATCAGGATTTCAGGTCTGATCCCGTAATAAGTGTCAGAACACTTAAAATAGTGGCTAAGCAAGTTTCACTTTATTATTAAAATCCAGCGTTATTCACGCTTTTCCCAGTTCCGCTATCAACACTGCCAAAAAACGACCCGCCTCACCACCGGTTACTGCCCGGTGGTCAAACGTCAGTGACAGGGGTAACAGCCGATGCACGGCTGGTTTGCCATCAACAGGTACCACGGCATCATAACAGAGCCCTGCGCCCAGTATGGCGACAGTCGGTGGTACCACAATGGGGTTGGCATGCCGCCCTGCAATGGTACCGAAGTTGGAGAGGGTGAAGGTGTTTCCACGTAGTTGATCAGCGGGAATGGAGCGATCACGGACAGACTGTTTGAGTTGATTCAACCGTTCTCTGAGGTGGGTGCTTGAGTACTGGCCAACATCAGATAAAACCGGCACAAACAGCCCCTCTGAGGTATCCACTGCAATTCCCAGATGGACCTTTTTCAGAAGTCGTCGCCCTACGGCATGGGCGTCGTACCAGGCATTGAGGGAAGGTTCGGCCTCACAGGCCGCCAGGATTGCCTGTATCAGGCGTGCAGTGAAATCCTCATTGGGTTTCCAGCGTTGGATATCTACCACATCACAGAGCGTAACGGGTACGACTTCGGCATGGGCCTGGGCCATACTGTGGGCCATAGCGCGTCGAACACCCCTCAGCAGTTCCATCGGGCCAACTTCTGCAAGTATCTTTGCCACCCGCTGTACATCACCCGCTGTTACGGTCTCCTTCGGTCCGGTAGGCGTAACGATGGAGAGGTCTACATCCAGTTGTTTAGCCAGTGCTCGAACGGCCGGCGTTGCTTTGGTTCCGCTGCTTTGATTGCCGCCTAAGCGTGCGGCCTTCTCCTCGATCACCTGGGAGCCGCTCTTGACTTCACCGACGACGGTGCCGGTGTCTTGTTTTTCTGGCTTCGTTTTTGGTTCGGCTTCCGTCGCGCCTTCCACCTTGAACTCAACCAGTGGATCACCCACTTGGACAATGTCACCATCATCACCAAAACATTTTGCGATGATGCCGGCTTCTGGTGAAGGTATCTCCACTATCGCCTTGGCCGTTTCTACGGAGAGCAGCAGTTGTCCCTGGGTAACTTCATCACCCGCTTTAACCTGCCAGGAGACGATCTCCGCTTCCTGAAGCCCTTCACCTAGATCGGGTAGATTGAATAGTTTCATGCGTACTCCAAGGTCTCTCTGACGGCCTGTAAGATGCGTTCTGTACTGGGCATGTAGTGTTTCTCCAGTCGGAACATGGGCATGACGGTGTCGTAGCCTGAGACACGACGTATCGGTGCAAACAGAGACATCAGTCCCTCTTCTGCCAGACGGGCGGAAATTTCAGAACCGACACTGCAAGTACGAGCGGCCTCTTGCACGATTACGCAACGTCCGGTGCGGCCGACTGATTCCAGAATGGTTTCCATGTCGATGGGTTTAATGGTGGCCAGGTCGATCACTTCAGCGTCAACGCCTTCACTGGCCAGTTGTTCTGCGGCGAGCTGTGTCTCATGCAACATTGCGCCCCAGCTGACCAATGTAATATCACTGCCAGGACGCAGCACAAAGCAGGTATCCAGTGGCAGGGCTTCACCGTTATCTTTGACCGACTGTTTCATTAGTCGATAGACCCGCTTGGGTTCCAGAAAAACGACCGGGTCCGGGTCGCGAATGGCGGCCAGCAGCAGTCCATAGGCTCGGGTAGGAGAGGAGGGGGTAACAACCCGCAGCCCCGGGATATGGGCAAACATGGCTTCGGTGCTCTCTGAGTGGTGTTCCGGTGCGTGAATGCCACCACCATAAGGCGCACGCAATACCATGGGGCAGCTGAGCCGACCTCGAGTGCGGTTACGCATGCGACCCGCGTGGCTGATCATCTGGTCTAGGGCCGGATAGATAAAGCCCATGAACTGGATCTCTGCGACCGGGTGAAGCCCCTGTGCTGCCATGCCCACTGCGATACCGGCAATCATGTTTTCCGCCAAGGGTGTGTCCAGTACGCGCTGATCGCCGAATTTTTCCAGTAAGCCCACAGTGGCCCGAAACACACCGCCGTTAATGCCGATATCTTCGCCCAGAACCAGCATGGCCGGGTCCTGTGTCATTTCATGGTGCATGGCCAGATTCACCGCTTCTATCATTGTGATTTCTGACATGACGTTACTCCTTTTCCTGCAGCGCCTGACGTTGCTGGATCAGTGCGCCGGGCAGTGCGGCATAGAGTGAGTCAAACATGCTCGCAGGGGGTTGGGGCTCACTCTCAAGGTAGTGTTTGACCTCTTGTTCGATCTCCTCTTTACACGCTGTCAGTAGTTGCGTTTCCTGTTCATCTGACCAGATGCCGCGCTGGGTCATGAACGCCTTTAATCTGGGAACAGGGTCGTACTGTCGATGGGCCTCTAACTCTTCGTCACTTCTATAGCGCGTGGCATCATCTGCCGTGGTGTGATGGCAGAGTCGATAACTGATGGCTTCAATGAGTGTGGGGCCACCCCCCCTGCGGGCTTTCTCAATCGCCTCTGATACAAAATGGTTTACGGCAATCGGATCATTGCCATCGATCTGGATACCGGGTATGCCAGCCGCAACGGCCTTCTGCGCCAGCGTTTCAGATTTTGACTGCATAGCACGGGGAACGGAGATGGCCCATTGGTTATTATTGATTACGAACACAAGCGGCAGGTTCCAGGCGCCGGCCAGATTGATCGCTTCATAAAAGTCGCCCTTTGATGTGCCGCCATCTCCCAGCAGGCAGACCACAACCCGTGGCTCTTTTCGATATTTCACGGCAAAGGCCGCGCCGGCGGCGTGGGTGGTATGGGTGGAGATGGGAACGCAGATGGGAAAGTCATCACCCACATCCGGGTTGCTCATGCCCCGTTCGTCACCACCCCAGTAGAGCAGCAGGTCGCGCACTCTAAAACCACGGCAAAAGAGCGCACCGCTCTCACGAAAGCTGGGTGCAATGATGTCACTGGGTTGCATGGCCAGGCCTACGCCTGCACCGATAGCTTCCTGTCCCAGTGATGAGGCAAAGGTGCCGATTTGTCCGGTGCGTTGCATGTTTACGGCACGCTCATCATAGAGCCGGGTGAACAGCATGTTACGGTAGAGTGCGTGGAGTGCCAGGGTATCATCTGCCAGGGGCGGCAGTGCACCATCGGGTTCACCATTGGGTAGAAGAAACTGGTGGTACGCTACTGTGAAAGTTGTTGTTTTATTCAAAACTGACCTCCTTTGCTGCAAGCACCCAAGCTGTGCCTAAATGAAGATCTGTGCTTTTTATCCTTCACTGTTCTATGCAACAGATCGTAGCGTTATTCCTCCCCGTATAAACAGTAATTGATGAGCTAATCTGCAAACTGGTTGTATCAATAATGGCATCATGAAAACGATCTTTTTCGCGATTGCAGCGTCAACCCCTGCTTGAATCCTCATATACTCCCTGTAAACGGCAGTTTGACGTGCTGTGCATCCTTGCTCTAAAAAAATCCTGGTTTTTAAAGGAACCTATAAAATGAAAATATGGTTATACACATTTTAGTACATATTGTTTGGTGTGTTGGGTGTGGTAATTATTTGGTGGTGTCAAGCCGGGGGGAAAGTGAGCGAAAGTGAAGACGCCGTATTTTAACAATATCTATAGCCGTGAAGCGGTATGAAGGGTCATATAATTAGTACTAGGGTGATCTTCTGCTGATTTTTGATGTCCCGGGGGGGGCGGGACCAATGTCTCCCAGAAGGTTAGGTGGACAGAGCTGTGGCATGAGTCTAATCGAGAGTACCAAGCTCAACTATTGTGACCATGCCTCGCGCAAACACCTTCCCCTTATTATGATAGCTGTGACTGATGTTGCCACGAAAATGTGCACTGTCACCTTCATTCAGTGGGATCAATTGGCCGGCTACTTCCAGTACAACCGCCCCCTCCAGAATGTAGAGATACTCTTCGCTGCCAGGGGGATGAGGTTTTCCCTGATAGGTGGATTTGGACTTCAAACTGAATAATTGTTGACTATAGATCGGGTTTCCCAGGGGCGAGAGGGTGGTGGCCCTGTAATTTCCATCGCCTGATTCTACTCGTCCCATGTCTGCATTACGTATCACCTCAACGCGGTCATGCTGTTTTTCAAGCAGATCATCAATGGTGCAGTTTAGTGCTACAGCTATTTTGTAAACTGCTGAAAGGCTTGGATTGGATTCATCCTTCTCAATTGTGGCGAGCGTAGCCCTGGGGATATTGGCCGTATCCGCCAGTTGTTGTTGAGTGATATTGCGCTTGGCGCGAATCTCTCGAATTCGATTGCCTACCAGGTTGCTGATCATCCGGGCCTTTCCTAGTGCTATAAGCTTGGTGATATAGGAACAAATTTGTTGTTATTTTGTTTTTTTTGTTGACAGATAGCAAGTGGAAAGACAAAATATCGACATAATTGTTGTTGAATGAGATATTTAGGCTGGGTCTGAATATATAATCCAAACGCCAGCTAAACAGCAAAGGTAGAGTATCGATACCAAGGGTCAGCTTGAGATTAGCTTCAATCCAGCCACTTGGATGAATGCGATTAATCATCGTGCCAAGAGCTGGTGTTCTGGCATGATTGGCAGGTACACAAGCAGCGTTGATAGGACGATCTCTTTAACCTGACTGAAAAGATTGGTTTGACTGCCGACGGCAGCAATATTTATACATATAAAACAATGCAAATAATGGAGAAATAGAATGAGCGTACTGGTCGCTAAAGAAGCCCCCGATTTCACAGCTATGGCGGTTATGCCTGATAATACGTTTGAAGAGCTGACACTCTCCAACTACAAAGGTAAGTATGTGGTGATGTTTTTCTATCCACTGGACTTTACCTTTGTCTGTCCGTCAGAGCTGATTGCTTTTAATCACCGTCTGGAAGAGTTCAAGAAGCGCAATGTCGAAGTTATCGGTGTCTCTATCGATTCTCACTTCTCTCATCTGGCATGGAAAAATACCGAAATCAATAACGGTGGTATTGGAAACGTTCAGTATCCGCTGGTGGCCGATATCTCTAAAGAGGTGACCGCTGCTTATGACATGACCACTGGTCCTGGTATCGCTCTGCGTGGCTCTTTCCTGATCGACAAAGAGGGTGTGGTTCAGCATCAGGTGGTTAATAACCTGCCGCTGGGTCGTAACATCGATGAGATGCTGCGCATGGTTGATGCGTTGCAGTTTACGGAAGAGCATGGTGAAGTTTGTCCGGCTGGTTGGAAGCAGGGTGAAGCGGGTATGACAGGTTCTACCGAAGGTGTGGCCGAATACCTGGCCGAGCATGCTGAGACGTTATAAGTAGCGACGGTAATGCTCTTCAAGGGCCGCACAGGAAGGCGGCCCTTGATTTCAACGTGTTCGATGATACCGTAACTGCACCTGCTCCACCTGGAGATGGCTCTTGGATTGGCAGGGTCAGTTATTCAGTTAGTGTGATCTTTTCAATCATGGCCTGATCAATGATTAAGCCTGTTTCCAACCTTGGCTATGCTGGAGGCGCGGGTTTTTTGAATCTCCCCGATCTGATTGAAGGACGTTTGATTCGGCGCTATAAGCGCTTTCTTGCTGATATTCTGTTACCCGATGGGACTGAAGTCACAGTCCATTGCCCCAATACCGGATCCATGAAAAATTGCGCCGAACCTGACAGCAGAGTCTGGATCAGGGATGTCGCTTCTCCCAAGCGGAAGCTCAGTTACCGGTGGGAACTGGTCGAGGTAGAGGGTCAGTTTCTCGCCTGCATTAATACGGGCTTGGCTAATCACCTGGTTAAAGAGGCCATAGAGTCTGATCATATCCCTTCACTGACTGGTTACAGTGATATCCATACCGAGCGCCCCTATGGCGAAGAAAAGAGCCGCATTGACCTGTTGCTAACGGGGAAGGATCGACCCGATTGCTATGTTGAAGTGAAGAATGTGACCTTGCTGGACGGTGTGGGACAAGGCTATTTTCCAGATGCGGTCACGGCACGGGGCCGGAAACATCTGCGTGAACTGATCTATGTTGCCAGGAGAGGGGATAGGGCTGTGCTCTTTTTTAACGTGGCGCATAGCGGGATTTCCCGAGTTGCTCCCGCAAGTGCCATTGATCCTGACTATGCGGCAACACTCGCCGAGGCCATCGATACGGGGGTTGAGGTTTTGGCCCATCAGGTCGATTTTTCATCTCACGCCATGCGAGTAGGCGTTGAAATACCATTCGTACTATCGCTTGATAATTAGGTATATTATTCCTTAAGAAACATAAGTATTACCTAATGTGGTTTTTATTGATATAGGTCATTTTTCATATATGTACTATAAATAGCTTTTTAAACAGTAAGTTAGCTTGATGTTTCCAATGACAAAGCGCACATGTGGACTTGACAAAAATCACTTCTCAGTGTCTTATAGCGCAAAATTTGCTTAATAACCTGATTTATTGTCAGGTTTGAATATCAGTATTTGATAATTGTTTTTTAACTTTGTTACGTAAGGGGGGTTCATGGACGCCGTAGCTGAACAGAAGTACGACCTGGGTGTTGTACGCTGGTTCACCGTCATGGCTACAGTCTACCTGTTGGTAGGCGCTTTTGTCGGGGTATATATTGCCTCGGAATTAGCCTGGCCGGTGCTCAATTTTGATATACCGTATATCACTTTCGGGCGTCTTCGTCCGCTGCATACCAACGCTGTAATCTTTGCGTTTGGTGGTTGTGTTTTGATGGCTACGGCCTTCTATTCAGTGCAGCGTACGTGTGGTGTGAGACTCTGGAGCAACAAGCTGGCCTGGTTCACGTTCATTGGCTGGAATCTGATTATTGTCTCTGCCGTAATCACCCTGCCACTGGGTCTGACCAGCGGTAAAGAGTACGCTGAGCTGGAGTGGCCGATTGATGTAGCCATTGCGGTGGTGTGGCTCTCTTACACCATCAACTTCATTATGACGCTTGCTAACCGCAAGAGTTCTCACATTTATGTGTCGAACTGGTTCTTCCTCGGCATGATGATCATGATTACCTATCTGCACGTCGTGAACAGTCTGGCAATACCCGTCGGTATGTTTAAATCCTACTCCATCTTCTCAGGTGTGCAGGATGCGATGATTCAGTGGTGGTGGGGACATAACGCGGTTGGTTTTTATCTGACAGCGGGCTTCCTCGGCATCATGTACTACTTCGTACCGAAGCAGGCAGGTCGTCCTGTCTACTCTTATCGTCTCTCAGTGATTCACTTCTGGGCGTTGATGTTCGGTTATGTCTGGCTGGGCGCGCATCATCTTCAGTATACGGCGCTGCCTGATTGGACCGGTTCTCTGGGTGCGGCGATCTCCCTGGCCATGATCATTCCATCCTGGGGTGGTGCGGTTAACGGAATGATGACGCTCTCGGGTGCCTGGGACAAACTGCGTACTGACTATGTATTGCGCTTCCTGATCATGTCACTGGCCTTCTATGCCATGTCCACCTTCGAAGGTCCGGTCATGTCAATCAAGACGGTTAATGCACTCTCTCATTACACCG
>JAPHUE010000069.1 GCA_026196795.1 Sedimenticola sp.
ACTGCCGCCTTTTTTAGAAAGTCGCGACGCTTCATCTGGATCTCCTCTAGTTTGTATAGAGTTATTATCGGTTTGTTCTGAACAGCTCAGAGACCTATATATATGCGATCGACAAAGGGAGTGCAAATGGAATCGTATATTTAAAACTCTAGAGATCGTAAGGGCATCCGTTATTCAGGTGAGTCTCTATCATTTTCAGTCTGTTTTAAACAGCATGAAAATACGTGACCCGCTTGAAGCGGGTCACGTACAGTTTTTACTTAGTTAGGTGTGTTGTGGTGATTAGCCTGATGCGTGATTGGTTTTCCAATCGATGGCATCTACTACGGCCACTGCACTCATGTTAACAATACCTCTGACAGTAATGGAGTCAGATACCACATGAGCTGGATACTTTAGCCCGGTAATCATTGGGCCTACAGGTACGGCTTCTCCCAGCACTTTGACCATGTTGTATGCGATGTTGGCAGAGTCCAGATTAGGCATAACCAATAGGTTTGCGGCCCCTTTAAAACGAGAATGGGGAAAAATTTTATCCCGAATCTCATCAGAGAGCGCAGCGTCTGCATGCATCTCGCCCTCGACTACAACACCGGGATACTGCTCATGCAGGATCTGTCGCGCCTCTTTCATCTTGCGTGAATAGTCATTGTTCCGACTGCCGAAGTTAGAGTGTGATAACAGTGCAGCCTTGGGAGACATGCCGAATCGTCTGACGATGTCGGAGGCCATGGCTGTTTTCTTGGCAATCTGCTGGGGTGTGGGGTCAGTTGTCACATGGGTATCGGTCAGGAAGAATGTACCCTTGGACAGGATCAGCATGGTAACGGCTGAACAGTCTGTGGTATCAGGCCGCATGCCGATGACGTTTCGGACATACTTGAGATGTTGGATATAGGCACCTTCCACACCGCAGATCATGGCATCCGCATCGCCCTGGATGGTCAGCAGTGCGGCCAGTACTGTCGAACGTGTTCGCACGACGCCGCGTGCAAATGCCGGTGAAACACCGTTACGTCCCTCTAGCTCATGATAGTACTGCCAGTCCCGATCAAAGTTTGGATTGTCATTCATATTGATGACAGTCACGTCGGTCGTCAGATTGAATCGGAGACTGAGATCTCTGGCTTTTTGCTGGATGACATCCGGTCTGCCAATCAGAATCGGCTTGCAGATACCGTCATCGACCAGGACCTGCACAGCCTGCAGGACACGTGATGCTTCACCTTCGGCAAAAACAACTTTCTGAGGATTCGATATGGCCCGCTCAAAAACAGGTTTCATTATGAGACCTGAGCGGAATACAAATTCACGCAAAGTACGTCGATATTCGTGGAAATCTTTGATGGGCCTGGTAGCCACACCTGAATCCATTGCCGCTTGGGCAATCTTCGGTGGAAGATCCGTCATCAGGCGGGGGTCAAACGGTTTGGGAATCAGATATTCCCGTCCGAATTGAAGTGCCTGGCCACCATAAGCCGCCTGTACCTGGTCTGATGCCTCTTTCATTGCCAGGTCGGAGAGTGCTTCAACACAGGCAATCTTCATCTGCTCATTGATAGTGGTTGCGCCGACATCCAGCGCACCCCGGAACAGGAAGGGAAAACAGAGGACATTATTAACCTGATTAGGATAGTCGGAGCGCCCCGTTGCTATGATGGCGTCGGGTGCGACCTCCAGAACATCCTCAGGTAGGATTTCGGGTGTGGGGTTGGCAAGCGCCAGTACAAACGGCGGGTTAGCCATCTTCGCGATCTGATGCTTCTTGATGACGCCCGGGCCAGAAAGACCCATGAAGATATCAGCACCTTCAATAACGTCATCCAGGGTGCGCTGATCGGTCTCGGCGGCATACGCCGCTTTGTAGGGGTCCATGTCGGCCTTGCGGCCTTGATAGACAACACCGTCACGATCTACGACGCGTATGTTCTCTTTCTTAAGTCCCATGCTGACCAGCAGGTTCAGGCAAGCCAGGGCTGCGGCCCCTGCCCCAGTACAAACAAGTCGTACATCTTCAATATTTTTACCCGCGACCCGAAGCCCATTTCTGACGGCCGCCGCCACAACGATAGCCGTGCCGTGCTGATCGTCATGAAACACCGGGATGTTCATGCGCTCGCGCAAGCGTTTCTCGATCTCAAAACAC
The DNA here is from genome assembly GCA_026196795.1 of Sedimenticola sp. Classification (GTDB taxonomy): domain Bacteria; phylum Pseudomonadota; class Gammaproteobacteria; order Chromatiales; family Chromatiaceae; genus Sedimenticola. The sequence continues at coordinate 2,147 of JAPHUE010000069.1, forward strand.
TCAGGAGCCTTGATGTCTTCAAGGTTGATGCCGCCGAAGGTGGGTTCGAGTGCAGCCACAGTCTCGATGATCTTTTCTGGATCTTTTAGATCAAGCTCAAGATCGAAGACGTCTACCCCTGCAAACTTCTTGAAAAGAACCGCTTTACCTTCCATAACCGGTTTGGCAGCGAGTGGCCCGATAGCGCCTAAACCTAGAACGGCGGTGCCGTTGGTTATCACCGCAACGAGATTACCCCGTGAGGTGAGATTAGCCGCTTCATTTGGATCACGGGCAATCTCTTCACAAGCCGCCGCGACACCAGGAGAATAGGCAAGAGCCAGATCGCGCTGGTTCACCATTTTTTTAGTCGCAACGATTTCCATTTTTCCAGGTTTAGGGAAACGATGGTAATCAAGTGACGCCTCACGTAGGTCGTCGTCAGACATGCTCTATTCCTTATATATACGGGTTAAAAAAGTAAATTTAAAAAACAAATAATGAATATAGGATTATTGAATAGATTATACCAATATTGGGCGATAGTAACCCGATTTCTGGTGGTTTAGGCCATATTTTTATGATATTACCGCCTTTTTTGATTATAATAGTACAATTGTCCTATTATATGCTGGGTTTTTTCACCATAAAATGGATTATTTGTACAAAATGCCGTAAGATTTCGTCCGATTTTGAGCTATTCTAAGTTATTACCTAACACTTACTGCAGAGGATTAATCTCATGAAGGTATCCGTTCTAGGCGCCGCTGGCGGCATTGGTCAACCACTG
>JAPHUE010000025.1 GCA_026196795.1 Sedimenticola sp.
GCGGCCGTCATGCTGTATAAATCCCCTCGTATGTATCATGTTCTGCGGGGTCGTTTTCGGAGCAAGCTCACATGAGGGTGCTTGATCGTTATATCGGGATCAGTGTAATACTGAGTATCCTCATCACGCTGGTCATTTTGGTTGTACTGGTTGGCTTCGTGACGCTGATGGATGAATTGGGTGCCGTAGGCACAGGCGACTATAACACGGCAGATGCCTTCTTTTATGTGCTTCTGATTCTTCCGCGGCGCGCCTACGAGGTGTTTCCCATGGCGGTGCTGCTTGGGAGTCTGGTGGGACTGGGCGGTCTGGCAAACAATTCTGAACTGATTGCGATGCGGGCGGCGGGTGTCTCTCTGGCCCGAATTATTGGCTCTGTGCTGAAGGCAGGCATGGTGGCCATGTTCGTGGTGCTGCTGATTGGCGAAGCGATTGCGCCCAATACGGAGCAATATGCAGAGCGGATGCGGGCCAGCAAGATGAGTCAACAGATCACCCTGAAATCAGAATATGGTTTCTGGGCGCGGGATGGGGAGTCCTTCGTCAATATCCGGCAGATCCTGCCGGGATCTCAACTCAAAGATATCTATATCTACGAATTTTCTGAAGAGCGGGAGCTGCTGGTTTCCACTTATGCTGCCTTTGCGCAATACCAGGATGAACACTGGTCGCTACGTGACATACACCAGACCCGTTTTTTGGCTGGCCGGGTTGAGAGTCGCAATCTGGAAGAGGCGACCTGGGACTCTCTGCTCAACCCCAATATTCTGAATGTCGTAGTGGTTCGCCCGACCATGTTGCCCGTTTGGGGGCTTTATCAGTACATCGATTTTATGCATGAAAACGGTCAGGAGGCGACTACCTACGAAGTCGCTTTCTGGAGTAAGGTAATCATGCCGCTGGTTACGCTGGTGATGGTCTTTCTGGCAGTGCCCTTTGTGTTTGGTGTTTTACGATCCGTGGGGATAGGGCAGCGGATATTTGCTGGTTCACTTTTAGGCCTTGCCTTCTTTCTTTTAAATAAAGTGCTGGGACATATGGCGGTGGTTTATTCACTGAATGCACTATTTGCCGCTGCTGTGCCCGGGTTGCTGTTTTTGGCGCTTGGGTTCTGGTTTGTGCGCCGAATACACTAGTTCGATGTTTTTTTGCTAAGCATTACCAGGCGTGTTCCAGAGAGATGGTCGTGCCAAGCCAGATTATTGCGATCAAATATAATCCAGAGATAACCCAGGCCCATTGGTAACCAGGAAAGCAACGAATAACAGAGCCGCTTGAGGGCGTCAGGCCACTGCAATGGTGCGCCGTCTGCTCTTATCACGCGTAAGCGCCATGACCGCATACCAAGGGTTTGCCCCCCTTTTATCCAGAACAGCAGAAAGAAGAGTGGAGGCACGGCGGCCAGCCAGATTCTGAACAGAGGATTTGCAGAGAGGGCGCTGGAAGCGGATTCCCCTAACAAAAGCCCAACGGGCAGCGTTATGATCATCGATGCCAGTAGCAGAAGACCAAAAACCAGCAGTGAATCGTAGAGCATGGCAGCCAGCCGCCTGGCCAGCCCAGGGGTTGCGGCCTGAGAAATATCAATTTTATTTTTATCAGTCATCACTTTACGGCTAAAAAACGAGTGAAAAAGAGATCTAATTCTGGTTTTTGCGGTTCGTCACAATGGTGCAGAATATATGGTCTATAGTATGGAAAAGTCGTCGCGTTGCCTATTATTGATAGACAGCGGGGTGTCGTTCACTTTGCTTGAGGCATTTAATCTGTGGATCATCGCAACTCTCCACGTCGGCCGGTGACGCTGTATACCATGCTCAACTACCCCAGTTTGGGACTAGTACGGGGCTGCATCCGCGATGTCGGAATGGGCGGTATGTTTGTCGATATTGGACGTATACAGTTGCCGGTAAATGCCACACTGGAAGTTTCATTGATGTTCGGTTCGTCCCCTATGAAGACGCCACTGCAGATCGAGGCCATTGTGGTGCGCTGCGCTGAACAGGGGGTTGGGTTGATGTTCGATGAGGTGGATAGTGAGATACGCTATGCCCTGAGTCATATCGTGTTTGGTGCGGCAGGTATGAGTGAAAGCGACGGTTGTTCTGAATTTCTCCACTAAGTTAAATTGCCCTTCTATCCTCTCTTGTCGCAGTATCTGTAAGCCTTTCTCATTCTCCAGGGCATTGTAATAGCTGGATATCACGGCATAATGTATTTTTGATTATGATCCTGTCGCGGGGCTGCTCAATTGAACCAGTGACCGGAGATAGGCCAGCGGGACACTTGGCCTAGAGTGTCTGAATTCATCAAATCATGCCGTTACCTCTGAAGCGACCACAAAAACTCTCTTTGCCAAGACGAATTCCAATGCCGTTGATGTCGGTAATTATTGGAGTTTTCTGTGGTCTGGTGGTCTGGGCAATGTTAGATCAAGTACAGCCTCAGGCGCTACGGAGTATTTTTTTAGAGGAGTTGGAAAACCGGCTTAATCAGCAGGCTCGGGAAACCCTGATCCGGTTTGATAATTATGTGCTGGCACATACTTCGACCGCACGCCTGCTGGCGAATCATCGCCAACTGGCAAATTATCTTGAACCGATATACTGGTACAAGGGTGATCCAGACCAACCCAAGTATTATCGTTCAACCCCGCCTTGGTTGCCCAGTTCTACACTCTGGCAGTCCCTTGTCAGGCCAAGTCATATTTTGTTGCTGGACAGTGATCAAAGAACCCGTGAAATCTATCAGCTTGGCGAACGTAATCTACCTGTCGAGTTGGAAGGCACCAATGAATTGCTACTGAGTGAGCGGCGGGTACAAGCAAGTCTGACTACCTTAGGGGATAGGCCCTATCTGCTGATTTCAGAGACGGCTGAAGATGCAACGGGTACAGAGATGGGGTCGTTGATGCTGGTGGCCCCTATTGATGAGCAGTTTCTTGCGGCGTCCCAGCAGGGGGTCTCACCTAATGGCGTATTGGTGGGTATTCTGGATGCTGATGAGCAGCGTTTTCTTGCCAGCAGTGATCCTTCCAGGCTGGGGTTCCAAAAGTATTTACCTGAGGTAGAGGCCAACTATTCAGTGACCGCACAGTCTTTCTCGGAATATGACGGCTCAACGCTGAATCTGCAGTTTGCAACACTGGTGCCCCACACTGTGGTTGAGGAGATAAGGGATCGAGTGGCTGGCCTGGAGCGCCGTCAGAGGCTGGTGGCGGCCTTTACTTTTGTCAGTGTATTTACCCTGGTTTTTTATCTCTTGTCGGAACGGCTGAACAGAATTTTACGGCGTGTTTCACGGTTTTCACAACGTGCCCTGGGTTCCAAACAGCCGGTGATTGAGCGGGGTAATCAGCTGTTTGTGCTTGAGGACTGGATACATCAGTTCATCCAGTTGGTACGAGAGACGCGTGAGGAGATGCGTCAGCAACATGAGACGGAGATGCATGAGTCAGAAATGCTCAAGCAGGCAATCATGGAGACCGCACTGGATTCGATTATTACCATTGATCGTCAGGGCGTGATTATTGAATTTAATCCCACTGCTGAACAAACCCTCGGACATAGCCGTGATCAGGCACTTGGAAAAGTTTTTGTGGAGCTGATTTTTAATCAGCAGAACCAACCTCAGTTTTTGCGTTTGATGGATGATGTATTGAGCTCCCGTGATCAGCATCCGGATGAGATGCGTCATGAGATGACGGCTATTAAGCGTGGTGGTGCGGCCTTTCCTGTCGAGTTGGCAATTAAGCCCATACGGTTGAAAAATCGGTTGGCCTTTACCATCTATATGCACGATATATCCAATCGCCGGCGGATTGAATTAGAGATTCGTAGCCTGGCGAAGTTTGCCTCAGAGAGTCCCAATCCCATTCTACGCGTTAACCGCCGTGGGGTTATTATTTATGCCAACAATGCCAGTGAACAATTACTCGGTTACTGGGGTTGTGAACGAGCCCAGACCCTACCGCTGTATTGGTGTAACAGGGTGAGCGATATTTTACGCAGTGGGCGTGACTGGCAGAGCCAGGTAACTAACAATGAACAAGTGTTTTCTCTGCTGTTGACACCGGTGGTTGATCTTGGCTATGTGAATATCTACGGACGTGATATTACTGTTGAACTTGAAGCCGAAAGACAGGCGCGTGAGCACCAGCAGGAGCTTATCCATGTATCCCGTCTCAGTACCATGGGTGAGATGGCGACGGGATTAGCCCATGAGTTGAATCAACCGCTTTCTGCAATTGCCAATTATGCGAATGGATCGGTGCGGCGTCTGCAGGCAAGTGGTCGGGAGTCAGATGATATTCTCTATGCCCTGGGCCAGATTAGTGCCCAGGCGGACCGTGCAGGAGAGATAATCAAGCGACTTCGGGCACTGGTGGGCAAGCAGGCACCGGTTAGGCGCGTGGCCGATATTAATGATGTGATACGTGAAGTCTGCTCATTTGTAGAGTTTGAGGCACGTAAAACAGGTGTTGAGATAGAACAGCAACTCAGTCTTAACGCATTAACGACGAAAATCGATGTGGTTCAGATTGAGCAAGTACTGCTCAATCTGCTAAGAAACGCCCTTGATGCCTTGCTGGAGATACCGGAAGATGAGCGAAGCCTGGTGATTCAGAGCCAGTGCAATGAGGGTGGTCAGGTATTGATTCAGGTGTTGGATTCTGGAACCGGAATAAAGGAGAAAGACCAAGCGCGTTTATTCGAACCATTCTTTACGACCAAGGAGAGTGGTATGGGAATGGGTTTGGTGATTAGTCGAACCATTATCGAGGACCACAATGGAAGTATCAGTGCCCAAACGAGAGCTGAGGGCGGAACATGCTTTAGTGTCTTATTGCCAAGCGACAGGAAAAATGATGAACAATAATGCCACTGTATTTGTAGTAGATGACGATCTGGCGATGCGTAATTCGCTGAAATGGCTGATAGAGACGGTGGGGATAAAAGTGGAAACCTATGCTTCGGCTGAGGACTTTATCAAGTCTTACTATCCTGGGAGGGCCGGCTGTCTGTTACTGGATGTGCGGATGCCAGGTATGAGTGGTCTGGAGCTGCAGGAGTATTTCAACGAGCAAGGTATTAAAATCCCGGTGATTATAATCACCGGTCATGGTGATGTGCCGATGTCGGTTCGGGCAATGAAGGCAGGTGCTGTTGATTTTATCGAAAAGCCATTCAATGATGAGTTGCTGTTGGAGAGTATTCGCAATGCTCTGGATCTCGATCAGGATCAGCGCTCCATCCAGGCCGAGCGGGCGGAAATCGCCGCACGTCTGGCACAGCTCACACCCCGCGAACATGAGGTGATGGAGATGGTCACCAATGGTAAGGCCAATAAGGAGATAGCCAGTTCGTTGGGTGTAAGCGCCAAGACCGTAGAGGCTCACCGTGCACGGGTTATGGAGAAGATGGAGGCTGCTTCACTTGCCGGGCTGGTGAAAATGGTGATTGCTGCCAATCTTTACGGCGATCATTGAGCCGCAAAGAGCTGAATGCAGATAGGCGTAGCTCACTCAGTTGATAGCTGGGCGGGAAATGTCCGCTGTAGAAATGAGGGATCAATTAATCCAGTTTGGCTGACAGTAAACTATTTCTTCACCGGTGCATTGGGTGAGGTTGGAATCAAGGCGATTTCGTCGCCATCATCAATGCGGGTGAAAGGTTCAGAAAACTGCTTGTTTACGGTTACCTGAAAGCTCTCTTCCAGGAACAGGTGGGCTTGGTCACGATTGCGTCTTCGCAGCCATTCAATAAGGCTATTAACATCAATGACTGTTGCCGGGATGTCTACGGTTTCAGACTCTTTTTGCAGCTGCTTTACCAGGTAGGTGAAGTAGAGCAGTTTTATTCTGCGTGGAGTGTCCCCCGCCTTGCTATCGCCCGTCTCATAGCCCATCTCTTGCAATCGGTTTTGATAAGCCTGCCAGTTCTGTTCCTGGTTTATGCCGAGATCGTAGAGGGTGTCCCAGGAGTAGATGCTGGTATCGTGTCCATCATCAAAAGAGAGGCGTAAACCGTACTGACCCTGCGGTTCAATTTCGGTGATATTCACGGACTCTTTGCCTGTAACTGGTTTATCCAGTGTTCGAACCTCTTTTGCTTTGGCAAAGACCCGAAGATATTCGCAAGGCAGTTGAAATTTGGCACCATCAGAAAACTCAATCACCAGCAGGCGTGATTTACTGTGTAGATTGATGGCAGTTGGTGTTCGAACCGTGCTTTTTTCGTTCATGGTACTACTCTTGATCAAAAACTGATTTATCAGGCTGGTAATGGACAGTACGGGGCTTAACCTACAACATCCAGAAATCTGCACCTGAATTTTACACCGCGGGCTTCAGCCATTTCACGGCAGGCATCAATATCCACGCCTTCCAGGCCGTCAATAGCGCTGGCGGTGACGTCCTTGATATAGTTCGGTGCTTCTGTGACAAAATCCAACATCTGCTCGAAAGAACCAGCCAGACCTGGTTGACAGTGTTTGTCATAGACTTCGGCGTTCTGGGCGTTGAGGGAGATAGAGAGTGCATCGACACACTCAGCCATTTCGGGCAGTACATTCCTCTTATTCACCAGGTTAGCCAAACCGTCAGTGTTGACTCGAACATTTCCGCCATTAGCTTTGATGTATTTAGCAACTTCGAGCAGGACTTTAAGGCGAAGTGTTGGTTCGCCATAGCCACAAAAGACCACCTCTTTGTATTTGGCGGGATCATCAATCGCTGCGATGATTTCATCCGCTGAAGGACGATGGTCGAGGGTTAAGTCATATTCATGCACCTGCAGTATGCCCTGCGTCTTGGGGCAGAATGCGCATTCCAGGGTGCAGCGGTCGGTAATGTTCAAGTAGAGGCTATCGCCGATTACATAACTGAGCTGTTGATTTGCCACGGATATTCAACTGTTGGTACGAAAAGTAGGGATCATACACTACCCCTCTTTGGGTAAGAAGGCTTGCTAAACCCTTAGACTATCTTTTTTGGCTGAGTTCATTGCAGAGTCGTTGGGCCAGGCTTTTGAATTGGTTAAATCCGTGTTTATCAAGGAATTCCGGGTCAGATCTGTCGGCGTAGAGTATGCCCAGAGGAAGGTTGTTGATGAATAGTGAGCTCATGTAAAAGCCTCGGGTGTCCAGTGCAGATCGGCTTTGTTCGCTGAATAAGGGCGTGAGTTTGCCTTGATTCTCTCTATTTAACCAGATTCCCTGGGGCTTTTTCATCATCAGGGTAAATAGATGGCGTTCACCCATCGGGTGGCTGAATTGCCGCAAGGGAGAGTTCTTCTCTGCGCCCACAATAAATTTTGTCTTTAACTGGGTTTTGTCAGGTGTGAGCATGGCAAACATGACCCGATCTACCCCGGTGCTTTCTCTGAGATCTCTAAAGAGTTGTGATATACGCTCTTGCAGTGGGCTGGTTGTCTTGTTGGTTATGGCGTTTGTGCCTGATGCCGGTGCCGGCTGCTGTACGATGGGGGTTGTGTCGGCGTCAACCCTGAGTGCTGTTACCTTGTCGCCCTGTGATTGGGTGGTGTCTGTTTTTTCAGGTTGTGGTGCATCAGGTGCTTTGGAGGCAGCTGGCTCTGGAACGATAACAGGTGCGGCCGTCGGTTTAAGCAATCCATAGGCGGCTAGTGGAACAGGGAGGCCATGCAGACTCCGGGCGGCTCCAGCAGCTAATGAATGGATAGAGGCGTAGCCCTGGTCAAGCTCTTGTCCAAACAGTTCTGCGGCCAATTCGATTAGCTCTTCAGTCTCATTGGAGTGCCAGTTAGACGCACTCTCCCTTGCCAGGGCGGCCGCCAGCATGACGGTAAGTGAGCGGATTTTAAAGGCTCCTGACGGGGTCCATGATTCAAGCAGCAGTTCGGGCAATTTCCACTGTTCTGCCAGATGCAAGCTCAGCTGGCTTAATTCAAATCCAAGTAGGGTTTGTTCGGCTGTCCTGGCTGTCATGCCGCGTCTCTGTAGTGCAATAATCTGTGACATCTCTTGTTGACTATGACTCCAGAGCATCATCTCACCCAGCTCATGCAATAGTGCTGCAATGGCCATCTCCTCCGGATTTTGCAGCTTTAACAGCCGGCCCCAGTTTAGTGCATACCAGGCGGCATGGGCCGCTCGTGAGTAGCAGGCATACAGGGCTGTCCGGGCTTCGCCTTTGAGTTGTTCGTTCAGCACAGGTAGTTGATTACTGGCTCTTGTCATCGGTTCTACACCGAGGAGAGAGATGGCATGGGCCAGATTGGTAATCGGCTCTCTGGGAGGGTGAGGATGTGTACTGAATGCCCGGTAGATAGCAAGGGTAAAGCCGGGGTCCCGTGCGATGATTCGCTGCAGGTCGGCGTTGTTAGCATTTGGGCTATTGAGCAGTTGTGGCACCCGTTTGCGTGTCAGGGCCATTGCGGGTAGTGCTTTTGCGCTGAGACGCTCTATCCAGCTGCGAATCGGGTTGGCCATTCCTGCTTTCTTCCTTACTTGCCAAATTGTGCTTGGGTGAGGGTATGATCACTTTTGAATCGGCTGATGTGGCGTTATCTTAAGACGATAATGGTATGGTCAGGCAAATATGTTGATGGAGTCTCACTGCGTTGAGGAGTGGTAGTGATGAGCACGCAGAGCTGTGGCAGTGATTGTAACAGGGTTCTTTTGTTACATGGGATTTGGATGACTGGATTTGAGATGGGGCGACTTAAATCTTCATTGTCGGATCAAGGATTTACTGTCGATGTCTTCAGGTATCCCTCAATAACCGGCACGCCCGTTGAAAATGCCCAGATGCTTGACCGGTATATCCGCCAGAAAAAATTTCCATGTCTGCATCTGGTAGCACATAGCCTGGGTGGTCTTGTGCTGCTCAATTTGTTTGATCGATTTCCCGGTCAGCCGCCCGGCCGGGTCGTCCTGCTGGGTTCTCCGGTTCAGGGAAGCAAAGTGGCGCGTCGGCTGGTAGCCCAATCCTGGACGCGTATGTTGATTGGCCAGGCGGGAGAGCGTGGGCTGGTTGACGGAGCGCCGCCATGGCGAGGGGAGAGGGCGCTGGGGGTGATTGCCGGGACAAGTGGACTTGGTGTTGGTCGCCTGCTGGGTGGGTTGTCGGGGGAGAGTGATGGTACTGTTCTGGTGAGTGAGACTCGCATCGATCATGCTACTGAGACCCGTTTTCACCCGGCCGGGCATATGGGGTTGCTGTTTTCTTCCAGGGTAGCCACTGATGTGGCTGAATTTCTGAGGAAGGGTTGTTTTCCAGATCAGGTCACCCGATGAGTAAGTTTAACAGGGTGTATGGTGACAGAAATACCCACCCCGTTATTTCTGCATCTGGTTAGGAATGGTAAACTCCCAGCAGATCATAGTGTGAGAGGAATACGATGGCAGGACACAGCAAATGGGCCAATATTAAGCATAAGAAAGCGGCCAACGATAAGAAACGGGGTAAAATCTGGACGAAATTACTGCGTGAGGTGACCGTGGCCGCCAAAGCGGGTGGTGGGGAAATCGATGCGAATCCCCGGTTGCGTCTGGCGGTAGATAAAGCCAACGGTGCCAATGTGCCGCGTGATACCATTGAGCGCGCTATCAAGCGCGGTGCGGGTGGTGACGATACTGATAACTATGATGAACTGCGTTATGAGGGGTATGGCCCGGGTGGGGCGGCTGTTATTGTTGATTGCATGACCGATAATCGTAATCGAACAGCTTCAGAAGTGCGTCACGCCTTTACCAAGTTTGGTGGCAATTTGGGTACGGATGGATCTGTAGCCTATATGTTCAGCAAGCAAGGTATAATCAGTTTTGCACCGGGTGCGGATGAAGATGCCATTATGGAAGCGGCGTTGGAGGCAGGTGCTGAAGACGTGGTCTCCAATGATGATGGCTCCATTGATATTACCACTACGCCTGAGGATTTCTCTGATGTGAATGCGGCCATAGAGGCTTCCGGTCTATCCTCCGATAATGCTGAAGTGACATTCAGTGCCGCTACAGTGGCAGAGCTGGATCAGGATGCGGCCGAAACGCTGTTGAAGATGGTTGATTTACTGGAAGATCTGGATGATGTGCAGGATGTTTACACCAATGCCGATATTTCAGATGAGATTTTGGAAGCCTTGAGTTGAGCAGCGTCTAACCCATGCAAAACGGATTCAATCATCAACGTTAAAAATCATAACGTCCCTAAGACTGTAAGTCTGCAGACCAAACGGCGAATTTTGGGCATTGATCCGGGGTCACGTATTACCGGGTATGGCATCATAGAGAGTGATGGCATCCGTAGTAGCCATGTTGCCAGTGGTTGCATCCGAATAGCGGAAGAAGCCTTTCCGCAAAGGCTGGGGGAAATTTTCCGTCAGCTCACTGAGCTGGTAGCAGAATATCAGCCCACAGAAATGGCTATCGAGCAGGTCTTCATGGCCAAGAATGCCTCATCAGCACTAAAGCTCGGGCAGGCAAGGGGGGCGGCGATCTGTGCCTGTGTGGTTGCTGGATTGCCGGTGTCTGAGTATGCACCCAGGGCCATCAAACAGGCCGTGGTCGGGTCAGGCAGTGCCGATAAGGATCAGGTTCAACACATGATTAAACACCTACTGCAACTGAATGAACGGCTCTCTCCAGATCAGTCTGACGCACTGGCGGTGGCCATTAGTCATGCCCATGCCAACAGCACACTTCAGCTGCTTTCCCGCTCCAACCGAGGGGGGTGGGGCCGATGATTGGGCGCTTGCGGGGTGAGCTGGTCTACAAGCAACCCCCTTATTTGATGGTGGATGTAAACGGTGTTGGCTACGAGTTGGAAGCGCCTATGTCCACTTTTTATGACCTGCCACTCCAGGGTGGTCAGGTGACACTCTTTACCCACCTGGCCATTCGTGATGATGCTCATGTGTTGTATGGCTTTGGCAACGATTCTGAGCGGGCACTGTTTCGTACACTGCTTAAGGTAAGCGGTGTCGGGGCTAAAATGGCACTGGCCATACTCTCTGGAATGAGTGCGGATGAGTTTTCGCTCTGTATACAGCGGGATGACACCGCCGCACTGGTGCGTCTGCCGGGTATTGGCAAGAAAACGGCGGAGCGCTTGATTGTCGAGATGCGTGATCGTCTGGACAAGATAGAGCCTGCCTCCGGTGTCTCGCTGCCAAAAGCACGAACCCTGGGCGGGGGCATGGAAACGCCTGAATCTGATGCTATTGGTGCGCTGATTGCCCTTGGTTATAAGCCAAATGATGCCAGTCGTATGGTGCGCTCGGTTGAGTGTGAGAATCTCTCAAGTGAAGAGATTATTCGATTGGCCCTAAGAGCCACGGTGACGAAATAGCTATGAGTGATAATGCCCGAATTATCAGTCCGGAAGCAGAAGCGGATGATGCTGCGCTGGATCGAGCGATTCGTCCCCGTTATCTGGTTGATTACGTGGGGCAGCCTGTTGTCCGTGAACAGATGGATATCTTCATCCCGGCAGCAAAGGCTCGCGGTGAAGCGCTTGATCATGTACTCATCTTTGGCCCGCCCGGTCTGGGCAAAACTACCCTGGCCCATATTATCGCCAATGAGATGGGTGTGAATCTGCGACAAACGTCTGGCCCCGTTTTGGAGAAGCCAGGCGACTTGGCTGCTTTGTTGACTAATCTCGAGCCACACGATGTACTCTTTGTCGATGAGATTCATCGGCTCAGTCCGGTTGTTGAAGAGGTGCTGTATCCCGCAATGGAGGATTATCAGCTCGATATTATGATTGGCGAAGGGCCAGCCGCCCGTTCAATCAAGCTGGATCTACCCCCCTTTACATTGGTTGGTGCTACTACTCGCGCCGGACTATTGACCTCTCCCTTACGTGATCGATTTGGTATTGTTCAGCGTCTGGAATTTTATTCAGATGCGGACTTGACCCATATCGTCAAACGTTCGGCAGGTATTCTGAATATTGAGACGGATATTGCAGGGGCCGCTGAGATAGCCTGTCGTTCCCGGGGTACACCGCGTATTGCCAATCGTCTGTTACGCCGAGTGAGAGATTATGCCCAGGTAAAGGCACAGGGGCAGGTTACCGTTGAGGTCGCTGATAGTGCGCTGAGCATGCTGAAGGTGGATGGAAGTGGTTTCGACATTATGGATCGAAAACTGCTGAGCGCCATCATCAACAAGTTTGATGGCGGGCCCGTCGGCGTCGACAGTCTGGCGGCGGCAATCGGTGAGGAGAGGGGAACCATAGAAGACGTCCTGGAACCCTTTTTGATCCAGCAAGGATTTATGATGCGTACGCCGCGTGGTCGAGTGGCGACTAATGCGGCCTATCTGCATTTTGGCATTGACCCAAAAAAGAACGATGAAGACGGAAACTCAAACAATCTATTTTAGTCATAGACTGGTCGAACGGCTGTTGATTGTCAGTTTTGGGACCGTTTTTTGAAGAAAACCACAAAAATAGTCATTTATTATTGAATTGTGACACTCATGAAGGAATTTCTCTGGCCGGTAAGGGTCTACTACGAAGACACGGATTCGGGTGGTGTGGTCTACTATGCCAACTACCTCAAATTTATGGAGCGTGGGCGTACGGAATGGCTGAGGGAGCTTGGGTTTGAACAGGATGAACTTCGTGAAAAAGAGGGTATTTTGTTCGCCGTTCGCAAGGTTGAGGTCGATTATCGATCCCCCGCCCGTTTTAATGACAAGTTACAAGTAAGTGCGCGAATTATATCAAGGGGAAAAGCCAGCTTGACCTTTCAGCAAGAAATAACAGCGGACGCTGATGGTCGTCTGCTATGCAGTGGCATCATAAAGATTGCCTGTATCGGTGCCGAGAGCTTTCGTCCCACCCCTATTCCTCATGCCCTTTTATCGGTGATTATTGATGGCGTCTGATCTCTCTTTTATTTCGTTGGTTGCGGCTGCCAGTCCACTGGTCCAGTTGGTCATGGCGGTATTGATGCTCGCTTCAATCATTTCGTGGACCATGATTTTTGATCGAGCGCGGGTACTTAAAAGAGCGCGACAGGCGGCGGATCGGTTTGAGAAGCGATTCTGGTCTGGTGGCGACTTGGGTGAACTCTACCGCGCAGTCGATAATGAAAACGGTGATGCGACCGGTATGGCGAACATTTTTCATGCCGGTTTTCGTGAATTTGCCCGCTTGAAGAAGAACCCGGATATTGAACCTATGGCGGTTGTGGAAGGGGCTCGGCGTACTATGCATGTGGCGATGAACCGGGAAATGGATGGGTTGGAAAACAATCTCTCTTTTCTGGCTACTGTGGGATCGACCAGCCCCTATGTTGGACTGTTTGGTACGGTCTGGGGAATTATGAACTCTTTCCACGCCCTGGGTAATGTAAAGCAGGCAACGCTCTCCCTGGTGGCTCCGGGCATAGCGGAGGCGCTAATTGCTACAGCAATGGGTCTATTCGCGGCTATCCCAGCTGTTGTGGCTTACAACCGTTATTCAAATGATGTAGAGCGTTTAAACGGTCGTTATGAAGATTTTCTGGATGAGTTTACTACGATCCTTCAGCGCCAGGCCCATGTTCAATAAAACGCCCTTTAAGAGCAAATTGCTATGAGCCGGCAGAAAAAAAGTCGTCGTCCGATGGCAGAGATCAATGTAGTTCCTTACATTGATGTGATGTTGGTTCTTCTGGTGATTTTTATGATTACCGCGCCACTGCTCACCCAGGGGGTTAAAGTGGAACTTCCTCAGGCGGATTCTGAACCACTGCCTGCTGAAGTGGATGATCCGGTGGTGGTCTCCGTCAATGCGGCTGGTGAGCTGTTTATAGATATAGGTGAGGGTAAGGACGACCCGATTGACCCTGATACGCTGGTGACAAGGGTTGCTGCGGTCCTGGCTTATAAGCCGAAGACCCCGATCATGGTGAAAGGGGATCGCAATGTTGATTATGGCCAGGTTGTGAAGGCGATGGTATTAATTCAACAGGCAGGTGCACCCAACGTGGGGCTGATAACCGAGACGCCCGAGCGTTAATCTGACGATGTTACAGATTCTTAAACGAAATCCGATGGCGGCGATAATTGCCGTGGTAATGCACCTGTTGATCATACTGTTTATGGTAGTAGGGGTTGATTGGCTGGAGAAGCCGAAACAGCCCAAATCTACTGTAGAGGTGGTACAGGCTCGGGTTGTAGACCAGGAGAAGGTGCGCGAACAGGTCAAGAAACTTAAACAGGATGAAAAACGCAAACTGGATGAGCAGTTGTCTGTGCGTAAAAAAGAGGAGCAGCGCCTGGCTGAACTGAAAAAGAAGCAACAGGCCGAGAAGAACAGACTGGCTGAGCTGGAGAAACAGCGACAGACAGAGGAGAAAAAGCGGCAAGTAGCCAAGCGAGAGCGTCAGCAAGAGGAGGCGCGTCGTCAGAAGGCTGAGGATCAACGCAAAGAGTCTGAAAAGAAGCAAAAGCTCGAAGAGCAACGCCGCAAAGAGCAGGAAGCCAAACGCATAGCAGAAGAAAAAGCGCAAAAGAAGATCGAAGCCAAGCGGATAGCGGAAGAGAAACAGCGTAAAGAGGCCGAAGCAAAAAAAGCGGCTCAAGAGAAAAAGCGAAAGGCTGAGGCGGAAAAGAAACGCAAGGCTGAGCTTGAGCGTAAACGGAAAGCCGCTGAGGCAAAGCGGCAGGCGGAAGCAGCTCAGAAGGCAAGGGAAGACGAGTTACTGGCAGCGATGGAGGCTGAACATAACGCTCGTGAAGTGGATCGCTATATCATCCAGATTTCCCAAAAGATAGTGCGCTCATGGTTGCGTCCGGCCGGAATCAGTGATGGCCTGAAGTGTACTTTGCGGGTGCGACTAGCTCCCGGTGGAACTGTTTTGGCAGTGAGTGTCACAAGCAGTAGCGGTAATGGGGCGTTTGATCGCTCAGCTACGGCGGCAGTTTATAAAGCAGAGCCCTTGCCGGTGCCAACAGGAGCACTGTTTGAGCAGTTCCGTGATATTAATTTTGAATTTGATCCGAACAGATAATGACTATGATGAAACGAATAATAAGTCTGATGTTGCTGTTGTTCTGTGCCTCCCAGGCAACCAGTGCAGCGCCACTCACTATTGAAATTACCGAGGGGGCAGAGGGCGCACTCCCTATTGCCGTGGTACCGTTCGGCTGGGCCGGGCCCGGGGCCATGGATATCGGGACAGAGATTTCTGAAATTGTACGCAGTGATCTGCAGCGGAGCGGCCGGTTTGCCAGTCTGCCAGTGAAAGATATGTTGGCCCGACCCCAGTCCGATGCCGATGTTGAGTTTCGTGATTGGAAAGTGCTGGGGATGGATAATCTGGTCGTAGGTCAAGTTCGACCCAATGGCCAGGGCGGTTTCCTGATTCGCTTTCAACTCTTCGACGTATTTAAAGGGGAGCAGTTAACCGGCTATAACTTTCCAACCACTAACCGGGATATCCGCTCAACCGCCCATAAAATTGCCGATATCATCTATGAGAAGTTGACCGGGCAGCCGGGTGCCTTTGATACCCGTATCGCCTACGTCGTCTCATCCAACAAAGCGGATGGTACACAGGAGGTCTCACTCAAGGTGGCTGATGCGGATGGATTTGATCCCCAAACCATTGTCACCTCTTCTGAACCCTTGATGTCACCCTCCTGGTCACCGGATGGGCGCAAGCTGGCTTACGTCTCATTCGAAAAGAAAAAGGCCTCGATCTATATTCAGGAGGTGTTTACCGGCCGTCGCCAAAAAGTGGCCTCTTTCAAGGGAATTAACGGTGCACCGGCCTGGTCACCGGATGGTCGCAAATTGGCACTGACACTATCGAAGGATGGTAATCCTGAGATCTATGTACTCAATATCAACAAAAATAGTCTCAAGCGACTGACCAGCCACTATGCCATTGATACAGAGCCATCCTGGTCACCGGATGGTCGCTTTATAATATTTACCTCTGATCGAGGCGGAAAACCTCAGATCTATAGGGTGCCGGCTTTTGGCGGCAAGGTAACGCGAGTGACGTTCGAAGGCAGTTATAATGCCCGTGCTTCCTATGCGCCCGATGGTGAAAACATCGCCATGGTTACGCGTCAGGGCGGTGATTTCCGAATTGCCGTACTGAGTCTGTCAAATAATGCTTTACAGGTACTGAGTGACGGGCGGCTGGATGAATCTCCCAGTTTCGCCCCCAACGGCAGCATGATAATTTACGCCACCAAGATTAATGGCAAAGGTGAATTGGCAGCCGTCTCAGTAGACGGCCGTATCCGGCAGCGTCTGGCCCTTCAAGAAGGGGATGTCAGAGAGCCGGTCTGGTCACCTTATAC
>JAPHUE010000121.1 GCA_026196795.1 Sedimenticola sp.
CACAATGTAAAAACTATAGCCATGGGGGTTGAGGATGCCAACAGCCTCGCCATACTATGGACTGTAGGTGTTAACTATATACAAGGATATTTCCTGCAGGAACCCTCAGAGAATATCTCTTATGAGTTCAGTTCCGCCCGATGAATCAGAAGAGCAACTACTCGCTTAAGCAGTGCAAAAGCTGTAAACACGAGATAGAGGATCCAGAAGCGCTATTTTGTGCGCAATGCGGTCAATCACTCTGTCGGGAGGGGCATTGCTGTTCCTGTGGCAAGAGCCTGCAACCGAATGCAAACTTCTGTGACCGCTGCGGCACCGCCTGCAGCCCGCCACCTAAAAAGGCACCCAGTACTCTTTATGCCGTAACCACACCCGATAAAAATACCCCGTTACTATCACCTAAAGATAATCATATTAAAGAGATTATTGAAGAGCAGGTAAAACTGCGGGTGACCGAGGCACAAATTGAACGCAGCCTTGAACGGAGCATCCAAAAAGAGCGAGCCAATCAGGCAAATCTTCTAAAATATGGTTTAAAAGAGAGCGACTGGGCCGGTATAGCTGGTGGCCATTTCGTGATGGGTTCACCCAGCAACGAATTGGGCCGATTCGAGAATGAACGACAACATGAAGTTGAAATAGAACGCTTTGAGATACTCAAAACCCCCGTCACCTTTGAAATGTACGACATCTACTGTGACGAAACTCGCCGCACCCGTCCTCCCGATGACACCTGGGGCCGCGAGAACCGCCCCGTGATCAATGTGACCTACTGGGATGCCCAGGAGTATTGCCACTGGCTTTCTAAACGCACCAGAACCTCAATTCGCCTGCCGACTGAAGCCGAGTGGGAATATGCGTGCCGAGCAGGCACCACAACCCCATTCTGTACAGGCGAGCAGATTAGCACTGACCAAGCCAATTTTGATGGGCAATATACCTACGCAGGAAGTGAAAAAGGCCTTTCACGGAAAATGACCACTCCTGTTGACCAGTTCCCCCCCAACCCCTGGGGCCTGCATGATATGCACGGCAATGTCTGGGAATGGTGCAATTCACTATTCGATGAAAACTACAGCGGACTGGAGCTTGAAAATTCAGGCACCAATACTGAAGACCTGAGAGAACGCGTGGTCCGAGGTGGATCATGGCACAATGTGCCGGGAGGAATTCGCTCAGCAATACGAAACAAACTGCTACCGCACTATCATTATCTACGAGTTGGTTTTCGTATCGTCCGTGATATTGATTAACCCGATAAAAAAACCTGCGGTCTCTTTTCCGAAACCGCAGGTCATTTTAAAGCATGAAACAAAAGATCAGATGGCCAGGTATTGCTGCCTCAGCTCTTCATTATCGAGTACTTCCTGGGCCAGGCCATCGAACACTACCTGCCCCATATCCAGAATAATGGCACGGTCAGCCAAGCGCAGTGCCGCCACCGCATTCTGTTCCACAATAATGGTCGTAATACCCAGCTTTTTAATACCATCAACGATACGTTCAATCTCATGCACAATCACTGGAGCCAACCCTTCATAGGGTTCGTCCAGCAGCAGCAACTTGATATCCCGAGCCAGTGCACGGGCAACGGCCAACATCTGCTGCTCCCCACCCGACAACGTAGTCGCCTCTTGATCTTTCCGCTCAGCCAAGCGCGGGAAATGCTCATAGATGCGCTCTATGGACCAGCCAATGGGCGGGGCAATTTGCGCTAAAATCAGGTTCTCTTCCACCGTCATACCCGCAATGATGCGGCGATCTTCAGGTACCAATCCCACACCATATTGCGCAGCTTCATGGGATTTCATACTGTGCAGTGGCTTATGATCCAGCCAGATTTCACCACGTGTTACCTGCGGACTATCTACCCGGGCAATCGAACGAAGTGTTGAGGTTTTGCCGGCGCCATTACGACCAAGGAGGGCCAAGACCTCACCTTCGCGTATATCAAAGCTGACACCTTGAACGATATAGCTTTCTCCGTAGTATGAGTGAATATCCCATACCGAGAAAAATGCAGGATCAGAACCCGTCTTATTAACAGGGGTAACACGATTAGTAGTGGCAAATTTACTCATAGCTCAGCCCCTCCCAGATAGGCTTCCTGAACTTTTGGGTCACCACGAATTTCGTCCGGTGTACCGCTGGCAATAATACGACCTTGTGCCAACACACTGATCTTATCGGCAAGACTGAATACCACGTGCATATCATGCTCAATAATAATCTTTGTCATACCACGTTCTTTAATACGCTTTAGCAAATCAATCGTTCGATTCGTGTCATGGCGCGCCATGCCAGCTGTTGGCTCATCCAACAAAAGGAGTCGTGGATGCTGAACCAGTCCCATCGCCAGCTCCAACCGACGCTTATCACCACGGGACATGCTGCCAGCATGCTTGAAGATGTGTTCACCTAACCCCATATCTTCCAGCACATGTACCGCATCCGCTTCAAGCGCTGTCTCTGCTGAAAGACTCTTAAAGGGGTTAAACTTGAAGATACCATCTCGCTTGGCCAGCGCAGGAATCAGCACATTCTGCAACACAGTCAGATCGGGAAAGATCTCTGGTGTCTGGAATACACGAACCATACCCGCATGATTGATCTCATGGGGCTGCATACCAATCATGTTTTTTCCTTCAAACTCTACCGTTCCGTTATCAGGTATTAGACGACCGATACAGCAGTTGAGGAGTGTTGATTTACCCGCACCATTAGGACCGATAATAGCGTGGGTTTTACCTTCTTCAATATCCAAATTGATATCACCCAAGGCGTGCAAACCACCGAAGGTTTTATCTACATTTTTGATGCTTAATACAATACTCATCAGGTCACTCCTTCTCGGCCGACAGGGCAATCTCATCAGTCTCAGACCTGTTGAAGAGTTTGCGGATATAGGCAGAAGCGCGGCGAATACCCTCGACCACACCACCCGGCAGGAAGATCACCACAATCATGAACAGCAGTCCCAGCGTCAAGTGCCAGCCTTCACCGACAAATTCACCTGCAATCACTACAATAATATTCTCCAGCCAATCCGGCAGGAATGCGAAGATTTCATGCAGTGTCTGGCTGTTAAGTGCAGAGAAGATATTCTCAAAATACTTAATGATTCCCGCACCAAATAGAGGACCTAACAACGTACCTGCACCGCCCAGAATGGTCATTAACACCACCTCACCGGAAGCGGTCCATTGCATACGCTCGGCACCCGCCAGTGGATCAGTAATGGCCATTAATGAACCGGCCAATCCCGCATACATACCGGAGATAACAAAGACCGTCAGTAGGTAAGGCTTGGTATTAAAGCCGGTATATTTCATGCGAGTCTGGTTGGACTTGATTGCCCGCAACTTCAATCCAAATGGAGAATTGAAAATTCGCAAAGAGATAAAGAAAGCAATAATCAAGAGGACGGCACAGAAATAGAAACCGGGATAACCACTCATATCCATACCGAACAACGTAGTTGAAGGAAGACCTTCACCACTAGGTCCGTCAAAGACACGCGGATCATTCATAGTTAACTGCAGACCCGTTTCACCATTCGTGATAGGTGTCAGTACAGAGTAAGCCAGATTATAAGACATCTGGGCAAACGCAAGTGTCAGGATAGAGAAATAGATACCTGACCGACGCAGGCTCAAAAAGCCAATCACGACAGCGAACACACCTGCAAGCAGTGTTGCAAATACTACAGCCGGTATAACGTTCATGGTAAGCAGCTTGAATGACCAAACTGCGGTATAAGAGCCAATACCGAGAAACACGGCATGACCAAACGACAGATAGCCCGTCAGCCCAAAGAGTAGATTAAAGCCAATTGCGAAAATTCCGAAAATGGCAAACTTTTGCAGCAGATCCGGATAGCCCGCACCAATGGGGCTTAGCCAGATAGGGGCCGATAGGACAACTGCAGTAAACAGGGCCATCACGACCCAATCATTACGTAACAATGGCATACTCATATCAATCCTCCATCACGCCCTTTCGTCCCATCAGACCACGAGGTCTAACCAGGATGATGACAACAGCAACCAGATAGATAATGATCTGATCAATGCCAGGGATGATGCTCTTAACTTCATTCATGGATGCGAAAGACTGCAGGATACCCAACAGGAATCCAGCCGCTACTGCCCCACCCAGGGATCCCATGCCGCCGACTACAACGACCACAAAGGAGAGCACCAGAAAGTCCATCCCCATGTGATAATCGGGAGGAAGAATGGGCGCATACATGACACCAGCTAGCCCCGCAACCACTGCCGCAATACCAAACACGATAGTAAATCTTCGCTCAACATCAATACCGAGCAAGCCGACAGTCTCCCTGTCGTGCATACCTGCTCTTACCACCATGCCAAAGGTCGTAAACTGAAGGAACGCAAACACCGCAAAAATAACTACCCCGGAAAAGAGCAGATAGATCAATCGCCACCAAGGGTATACCACTGACTCGCCCAGCCCCAACAAAACACCAATGGGTGCACTGCCGGCCACAATATCCGGTGCTGGTGATGGAATAGGATTAGCACCGAAGAAAGACTTGATAATCTCCTGCAGTACAATAGCCAGACCAAAGGTTACCAAGATCTGATCAGCATGCGGGCGCTTGTAAAAATGACGAATCAGTCCGCGCTCCATCGCAAGCCCAATAAGCAGCATGATCGGTATGGCTATTAAAATCGATATAGGAACAGACCAGTCGATGATCTTTGTACCAAAGTCACCAAACCAGATTTCCAAATAGGGTTGTTCTTTGTAAGCATCAAAGAAGGTGATACTTTCGTCTTTTACTTTCAACGAAAGCGTCAAAATCTTTTGTACTGTTACCGCACAGAAAGCACCTAACATGAACAGTGCCCCGTGGGCAAAATTCACAACGCCAAGTGTTCCGAATACGAGTGTAAGGCC
>JAPHUE010000005.1 GCA_026196795.1 Sedimenticola sp.
ACTTTTGGGTACTTTTGGTCACAAAAGTACCTCGCTAAGGCCGAAGGCCGTGTGAAATAACAATAACGAAGGGGGCCGGGACCCCCATTAAAATAACATCACGTAGCGATACAAAAACAAAAAGGGAGCCGAAGCTCCCCTTTAAACCAAACCTCGCAATACGAGACAAACCCCATCACTTACCAATCGGAATACCGATACCACCCATCTGACTCATCTGCTGTTGCTTCCGCACATTCTTCGCCGCCTTCTCACCAACAAAAGCAGTGAACTCCTCGACATTCTCATAACCCATCTGTACCGCAAACTGCGTAACCGCAATCACCAGTTCCCGGGTCTTGCCAATCTCTTCATGGCTGCGACCACAACCTGAACAGTGGGTACCTTCCTGACTACAGAAGTCACCGCCTTTACAAGGGCTAAATTGCATAACTTATCTCCTCACTATTACTACCACTGAGCGGTCATCAGTCTAAACGTACCGATAACCTCTTTTACACCACCCTCATGGCTATCATAGACCTTGAAAAAGATCCCACCTTCAGGCAACTCGCCGCCGAATTGACCCGTTGCAGTGTACGTCCAGTCATCCTGATTGGCCAACACCGGTTCGAATTTCAACTTATCAAACAGCGTACCGTTTTTATCCAGAATATCCACCTCAACCTGATGCTCGCCTTTATCGACAACCAGATTGAGAACCACATAGGCCCCCACATCCTTATCACTCGCTTTGAGTTTATTAAATACTTTATCAGGCTGTACAAAACCGCCCTCTTGCTGCAGTTTGTTAGCAAAGTAAAGATTGGTCAGGTAAGCCGGTTGACGATATTTACCAGCAAGTGCCACTGAGGTTGAAAGCATCCCAAGCAAGCAAACTATAAGCAGTATTCTCAAGACTGTACCTATTCAAAGTGGTGTGAAAATGCCTCTAATGGGGCCACAAGCATAGGGGGCGATTAAAAATTGTCAAGGCAGTGTTATTGAACCACCGTCTTCCCCAATCCTCTTGGATCACTGGCGCCTGTCACCTCACCGCTTTTTATATCCAACTTCAAAGCCTGCATATTGCCATAGCTGTTCTCAAGCCGCTTCAGTGAATGCCCTAATGCAATCAACTGCTGTTGCTCTTCTTGCGTTAGCGCATCTGCTTCATGCTGGACTGTATCCGGTAGGTATTGATGATGATAACGTGGACGACTAACCCACTCTTCAGGTGCTTCACCTTCAGACAACGCCAGAACAGCATGCAACAACATACTGATAATTCGGCTGCCCCCAGGCGTACCCAGCACGGCGATTCCTGCTTCGTTTTCAACAAAGGTTGGGGTCATACTGGATAACATTCGTTTTCCTGGCTTAATGGCATTTGCCTCACCGCCAACCAACCCATAAACATTTGGTGTGCCAGGGCGGGCAGAAAAATCATCCATTTCATCATTGAGCAACACCCCTGTGCCGGGTGCAACGAAACACGACCCAAAGGGATAATTAATACTCAGGGTTGCGGAGACTCGATTGCCTTCGGCATCGATAATCGAATAGTGGGTTGTATCCTGCCCCTCACTAATTTGAGTTTTAGGTTGTTGCCGACTTGGGGTCGCTGAATCCAGCTGGATACTCCGTGTTAAACCCGCGGCATATTCAGGATCAATCAGCCGCTTGACCGGAATGGAGACAAAATCAGGATCACCAAGGTATTCCGCTCGATCCCGATAGGCGCGACGCATCACCTCAATAACTAAATGCTTCTTCTGAACAGCCGACAGGCTTTCGAGTTCAAACTGCGCCAGTTGATTAAGCATACTGACCAACACAATGCCGCCAGATGAAGGAGGAGCGGCACTGGTAATCTTCATCCCCCGATACTCCCCCCTGATCGGCTTCCGCTCCATAACCTGGTAACTATCCAGGTCTTCCATTGTCCAGATCCCACCAGCCTGCCTGACCCCTTGAACCAACCGTTCAGCTACAGCACCTTGATAAAAACCGTCGTGTCCACGCGCTGCTATCGCTGCAAGCGTATCGGCAAGATCCAGTTGTTTAACCAAGTAACCCAATGCAGGTACTTCACCCTCAACCAGAAATACTCTTTGTCCATCGGGCCAACGTTTTAACTGCTCAAGCCGCCAACGGGCCATGCGTTGATAATGCTCATCAACCGGAAACCCTTCACGGGCAATACGTATGGCAGGTGCCAAGCTCTGGCTTAAAGTTAATCGCCCGTACATCTTCGCAAGATGGGCTAAGGCAGCGGGTTGTCCGGGAATACCCGCTGAAAGCGGGCCGTTGACAGACAGCCCAGGAATAACCTCCCCCTGTTTATCCAGATAGAGATCTCGGTGCGCGCCCAGTGGCGCCCGCTCCCGGCCATCCAGCATAACCTCCATGCCATCTTTCGCTCGGTGCAACATCCAGAACCCACCACCACCCATTCCAGAGCTGTATGGCTCCACCACAGCCAGCACGGCCGCCACGGTGACGGCGGCATCAAAGGCATTTCCACCCTGATTTAGAACGGCTATCCCCGCTTCTGTGGCGAGAGGATGTGCAGCGGCAATACCGGCATGCCCGGCTGCGGCTTGCACTTCCGTTATAAGGAACAACCACCCTAACAGTATGAGCAGCCAATACTTTTGTTTTTTCACTCTTGAAAATAGCAGGTGATTCATAGTGACTTATCCCAAACGATAGCTTTATTTAAGCCGGCAACGGTAAAACAGGGTGCTGCCTTACCAGGGAAGTATACCTGCTATCAGGTATAGCAAAAGAAACAGCAAACCACTTTCTTTCAAGGGAAATCCACTTTCTGCCAATAGCCGGTTCTATGGCATAATCATCAACCGATGAGTCAGTGCTGTGCGGTCTCTTCGACTTGATCATACTGACCAGACCGAATAGGAATGCCACCCTAAATGATAGATGAACCCACCAATACCCTGCCTCCTGTCGATCTGATCCTGACAGATGCGGGACTCGATTCCACCGTTGCGGCCTCCTCACTGGATGAGCATGGCGAGAGGCGTGAAGGCCATATTGCAGCCGAGCGCGCCCTGACACTCTATCTTAATAAACGGGAACTGGTCACGTTGATGACGCTCGGATCACAACCCGAGATGCTTGTATTGGGCTGGCTACGCAATCAGCGGTTGATCCAGAACGTGGATCAGGTAGCGGTGATCCAGGTTGATTGGGAGACCCAGACTGCTGCTATTCAAACCCGGGAACCCATCGCAGATATTGAAAAGAAGCTTGGACGAAAGACCGTGACCACGGGTTGCGGGCAAGGCACTGTTTTTGGTGACCTGATGGATGACCTGGAGAAAATCAAACTCCCAGAGACAACCCTAAGACAGTCTCTTGTTTATGGACTATTAAAGTCTCTTGATCAGCACAATGAGATCTATCGTCGCGCCGGCGCGGTGCATGGCTGCGCACTCTGCGTGGGTACTGAAATTCTCCATTTTGTCGAGGAGGTCGGCCGGCACAATGCCGTCGACACCATTGCGGGCCATATGTGGATGAACCACACCTCCGGGCATGACAAAATATTTTATACAACCGGTCGACTGACATCTGAGATGGTGATTAAGGTGGCCCAGATGGGTATACCTATCCTGCTTTCACGCTCAGGGGTTACTCAGATGGGGCTTAAACTGGCACAAAAGCTAGGGGTTACGTTGGTCGCCCGAGCCAAAGGCGAGCACTTCCTGCTTTATCATGGCGCTGAACAATTCCTTTATGACCAGCCACCAAAAACTATTCGGAAACAAAAACAATCATGAACCCCAATCCCTCATCCAGCAACATCACCGCCGTCATTCTTGCTGGTGGAATGGCCCGCCGCATGGGCGGGGAAGACAAGGGACTCGTTGAGCTGAACGGAAAACCACTCATCGAACATGTCATTACCCGTATTGCCCCACAGGCTAAAGAGATACTGATTAATGCCAACCGCAATACCGAACGGTATAGCACCTACGGTTATCCAGTAATAAGTGATTCATTAAGTAATTACCAAGGCCCACTTGCCGGTGTTCTGGCTGCAATGCAGAAAGTAACGAGCGACTTTATTATCACCATCCCCTGCGATGGTCCCTGTTTACCGGATGACCTGATTCAACGACTATCCAGTGCCCAGCAAACGGCAAAGGCTGACATTGCTGTTGCCCATGATGGCAATCGTATGCAACCGGTCTATGCGTTGATAAGCACAAAACTTGAAGCCTCATTAAACAACTTTCTAGAGGCCGGGGAACGGAAAATAGATAAGTGGTACGCACAGCACAATACGGTTACTGTTGATTTTTCAGACTCGCCGGAGACTTTTCTGAACATCAACACACCAGAAGAGCGTGACCAGTTCAGGTCTATTCAATAAGGTACATAAAAATAGATAATGCGCCTTCAGTCAATTCCATATCAAAGAAGGCGCATGTTCTTCATAACGCTGCCATTAACTGGCCAACGCTGGCTCCATACCGAACTCATCCTCGGCAAATTCAACCTTGATCTTCAACAGCGTTCCAGTACCCTTGGTACCGAAAGCCGAGACTTCACCATTAATCCCTTCCACGCGAGATATCACCGTATTTAGCAACATCGCCGCCATATCCGAACCACTGCTGTTATTGGATTTTGGATCAAACCCAACCATATCCTCCAGTAACGATATCTGCACAGCATCATCAGAGAAGCTACTGCGTACAACCACTTTACCCTCCCCTTCACTCTGCTCAACAAAACGCATTACATCTTGAATCACGCGATAGAGTTCCCACTCCACGCCCTTTGGCAGGCGCTTGGTTAATAAACCCTGCTGATAAAGCTTCACCGGCACTCTGCCCCGGTCGTTATACTGTTTACATAAGATATCCAGGCCATATGAAAGCCCATGCTCTTCAAGGCTCTTAGGGTTCAGCGTATGGGAGATCTGCTGAACAGCCTTGACGGCTTTTCCCATTTCATTACTGAGCAGAGACACCACCTCATCACTCACGCCCTTATCAGCTAACAGATCTGGCAGTCGCTCTTTAAGACCAACCAGATGTTCTTGAACGCTGTCCTCAATCTCTGATGCAATTGCCTGGCGCTCATGTTCCTGGGCACGGTTCACCTGGTCCGACAGTGCTTTCAGCTTGTGGTCTGCACTATCACCCTCTTTCAGGGTCAGGCGGCCAAACAACAAGGCGGCAAATAATAACGAACCACCCGACAATCCCAGAAAAATCCACAAACTCTGACTAAGATTATTATCGAGCTCCTGATTCAGCTTGGTATGCACGGCCTCAATATCATCGGTATAGAGCCCCGTCCCGATGATCCAGTCCCATTTGGGCAACGTCTTTACATAAGTGACTTTACCTACCGGATCAGGGAAACCGGGCTTATCCCACATATATTCTGTAAAACCTGTTCCATCCTTGGCGGCCTGATCAATATCCCTGATGAGAAATTTATCATCCTTACTCTTTAGATCCCAAAGATTGCGACCTTCCAACGCAGGCTTGGCACCATGTACCAGGGTGGTGCCTTTGTAATCGTTTACAAAGAAATAGCCACTTGGACCATAACTCAATTTTCGAATAATGCCTTTTGCCTCCTCCTGGGCTTGCTGCGGCGCCTGGATAGAGTTGTTGTAGTGTGCATCGATGGCCGATTCGGCCAAATTGGTATAGCTGTGCAGCTCGTTCCGTCGCAGCGTCAGCATCTGGTCACGAAATGTGGAGTTATTTAGCTTTCCGAAGTTTTGTGTTTCATAGATAGCAAAACTCGATATGGCAATACTCACCAATAGTGTCGGCAGCATGGCCAACAACATCATACGGTACTTTAGCGAAATGGATTTCACCCTCTCCTCCTTTATATTAGTTTTAAATGCAACAAATAGATCCCCAAACAAGAAGCATAGAAGTGGAACGCCATCTAATTACAGTTAATTTCTGTATTATTTGATATCTGTATCACATTTTTCGGATGACAAATAACAGAAAGTCGGTTTTTGTTACTTTTGTAACCAATAAGCAAAAAAAATGGGGTGCCAATAAATGACACCCCAAAGAGAGAATAGGAGAACAAGATGATCAGTATCAGTTCACACGATGCATAGCATAAACTGATAAACTTGGCTTTATCTAAAGTAGCCTATGGCGCAAAAGCCTGGATACCTGTCTGGGCACGCCCAAGGATCAGCGCATGTACATCGTGGGTACCCTCGTAGGTATTCACGGCCTCAAGATTCATAGCATGACGAATCACATGGAATTCATCTGACACACCATTTCCGCCATGCATATCACGTGCAATTCGTGCAATATCGAGGGCCTTGCCTGCATTGTTGCGTTTCATCATGGAGATCGCTTCAGGTGCCGCATTACCCTCGTCAAACAATCGACCAAGCTGCAGACAACCCTGCAATCCCAGCGTGATCTCTGTTTGCATATTGGCCAGCTTCAGTTGAACCAACTGGTTGGCGGCCAAAGGACGACCGAACTGCTTACGGTCCAGGGTATAGGTACGCGCACGATGCCAGCAATCTTCGGCAGCACCCAGTACACCCCAGGCAATACCATAGCGTGCACGATTCAAACAGCCAAAGGGACCAGACAGACCTTTTACATTCGGCAGCAGGTTTTCTGCAGGTACAAACACCTCGTCCATGACAATCTCACCCGTAATGGAGGCGCGCAGAGAAAACTTGCCTTCAATCTTCGGAGCGGAGAGGCCTTTCATGCCCTTTTCC
>JAPHUE010000223.1 GCA_026196795.1 Sedimenticola sp.
CGGGTTCCTCCTGGAGCTCAGCAAGTTTTGCCTCGGCCCGAACCAGTCGATCCCGTGCGCTGGGGATAGCCATCAGTTGCCGGGTAAGAATAAAACCGGTTGTCCCGTCCTTGGTTTTGACCATCGAATAGCCGTTTTGGCTGTTCGAGCTCATCAGTTCAACCTCGTACCCGCTTGGCAACATGCGGGTGATCTTGTGGGTTGAGCTTTCGCCGGAACGCAGGGTAACCTTGAACTGGTCAGTTACGTAACGGGTCTCTGCCTGCAGGTGGGTTACGGCGGTTAGCAGTGCCAGAGTGATCAACAGTTTTTTCACGCTTACCTCAATATTGGTATAAAAATTAGGGGGCATTCTTTCAGATAGCCTCCCAACTGTCCAAGTGGAAGATCACAAATCCGTCGACATTTGCCCCTGGTTTAGTCTGTTATACACATCAAAATCAGATAGCTAACTTACTTAAAATCTGATGTCAATAGTCAATCGATCTAAACAGTTAAAAAATATAAGCCATTGTTATTAAACATAATTATTAATTGTATGAAAAATTATCAATTTAACAGAAGTGTAGTATTTTGGCGGCCTCAGGCTGCTTAATCAGATTTTCTCCACAAAGTTATCCACAGGTTCTGTGAATAACCGATAAACCACTTTTGTGACAGTTGGATGTCACTTTTGTTGCATGCGTTCTCTCATGAAACCTTTGTAACTTACTGATGCTTCGTTCGAAAGTTAGAAAATGTGGGGCATAGTTACGATTGATGAGCTAGAAAAGGTGAATATGTATATAATGCGCCGCCTTTAAACCTACCTTTGGATTGCGGTCCCGATCATGAAACAGTTACGAAATATTGCCATCATCGCTCACGTTGATCACGGCAAAACCACCCTGGTTGACAAGCTTCTGCAGCAGTCAGGAACACTTGGCGACCGCTTCGGCCCTGTTGAGCGGGTAATGGATTCCAACGACCTGGAAAAAGAGCGTGGCATCACGATCCTTTCAAAAAATACAGCGATCAACTGGAATGACTACCATATCAATATTGTAGACACCCCGGGACATGCCGATTTTGGTGGTGAAGTTGAGCGTGTGCTCTCCATGGTGGATTCAGTCCTTCTGCTGGTGGATGCGGTTGAAGGCCCAATGCCACAGACGCGGTTTGTAACCCAGAAGGCCTTTCAGCATGGTCTGAAGCCGATTGTCGTGGTGAATAAAATCGACCGGGAAGGTGCGCGACCCGATTGGGTGGTTGATCAGACCTTTGAGTTGTTCGATCGACTGGGCGCCACTGATGAGCAGCTCGACTTTCCAATTATTTACGCATCAGCAATTAACGGCTTTGCGGGTAATGAGAGTGATGTCCGTGAAGGGGATATGACGCCGCTATTCGAGGCAATCGTCAACAACTGCAGTGCGCCTGATGTGGATATTGATGGGCCGTTTAAGATGCAGGTTTCAACCCTGGCCTATAACAGTTATTTGGGTGCTATCGCCGTCGGGCGAATTACCCGCGGAACCATTCGTAAAAATATGCCGATTACCCTGATAACCCGTGACGGTGATCAACGGCGTGAAAAGATCGGCAAGGTATTTGGTTTCATCGGACTTGAACGGGTCGAAGTTGAGAGTGCCTCGGCAGGTGACATTGTGGCGCTATCCGGTATTGCGGCACCTAATGTGTCCGATACCTTATGTGATCCTGAGCATGCAGAGATTATGTCTCCACTGACGGTGGATGAGCCGACTGTGAGCATGACCTTTCAGGTGAATACCTCGCCGTTTGCGGGAAAAGAGGGAAAATACCTCACCTCCAGACAGCTGAAAGACCGCCTGGAACGAGAGTTGATTCACAATGTTGCCCTGCGCGTTGAAGAGGGAACCGATCCCGAGAAATTCAAGGTCTCTGGTCGTGGTGAGCTGCATCTGTCCATTTTGCTGGAGACCATGCGCCGTGAAGGGTATGAAATGGCGGTATCCCGGCCAGAGGTTATCTTCCGCGAGGTGGATGGCGAGGTCTGCGAGCCATACGAGCAGTTGACCGTCGATGTGGAAGAGGATGACCAGGGCGGCATCATGGAAGCCCTTGGGAGTCGTAAAGGCGACCTGCAGGACATGGTGCCTGATGGGAAAGGTCGTGTACGTCTGGACTATATTATTCCGTCCCGTGGACTGATTGGTTTTCAGACCGAGTTTATGACCCTCACATCAGGATCAGGGCTTATTTACCATGTATTCGACCACTATGGTCCCGCTCAGCATGGCGGAATAGCGCCACGTAACAATGGTGTAATGATTGCTAACTCCACAGGTAAAGCACTGGGCTATGCCCTGTTTAACCTGCAGGAGCGGGGGCGTCTGTTTACTGAGCATGGTATGGCCGTCTATGAAGGGCAGGTGATCGGCATCCATTCCCGGGCCAATGACTTGACAGTAAATCCACTGAAAGGGAAGCAGCTGAACAATATTCGCGCCGCTGGCAACGATGAGAATATCGTGCTGACTCCGCCGGTTCGCTTCTCTCTTGAGCAGGCGCTGGAATTTATTGAAGAGGATGAGCTGGTCGAAGTGACCCCAAGTGCGATCCGCATTCGTAAGCGCCATCTCAAAGAGCATGAGCGTAAGCGGGCATCAAGAAGTACGGTCTCCGATTAATTCGAAGTCAATAAAAAACCCCGGCAGCAATCCTTGCTGTCGGGGCATGTCGCCGGGCTTGGTTGGCAAAGGGTTCC
>JAPHUE010000140.1 GCA_026196795.1 Sedimenticola sp.
ATTTAATAATCCTCAAGGGCATGTAATGACAGAGGCATCAGCCAAGCGATTATTGGAAATGACGCGCCCTTACGATCTACCGATTATCGAGGATGATGTTTTTGGCGACATCAGCTACGAAAAAGGTCGGCCCCGAAGTGTGCGTTCCTGGGACCGGGAAGGGCGTGTGTTGCTCTGTTCATCCTTGTCAAAAAGCCTGGATTCTGACCTTCGACTTGGGTGGGTTGCAGCCGGGCGCTATGGCGAACAGCTCTGTTATCGAAAATATGTCACCACGATGGCTGGACGAGGGCAACTTCAGGCAGCGGCCGCTGAATTCCTCTCTGGAAACCGATTTGCGCGTCATTTGAGACAGATTGCCCGCTGTTACGAAGAGCGGCGTGATTTGACTCTGGACACTATCACCCGGCTGATCCCTGGGATTTCACTTGTCAATACACCGAGAGGGGGCTTTCACTGCTGGTTGGAATTACCGGCTAATGTCAGCTCCACACGACTCTATACTGAACTGATGAAACAGGGGATCAGCACCGCCCCGGGTTCACTCTTTGGTACCCAGGGGCAGTTCGATAACTTCCTTAGAATCAATTATTCATGTATAAATAATAAAGAACAATATATAAATATATTCAACAAGATAAATAATGTTATTAATGTGATTAGTGATGATAATTAATTCAAAAAGACAACGGGTAAGAGGTACATAATGGCAAAAGAAGATGCCCGATTACCCTCCGATATTGCGTGCCTGGATACCGACAAGCTTCGGGTAACACTCATTTCAACAGTGGGTGCACACTGCGATGTGTGGCAGACCGCAGGCTACCATTTTGAAAAAGAGAAGAATAGAACGTTCGATATGGTAATCAAGCGCCATACGCTAACCTGCACACCGACTGAAGCAAAGATCTATCGTCGTGATTATGCCCAGCTAAAAAATCTGCTTCACGACATAATACCTGAGGCCATCTTTGTTCGTACCCGGGTCGATGGAGAACACAATCTGCTCGTATTTGCCCGTGCGTTTACCCCCTGGTTTAACCTGGCCAATCCAGCCGTTGCAGAAGATGCCATACCCCTTATGGCTAAGCTGCCCAAAGCCAGGCGTCAGCTAACCCTTTTTATTGAGGCCGTTAAACGTATTCATACTGTCGAGCAAAAAGTAATAGACCTGTATGGTCTGGATAATCTCGTACTGGATAAAAACAAAGATGTACGTTATCTGGATAGCTTTGAAGTCTTCTTCCACGAAGATATGCTCTATCTAATTGATGATCCTTGTGAAGATCTCAGGGAAAAAATTACTGTTTCGTTAAGACGACTGGAATACTTAGAGGATATGCTGGCCAAAGCCGAGGCTTTGGCCAATGAGATAGCGAAAAAAGCGAGCTGACAGCTGTTTTTCTGAATCAGATACCTAATTCATCCAGCAGGCTATCTGATTCCGATGGTTCTTCCGGGCTTGATTCCGCTTTTGCTTTCGTACCAGCGGCCCGTTTATTGGCTTCACCTTCCAGTATATCGTCAGGATCGAAATCTTCCTGCTGCTCAAATTCATGGAGTTGAATGAATTCAGTCTTATCCATGGCCAATTCAAGATAGAAGATGTTATTGCGTTCGGTGGTAAAGGTGACACGTCTTGCCTGGGGCCTATCGAGATTAGTATTAATAGAGAGTAAGACCTCTTTATTAATGGTCAGCATCTTCGGTTGGTTTTGATTAATCGGGGTTTGAAGTTGTTTTCCAACATTACAGATGAAATCACCAATCATTTGGTTCATCAGTTCGCCCAACACATTACCCACTTCATCTGATGTGTGGGAAACCGCAAGCTCTTCCCGAGGAATACCCATGTTTGATAGGTAGGCCTGATACAGCTCCAGGGCAGCACTGGCGGTAAAGTTGATCACGACCAATCCCGAAAAACCGCCATCAAATAACACAAAGCAACCGATATCGGGCTTGAGACAGGTACGGTTAATCTTCTGAACCATAGCCGAATAATTGATTTCATCTGAGGTCGCTGTTGTAAGCACAGATGTGACTGATTTACAGAGCATCAATAGAATATCATCTGTTGATACAATTTTCGTTTTTGCCATCGAGAAAAAACCTCGTTTTCTTGTAGATATGCTATATATAGTGTAGTTAAGGTATCGACCGCATGAACTATTTCTTGATAAAGATACGCACTCTATGACACCACGACAACTGATTAGTGAAGCGGGCGATCTCCTCTCACTTCCCGATGTTTGTATCAGAATCAATCAGCTGGCTGATGACCCCACCAGTTCTGCTTTGGATATGGGGCAAGTCATCAGTCAGGACGCCGGGCTGAGTGTAAGACTGCTGAAGATAGTTAATAGCGCCTTTTATGGCTTCCCTGGGAGAATTGACACGATCTCCCGGGCTATAACGATTATCGGTACCAAAGAGTTGCGTGATCTAGCCATGCTGACCGCAGCCTGTAGTGTGTTTACCGGTATTCCGCGTAATCTCATCAATATGGAAACGTTCTGGCACAGCTCGTTGACCTGTGGTGTTCTGGCTAGAAACTTGGCTAGGTCCTGCCAGGTATTACACCCGGAGCGTCTCTTTCTGATGGGCGTATTACATGATGTAGGGCGTCTGCTTTTACTTCAGCAACTACCGGTACAGTCCAGAGATGTCTTGTTGATCAGCAAGGGGCGGGATGACCTGATCTCTTCCGCTGAACGGGAAGTCTTCGGTTTTTCACATACCGAGTTGGGCTATGAGCTGGCAAATGAGTGGGGGTTGCCCACACCTATACGATCAGCCATGCGTTGGCACCATTCACCTGAACAGGCCGATCAGGATGAACTGGAGTGTTATCTTATCTATTTAGCGAATCGATTGGCTGATGCGCTGATGTGGGACAACGACCTTGCGCTTGTTAAAGATCAGATAACTCCGAACACTTGGCAAATTACCGGTTTGAGCCATGAACAATGCGATCTGGCTATTGCTGAGATAAGCAGCGAGATCCGCGAGCTGTATGCCATACTGATGGATCAACCCCAGCCGACTAGCCGTCAGGATCAATCGATCTAAACAAGCCCCTTGCGTTCAAACAGTGCGCGCATCTCAGGTTTGTTTGCCAGAATCTCTTCTATCTGCAGTCCTTTCATTTCATGTGGGAACACCAGCCACTTATCGGTCTCATGAATGTAATAGTTGGGCTTTAACGCGGTCTGGTTATTCCCCGGCTTATACCAGGGAGTGGCAATGCGCACCTCTTTTGGCATATTTCGGCGTGATTTAGCTTTTAAGGTATCAAGTATCGCCTGCAGACTCAGTCCGGAATCAAAGACGTCATCGACAATCAGCAGTGAGCTGTCCCAGTTCATATTTCGAATCAAATAACCAAGACCGTGAACACGAACCTCTTTGCTACGTTGTCCAATGCCCGTATAGGAGGAGGTGCGAATAGCAATGTGATCCGATTGAACATCGAAGTAATCCAGTATCTCCTGAACGGCAATGCCAACCGGCGTGCCACCGCGCCAGACACCGACGATAAAATCCGGTTTAAACCCGCTTTGCAGGATATCAATGCCCATTTGAAATGAATCAGTCAGTAATGCTTGGGCGGTAATGTAATGTTTGTCACTCATAGTAGGGTCTGGTTGCGAATTCTGTTTGGAAACTATCTCTTTTTAACAACTTAGGCAAGCTGACGCTTGCCCATCTGTTGCAAGGCGTTACCGGCAATAATCAGTAACAAGCCAACACCACTGGACCAGTGAATTGTTTCACCCACAATAAAATGGATCAGGAACAGTGACAGTATCGGGGAGAGAAAGATCAGGTTTGCCACCTTGGCCGCACTCTCTGTCAGGCGCAGCGCCTTCAGCCAGAGCACAAAGGTAATACCCATCTCAAACAGCCCCACATAGACCGCGCCGTATAAGCCTTCCTGCGATTCAATCTGAAAGCCTGTCGTATACCAGGTGATAAAGGCAATCACCGGCAGGGCAAACAGAAAGTTAAAAAAGAGGCCGACGACCGGTTCAATATGACTGCGTGTATTGAAAATCCAGAAAAGTGACCAGATCAGTGTACTACCCAAAGCAAGGGCAACACCGAATCCATCACTGAAGTGCAACGACAGTGGTGATCCATGGGTTGCGATTACCAGGATACCAAAATAACTGATACTGATAGCCAAAAGGTCAATTTTACGTAAATGCTGCTTGAGTAGGGGGACCGCTAAAATAGAAAGAGTGATGGCCCAGGTGTAGTTTAATGGCTGGGCCTCTTGTGCCGGCAACAGATCATAGGCCTTGAATAGTACCCAATAATAGAGACAGGGATTAAGCAACCCCATACCTGCACAGAAAATCAGCTCGGATCGCGGAACTGACTTCAATTGCTTAAGATGACCCTGTAGCACTAATACAATAAAGA
>JAPHUE010000102.1 GCA_026196795.1 Sedimenticola sp.
GTATATTCGGTCACTGGCCCTGTTCCTGATTGGGGTGTATGGGCTCAGTATACCACTCTGATTCTGCATAAGGCAGCTGTCGTGATTAATGGCCCACAGAGTTCATGGGGTGCGAGTAACAGTGTATGATTTCCCCATGAACGGTTCGAATAACAAGTGGATGATTTGATGAAAGAAAGTGAAAAATTCAAGCTTGGCGAGAGCTTACCTCTGGGTCAGGTGCTGGATGGCCTTCCATTTAACGCAGACGGGTTGATTCCTGCCATTGCCCAGCAGCATGACACTGGTGAGGTGTTGATGATGGCCTGGATGAACCGGGTCTCATTGGATGAGACGCTGGAGAAGGGGCGTGTCTGCTACTGGTCGCGTTCACGCCAGAAATTATGGCGTAAGGGGGAGTCATCCGGTCAAGTGCAGATTCTAAAGGATATGCGGTTTGATTGTGATGGTGACACCATTCTGCTATTGGTCGACCAGACAGGGCCGGCTTGCCATACGGGACGTCGTACCTGCTTTTACAATGCCGTACGAGGCGATAAAGTAGAGGTTGTTTCAGAGCCGCTGATTGACCCTGACACCCTTTACGGCAAGTAGTAGCAAGCGGAGTTTTCTATGTTGGAAATAACCCCCGTCAAGGCATTCAAAGATAACTTTATCTGGATGTTACACAATCCTGGATCAGGCACAGCTGTGGCGGTAGATCCGGGTGAAAGTGCGCCTGTTCTTGCCTGGTTAGAGGCAAACGAATTAAAGCTGAGTGCCATACTGATTACCCATAAACACATCGATCACACCGGTGGTGTAATGGATCTCCAGTTTGCCTTCCCAAAGGTTGCTGTTCTGGGCCCGAGTAATGAGGCCATCCGGGGTATCAAAGTTCGACTTAAAGAGGGTGAGCATCCGACTATTCCCGGCCTCGATGCGGATTTTGAGGTGTTGGAGGTGCCGGGGCATACCGAGGGCCATATCGCCTATTTCGGCGAAGGATCCCTGTTCTGCGGAGATACACTTTTTTCTGCCGGCTGCGGGGGCATTTTTGGCGGTACCCATGAACAGATGCATGCTTCGCTTCAACGGATAGCCGCGCTCCCTGCTGAGACAGAAATCTACTGTGCCCATGAGTACACGCTGGATAATCTGGGGTTTGCCAAATGGGTTGAGCCGGATAGCCCGGCGATTCTACTGCGTGAACAAGAAGCTCAGGCTCTGCTGGCAAAGGGCGACAATACAGTACCGTCATCCTTGCAGACTGAACTGCAGACCAATCCTTTTTTGCGCGTGGGTCTGCCTTCCGTAAAGGCGGCGGCCGAAAACTATGTCGGACATTCGCTGTCAGAGGGTGCGGAAGTCTTCACCGCGGTCAGGCGCTGGAAAGATCGGGAATATGACTGATCCCTCCACAGCATCCTCGACAGGCTGCTAAACTTCACCAGATAACACGACCAGAGCAGAGACAAATATGTCCGAACAAATAGTGATCAAAAATGCATCCATGGTAAATGACGGCCGGGTGCTTGAGGGCGACCTGCTCATCCGGAATGGTCGGATCGAACAGATTGCAGCTGAAATCAGTACCCCTGAATCTGCCCGGGTACTGGATGCGGAGGGTCGAACGCTGATCCCCGGCATGATTGATGATCAGGTGCATTTTCGGGAGCCGGGTGC
The DNA here is from genome assembly GCA_026196795.1 of Sedimenticola sp. Lineage (GTDB taxonomy): Bacteria > Pseudomonadota > Gammaproteobacteria > Chromatiales > Chromatiaceae > Sedimenticola. Next base: position 1,666 of record JAPHUE010000102.1, read on the forward strand.
GACCCATAAGGCAGACATGCAGAGTGAGTCCCGGGCCGCTGTAGCGGGCGGCATTACCACCTTTATGGATATGCCCAATACCAATCCACTGACCACGAACCGAGCCGCTCTGGAAGATAAGTATCTGATGGCGGAGGGAAGGTCTTCCGCTAATTATGCTTTCTATCTGGGGGCGACCAACGACAACATAGCAGAAATTGTCGCTCTGGATCCCAAGCAAGCCTGTGGCATAAAAGTCTTCATGGGGGCCTCGACGGGCAATATGCTGGTTAATAGTGAAGCGGCGCTGGAGGCGATATTCAAGGATGCGCCGATCCTGGTCGCAACGCACTGTGAAGACACCCCAACAATCCAGCACCTGGAAGAGGTGTACCGGGAGAAATATGGTGAGGATGTGCCGATTGCCTGCCATCCGGAGATTCGGAGTGCAGAGGCCTGTTATCTCTCGTCATCGATGGCTGTCGGACTGGCCAAGAAGCATGGAACCCGTCTGCATGTGTTGCATCTGACGACGGCCCGGGAAATGGATCTGTTTGAGTCGGGGCCACTCGATAACAAAATGATTACGGCAGAGGCGTGTGTCCATCATCTCTATTTTGATGATCGTGATTACGAGCATAAAGCGAACTTCATTAAGTGCAATCCAGCGGTGAAGAGTCAGGCTGATCGTGATGCAATTCGCAAAGCGTTGGCGGAAGACCGCATTGATGTGGTGGCAACCGATCATGCGCCGCATACGCTGGAAGAGAAGCTCAATAGTTATTTTAAGGCGCCTGCAGGATTGCCTTTGGTGCAGTGGGCGCTGCCAATGATGTTTGAGCTCTATCACGACCATTTAATCAGTTTGGAGCAGTTGGTTGAAAAGACCAGCCATGGACCAGCGCGGCTATTTAATATTGCCGAGCGGGGTTATCTGAGGGAAGGCTATTGGGCTGATCTGGCTCTAGTGGATTTGAATAACCCCTACCGTGTGGAGCGTGGTGATGTGCTCTATAAGTGCGGTTGGTCGCCAATGGAGGGTGAGCGTCTGCGGGCCCGTATTGCGGCTACCTTTGTGAACGGTCAGATTGCTTATCGTGAGGGGCGGGGTGTGAATACCTCTGTTACCGGCCAGCGGTTGGTGTTCAATCGGTAATTTGTTGGCCTGATTCTGTGAATTGCAGAGTCAGGTTATTCCAATAGCACCTTTGTCTACCCCTTCGTAGGCTTCTACTCTGAAGCTGTCATTGGGGTGCTCCTGCTTCAGTCTGTTTGCAATGTGCTGGGCCAGATTCTCCACGGTAGTATCCGACTCAATCAAATAGCTGCAACGGGTAGGGATTTCCAATTTAAACAGCCCTTGATTGGCTGTATAGCCGAACCGCAGGCATGCATTGCCATTCTCCTGGAAGGCCTCCTGCAGGTCGCTCTGGGTGCCTATGTAGATATCTTCCCAGCGTTTTGCCCAATCCGCTTCAAGCGTCTGATCGCGATTGTCGTTTCGATAGATTGTTATACGTGAGCGGTGCCCATGGGCAATACGTTGGCAGTTTCCTGCGTGATGTTTCAGTCCGTGACTGTAACGGTACCAGGCTCCGGTGATCGGTTCAGGGTAGAGCCTGATACGTACCGACTGAACATTGTCAGGAAGGAGCGTTTGAAGTTTCTCACTGATAGCACTACAGAGCGCCGCTTCGTTGATTTGGGCTGTATTGATCAGGCAGATTGCACTATAGGGACTACTGTGTCGGATCAGTTCGCCTGAATCCATTTGGAAGTGTATGTCGCAGCGGTGTTCCAGTTGTTGGATCTGGCAGTTTGGGTGCTGCGCAGGAACCAACAGGCAATGATCAAACTCCTGGTCGATAATCCGCTTGACCTGTTTTTTGACATCGCCGAAATCGAGCACCATACCCTGGTGATCCAGTGAGCCATCCAGCTCTATGTCGACCTGCCAGCTCTCACCTAAGAGCCCTTTAGTGGGGTCGAGGTAAGAGAAGTCAATCACGGTTAGCCGATTTACAAAGAGAGTGGTCATGGCGCTTATCAGTTCAGCATTTAAAGCTCGGCATCTTTACAGGGTTGCCTGATTAGCGCAACCCTGTGTGAACTATTGGATCACTCCGGTGATTCAGACCGCCTTTTTCAACTCATTTGTTTCAATGGTTTGATCAACACTTTTTTCTTCTCCAGCAGGGGGCGTGTCGTTATATGGGGTAGTCCGTGTTGTCTCATCAGAAGAGAGTTTGAATTGGCGTACAACCTGCTGTAGCTCTGCTGCAAGATGCCCCAGGTGTTTGGTTGTAGCCATCGAGCTCTGTGACAGTGAGGCGGCATCCTTGCTCTCCTGACTGATTGAGACAATAGAGCGATTGATCTCCTCAGATACTTCGCTCTGCTGTTCTGATGCAAGGGCGATCTGCCGGTTCATGGCATTGATGGTGTCAATGGCACTGGTAATTGCTTCCAATGAGTCACGGGCGCTGTTGGCCTGTTTTACATTCTCTTCCGCTGTACCGCAGCCACTTTCAATAGCCTTGACGGCCTGGTGAGTGTTGGTTTGCAGGTTGCGGATCATCTCCTCAATTTCTCCTGCGGACTCCTGGGTACGGGTGGCCAGATTACGAACCTCATCGGCCACAACTGCAAAGCCACGACCCTGTTCGCCTGCACGGGCGGCTTCGATAGCGGCGTTCAATGCCAGCAGGTTGGTCTGTTCTGCAATGCCCTTGATCACATCCAGAACACTGCCAATACCGGCACTGTTCTTTTCAACTTGCCCGATAATTCCGGCGGCAGCACTGATTTCAGCCTGCAGTGCCTGGATCGAACGCGCCGTATCTTCGACTGTTTTATGGCCTGCAGCGGCCTCTTCAGTTGCAGAGCGGGAGGCTTCTGAGGCACTGGATGCATTATTGGCAACTTCAGTGATGGTGGCTGACATCTGGGTGATAGCGGTGGCAACTTGTTGTGTCTCTTGTTCCTGTTTTAGGACTTTTTGGGAGATGATGTTGGTGCTATCGGTGGTTTCAGCGACCGCCGTGATCACCTCTTCAGTCGCTTTTGCCGTGTGCTGTACCAAAGCCTGAATCTTGTCGATAAAGGTGTTGAAGGCTTGTGCCAAATGTCCAATCTCATCTTGGGTGTGGCTATCCAGACGGCGAGTCAGGTCGCCTTCTCCGTGGGCAATATCATCCAGCGCATCAACTACTTCCTTAAGTGGTTTTGTGATGGCGCGTCCGATCAGCCAGGCCATAAACAGGCCGATCAGTAGGCCGCTGACCAGAAGTGCTGATACCATACCGGTGGTCTGGGTGGTTTCATCAACCAGGGTTGTGTTGGTCTGTGCGATAGCTTGGGACTGACGTTCTTCCAGTGTATTGAGCTTGTTGTCAATCTGTTGAAACAGCGGGGTAGCTTCACTTCGCACCAGCCAGGCGTCAGTTTGCCACTGGTCGCCACCATGGATCGCCGTCATCTTGACGATATTGGCTTTGTAGGTGGCTAGCATGCCCTTGAACTGTTCCAGGGAGTCGGCTTGATCCAAGGTCAGTTCATCTTCAAATTCAGCAATTTTTTCGAGCAGTTGTTCCGTTTGTTCAACATAAAGTTTCAGGTCGGTAGTGACTGCATCAGAGCGGAAGGCCAGATAGCCCCGGATGCTATTCATCACGTTACTCCAGGCATAACGCAAGTCAGAGAACAGGATCAGCATCTCACGCCGTTCCTCGCTGACATCCTCCTCTGTTTCGGAGGAGATCATCTGTGAGGTGAATTGAACCATGACCCGACTCATGGGGTTCAGATCGGCGTTGGCGTAGGCAATACCCGGGAAATTTTTCTCATAACTGGTGGCGGTATCCAGAAGTTTGTCTCCAAGGAGACGAAACTTTACAAGATCGCCGGCGAGTCCTTCGACCAGTTCCGCTGACTGCTTGTCTGATTCTACGGCCTTGAGGCTCTTGAGCTTGGTGACCAATGCCTCTGACTGTTTCAGCCCCTGCAGGAAGCCTTCACGGTGAGTCTCTTCCTTGGTGGAGAGGAAAAAGCCCAGCGCACTGGCGGTTTGGTGGACATTGGCTGCGAGCTCTTTTGAGAGTAGTGCTGTGGGTTGGCGAACCTGAACCATCTCCACTACAGACTGTTCTACGCTTGCCAGGCTCTTCAGCGTCAGGATTGAAATGGCCGCCATGATAATCAGAACAACGGCAAAGCCGATCCAGACCTTATAGCCGATCTTCAGAGAACTGAACATGTATTAACCTCCATAGATTGGATCATCATGATCCTTTTTTTGGCCCAGCTATGAGCTGGATCTCTTTATATGGGCTGGTTAACGGCTAGGCAGAGGGAATCTTTAGACCCTTATGAAATTTGGGGTATTTTTGTGTGGTGTTTTTCTCTTGGGTGATGGAGCCACCCGCCGGAATCGAACCGGCGGCCTCATCATTACGAGTGATGCGCTCTACCAACTGAGCTAGGGTGGCGTATTGCAGTTTCCGAGATGATTCCCTTTAGCTGTAATCCGAGGGAACGGGAGTATAAATAAATGTTGTGCTCCATACAACCGATAAGTGGCTGGAAAATAGGCGGTTTCAGCTATTTTTCTTATTACGGACCTGGATCACTACTTCCATATTGCTTATTTCGCAGTCAGCAGGAGGCTCGGCATTCAGGTCAATATGAATCGCTTCGACTGCTATATCGGTAATCTCCTGGGTATCCAGGTTGTAAAAGTGATGATGTGGATGGGTGCTGGAGTCATAAAATGCCCGGTCCTGATTAACAAATAACTCCCTAATGATGCCCTTGCTCGCAAACAGGCCCAGCGTGTTGTAGACAGTCGCCTTGGATACCGGCCGGCCGTTTGTATTGGCCATTGCCAGGATTTGATCGGCAGAAAGATGCTGCGGACGCTCAAGGATAGTCGAGGCAATTTTGATCCGCTGCATGGTCGGGCTGATGCCATGACTGCGGAGCAGGCGGATGAATTTTCTACGTTGTTCAGCTGGCTTATTATCGTTCGTTTTCATAATGATTAGATTATAGGCGGATCGGTATTTAACGTCCAAGTTAAGTGTACGGTATTGTATTTGTCTTAAAGTGTCATATTGTGCTGCCGATAGGGTTGCCATGCGCTGCGATCTACTACAGTTGAACATAGAAATTTGGTTGTGGCGAGGTGGAATAATCCGACTATCAGTATAATTATGCCGTTAGTCATTAAATCGGTAGGGTACAGGAATTTAGATGTCTACTATAGAGACTATGAGAAAAGGAACAGGATTTACTCTGGTGGAATTGATGATCACAGTTGCTGTGGCAGCGATCTTGCTGACTGTAGCTGTGCCGTCAATGCGCACCATTATTCTTAATAATCGAGTGACATCACAATCAAATGATTTTCTGAGTGCGCTGGTGGTTGCCCGAAGTGAGGCGATAAAGCGCAACAGGTCAGTGCTGGTGACGTCTAAAGATACATCTGATGCAACAAACGAATGGGGAAAGGGTGGCTGGAGAATTTGGGTTGATGACAATAGTAATGGCACCTTTGATGCTGCTTCCGATACCCTTATACGTCAAGCGCCGGAAGTTAGTAGTACCTTTGTTATTGATGCTGAGGTAAATGACATAACAGAACTCAGTTATCAGGCTAACGGCTTTTCGTCGGCTACTGATACTTTTGCCATTAAGCTTGCCACGGGTTGCCCCGGAACTACTGATAAGACCATTAAGGGCCAAAAGATCAATATTTCTTCAACAGGACGTGCATCATCCACGACTTGTTCTTGTGACTCAGCGGCAAGTAATGCCTGCTAAGGATTCCCTATGTTGTTAGCTTCAACGCAAAGAATAATAAAAAGGCAGTCGGGAATGACACTTCTGGAAGTGTTGATTGCGCTGTTGGTTATATCCGTGGGTCTGCTCGGGATGGCTGGGCTACAGGTGGCCGGCATTAAGATGACCAATGATGCCTATTATCGTTCTCAGGCAACCTGGTTGGCCTACGACGTCTATGACCGTATGCGTGCAAATCTTGACCAGGCCGCTAATACCAATAATTACAGAATATCACTGACTGACAGTGCGCCCACGGCAAGTAACTGTGCCACTACCTCATGCACAGCCGCACAGATGGTGGATTATGATTTGGCGGCTTGGAAAAATACGCTGGCTGCCAAGCTCCCGCAGGGCAATGGTGAGATTCTTTATCAGGATACAGCCAGTGGACGAACCTATACGGTTGCAGTTCAGTGGGATGATAGTCGTGGTGAAGCCGCACTCAAAAAACTATTGATCAAAACAGGGCTGTGATGATGGCTACTCTTCTACGCACAAAAGCTACCGGATTTGGCCTTGTTGAGTTAATGATTGCCATGGTCATTGGTCTTTTTCTGATTGGTGGCGTCATTCAAATTTATGCCACTTCCTCAGCTGATCGACGAGTGACCGAAGGTTTATCGCGGATGCAGGAAAATGGTCGGTTCGCTAATGAGTTTTTATCTCGTGATATTCGTATGGCCGGCTTTACTAATTGCTATCAGGCCCGGACGGCAAATTCAATTAATATTGTTACTGGATCAAACGCCTATGCTCACGATTTCAGCATGATGGTTAACGGCTATGAGGGTGGTGTCAGCACATTTCCATCAGCGATAGCCGCATTGGCAGGTACGGATGCGATTGTAGTCAAACGAGGGGACGATTCTGATGACTATTTTGTCGATAACCATAACCCGACCTCTGCGACAATTCATTTGGTACAGAACCATGACTTAAAAAAAGGCGAGATCCTTATGATTGCCGATTGCAATAAAGGTCAAGTGGGGATTTTTCAGCAGTCCAATGTCAATAATAATAATGTTGTTTCTGTTGTCGTTCATAATACGGGTGGGAGTACCACGCCGGGCAATTGTACAAAAAAATTGTGGGGCTCGGGGACTTGTCCAGCTGCAGGTACAACCATCACTACCGGTACATATGGTCCTGAATCAAGAATTATGCGTATGGTATCGAACGCTTACTACATCGCAAACAATGCTGCAGGTGTGCCCAGTCTATATCGCAAAGGTTTAACGGATGCGGGTGTCATTAGTTCTGCACAGGAGCTTGTTGAGGGTGTAGAAAATATGCAGATTGAATACGGTGTTGATACAGATGCAACAGCCGATGGAGTTGCCAATCAGTACCTCAAGGCCAATGCCGTTACCACTGCGCAATGGCAGGATGGCCGTGTGGCCAGTGTACGGCTTAAATTGTTGCTACGTAGTATTGAGCAGTCTGCCGCCAAGCCCCAGCAGTATAGCTATGATGGCCAGGTCTACGATGGAGGCACTAATCCTTTGCCGACGGATCGATATCTACGCCGGGAGTTTACAACGACAGTCAAACTCAGGAATCTGGGCTTATGAGTATTTATGTGAAAACTGAGATATTGAAGTCAGCCGCAGTTTCTTTGCAAAGGATGAATCGCCAGTCAGGTGCGGCGCTGATTATGAGTCTGTTGCTGCTGACGGTGATGACATTGATCAGCGTGACTTCTATGCAGAGTACGCTACTTGAAGAGAAAATGGCCGGTAATACCCGGGATCGTCAGTTGAGTTTCCAGGCGGCAGAGGCGGCCATTCATTCTGGCGAAGAGTTTTTGCAGGCTAATACATTTGATTCAGCCAATTATACAGATGCCTGTTCAAATGGACTCTGCACGCGCCGAGAGGATGATGCAACCTATGTGAGAAGTGCCGCACCGGGTAATACAGGTTGGGTCGATCCAAGGTGGGATCTCAGTGGTTCATTGAATGTTTGGGCTGATGGCAGTGGAAAGTATCGCGAATACGGCATTGTTTTAGCGGGAACCTATAAAAAACCCCGCTATATTATTGAGTTTGCGGGTTATATACCTGCTGATATTGCCACGAACCCATCTCCAGCCTCAACCCCACCCACTTGGTATCCAGCCTATATAGCGCCTACTGCTGGATGGCAGGCTGAATGGGCCGAGTTGTACAGGATTACAGCATTGGGCTTTGGTGGTTCACCTAATGCAAGATCCATGGTTCAGACCATGTATTCGAAATCACTATGATGCGAGGTTAAAGATGAAGTTAAAAATGAAACTCAAAGTGGCTCTCTTTGCCTTGATATGCACTGGACTGTTCTCAGGATTGGTACAAGCTCGCACAGTTCTTTCTGGTGCGTCAACAGGTGCAACAGCTGAGGGTGTAAGTTATCTGAATGGGTCATTTAAGGATTGGGAAAATAATACAACCTTAGTTACCTCTGTGGGTGTCTACAAGATTGATCTCAGTGTCTGGCTTCTCGATAAGCTGGGTACACGAGCAGGTCGAAGAGATACGCCGGATGGCAGTCCAATCAATGTGCAGCTGAAATTTTTAAATGGAAAACTTCAGCAAGTCGTTATTTACTAAATAGTTTATGGAATTCTCAGCTTAAACCTTGGGTTTATGCATAGAGAGGAGCGTTAGCATGATAAAGTCTGCTGGTATATTTCGTCGCTTAAGGTTATGCGGTGCCGTCACAGTCTGGACATCATTAAGTGTTTTGGCGGGTCTTCCCGGTGCTGTCCATGCCGATGGAAATCTGGGGGATTATTCGGCCGTTCCGCCTATTATCTCATCGACAAGTGACAAGCCTAATGTGCTAGTGATCATAGATAATTCCAATAGTATGGATGAGGATGCCAGTGGTGCAGCAGTGGGTAGTGCCAACTCAGGCAGTAAATCTGAGATTGCACGAACGGCTATAAAAAACTTGGTGACGAATTTCACAGGAAAGCTGCGCATGGGATTAATGGCCTATCAGCAGCAAAATGTGGTTGGCCGATGGCTGGATAACTCACCCTATGATGCCAGCTATAATCCCGCAAATTATGACCCTACATTTACCGGTGCGCGTGATTCCACAACAAAGCGTTATCGCATGTTGCGCCCGGGTAGTACAACAGAATACACCTACTATAATGTGGCGTTGCCTTACTATCATGGTAGTAATGATCCCGGACTCTTTTGTTACTCGGCTACTGCAGATGCATCAAGTAATTTTGCCGATACAGGAGGTGGTTGTACCACAAGTGGTGGTCCTGGCTGTGATGCTTATCGTTGTTATCAGGGTAAAACCGGAAGCTCTGATGCGTTACCAATACCTTTCAATAGCGGTAATCTTGAAGGCTATAGTTCCGTTGTTGGGACATATACTTTTGTACCGACTGATAGTGATGTCGCTCAGGGTATTTCCGACTTCGGACGGCATCTAGCCTCCGTGCCAGTCGGACAAACCTGGTTTTCCAACTCTTCGCCGGGTAAAGGTTATCTCCATGTGGCCATTGGCGATCTGGATGCGGCTCAGGCTACACTAATTAATAACAAGCTGGCGACTTCACAGTTTGCTACAGCGACCGATACGCCATTGAGAAATGCAGGGCTTACCCCGCTGCAGGGCACATTGCAGACAGCTAAAGATTATTTTACAGGTGTTTCGTTGCCGGCCAATCAGGGCGGCCCAACGGTTGCGCCTACTGCCGGTACTTGCGGCAATCATGATTATGTTGTCCTGGTAACAGATGGTCTTCCTTCGACAGATTCGAGTGGAAATCCTGTCACTAGCACGGCCGCTGCCCTTGCCGCTACGGCTACCGCTGCAGGGGATCTACTCACAAACAATGTCAAAACCTATGTCGTGGGTTTTGCCCTGCCTTATGGGGTGAGTGCAACGCAGCTAGATAGCATCGCTGCAGCAGGTGGTACAGGATCGGCTTATTCAGCGTCAAATCCAACCACACTTGCTGCAACATTGAATACCATTTTTAATAATATTTTGAATAGGACTTCTGCGGGAACAGGTGCGGCCGTTGTATCTAACAGCAGTTCAGGTGTGGGTGCGCTTTATCAAGCACTCTATACGCCTGCATTAAGTACTCAAAATCCGTCAGAAACAAGTAGTCGCAGTGTCTCTTGGGTAGGTCGACTTCACTCTATTTTTGTTGATGAGTATGGTCAGCTTCGAGAAGATTCCAATCAAAATGATCGTCTTGACGATTACAGTACCGATTATGTAATCAGTATTTTTTACAATACATCAGCTGTCGATAATTTAGGTAACCCTGTACCATCAAGAACTGAGGTACAGCGCTATAGCAGTACGAGCAGCACGGAGCCAATAGGATTGGCGACTTTGGGTGCTTCGGTAGAAATAGAGTATTTAAAACCCATCTGGGATGCCAGGGAAGGTTTGAATTCAGTAACCAATTATGTAACACAAAGGACATATACGGATCCTGCTACATCGGGTCGGTATATTGTTACTAACCTTCCAGGGCAGTCGACGTTATTGGATTTCACTGCCGCTAATTTCCCCAATACTGTCGGCGATAACAACTTCCGTTACCTGGGTGGTGTTGCGCAGGCTGATGCGCCGGGACTGATTAATTACATACGTGGCTACGAATGCGAAGACATTGCTGCTGGTCCAGCCAGAACAGCCTGTAATGCCGCTTATCGAAACCGCACAATTGATTGGGATTTAGATAGCACGAATGAACGTTGGCTCCTGAGTGATATTATTCATTCGACCCCTGTTACTATAGGGGAGCCAGTAGCTAATTACGATATTCACTATAATGACACGACCTATAGTGATTTCCGTCAAAAATATGCAGGTAGGCGTCAAGTTATCTATGTCGGTGGTAATGACGGCATGCTTCATGCCTTTAATGGCGGATTCTGGGATACAGCTACCAGTGCTTTCCTGACGACCGATCCTACTACGGCTTCACGCACGGCCCATCCACTGGGAACAGAGTTGTGGGCTTATGTGCCGGGTAACTTGCTGCCACACCTGCAGTGGCTAAAGGATCCCGATTACCCACATGTTTATTATGTGGATGGAACCCCTCAAGTGTTTGATGTGAACATCTTTAGTGATGATGCGACACATCCCAAAGGTTGGGGAACCATTATGGCGGTTACCATGCGTTTTGGTGGTGGCCCCTTCTCTCTGGATACGAATGGGGATGCTAGCATCGATACCGTTGCTCGGTCAGCGGTTGCAGTTTTTGATATAACCGACCCTGAGCAGCCCCCGGTATTTCTTGCGGAAATAGCCCAGTCTGGTATGGGCTTTACTACCTCAGTACCACAGGTCGTGAAAACAAGAAAACCGGGTGTTGGTAATGACTGGGCTAACCCAACTCAAAATGATTGGAAGCTTGTGTTCGCGTCAGGTCCTACTAATCTTTCAGATGCGAGTAGTAATCAGCAGGGCACATTTTATGTGCATGATCTAAAGCTCGGTACAACAGCGACCTATTCGATGGGAGCCGGTGCTGTAAATGGCTTTGGTGGAGATGTGAAAGTTGTTGATTGGGATAAGGATTTTGTTGATGATGTAGTCTACGCTGGTGTTGTCACTGGCACACCAGCCTCCCAGGGAGGGCAGATAGCCAGGCTTCAATTACCAACCAATACGGTCAGTGTGTTGTATAGCCCTGGTTCTCCGTTTGTATCAGCACCTAATGTGGCGCTTGATGCCAATGGTGATCATTGGCTACATATGGGTAGTGGGCGGTTGTTTACTGTGGATGATAACACCACAAAAATGCAACAGAAATTCTATGGCGTAAAAGAGCCACTGACCGTCTTAGGCGCATTTGACTGGAGCACGCTAGTAACGACCGACCTGTCTAATCATACGACGCTTCAGGTCTTTGCAGATGCCTCGATTTTGCCTTCGCCGTTTACAATTGCTACTTATTCTGTGACAACTTATCAGGGTGTGTTGAACGCTATGCAGGGTGTTGCTGGGTGGTATAAGCAGTTCGATGCAAATGGTACAGATCCCAGTATGCGTAGCATCACTGCTGCGGTGCAGGTAGGTAAGGTGTTGCTTTATACTGATTACAAGCCCTCAAATAATGTATGTGCACCAGAGGGTACTTCCCGACTGAATGTGGTTGACTATCGAACCGGAACAGCTATGCCTCATGGGGCTCTAGGATTTAATCCCTCTGTGTTGAATGGTACGGCTTTCCTTGCGCCAGATAATATTGATCTTGGGCAGGGAATTGCCTCCACTCCGGTTGTTCATTCTGGTAGTGGTAATGGAGGGGGTAGTTCTGGATTCCCTGTCACAGTCTTTACACAGCAGACGACGGGAGAAATAACTCGGACTCAGGTTTTATTGCCTCCAGCTGCAGGTGGTAGGCAATCATGGCGAGAGCTCTATCTTGATTAATGGACTACGATAGAGTTGTTTTTTAAGAGGTGAAGATACAATAGTTGATTGAACATACACATGCCCTTAATTGATGGATCAATTAAGGGCAGTACCGCTAAGGTGAGGAAATGAAGTCAAGCAAAGATAGTGCAGGATTTACATTGATCGAGTTAATGATTGTGGTGGCAATTATCGGTATTTTGGCCGCCATTGCTTATCCCAGCTATCAAGAGCAGGTCAGGAAATCGCGTAGAGCGGATGCTATGACGGCACTGACTACTGCTGCGGCAATGCAAGAACGCATTTTTACCGAGAAAAATAGTTATACGTCAGTTATTGCTGATATTGGTGGGGCCACTTCTGCTGAAGGGTATTACACGATCAGTGTGGTGGCGCAAACAATTGATACTGCAGCGAGCTGTGTTTCAGGCACTTATATGCCTTGCTATAAGTTAACGGCAAAAGCAACAGGGACGCAGGCTAGTGATACTAGATGTGATGAATTTTTTCTGGATAGTACGGGGAAAAAGACAGCTGAAAATTCTGCAAATGTTGATGCTACAGATTTTTGCTGGGTAAACTAGCGTAATAATCGAGTTGACTAAACGGGTATTCATTCTCGTAGGTATACATGTGGGGTCTGTTGTTTCTTTTTCAGTCTTGTGTTGTTTGTGATTGCGTTTGATCTCCAAGCTCTTGCTGAAGCGTCTTAGGTAATGAAAAAGTCACATTCTCCTCACGACCACTCAATGTGCTGACTTGAGTTGCACCCCAGCTTTTAAGTTTTTCAATAACCTCATCAACCAGCAGATCCGGGGCGGACGCCCCGGCTGTGAGTCCGATCCTGTTAACGTCGCTCAGCCAGGCTCTGTCTATATCATCTGCCCGGTCTATCAGATAGGCCGGGGTATCCGATTGTTTAGCCAGCTCCTTCAGGCGGTTTGAATTTGAGCTGTTGGGAGATCCAACCACCAGTACTAGGTCGCACTGCTTGGCGAGTTCTTTTACGGCATCCTGACGGTTCTGTGTCGCATAGCAGATGTCGTTCTGTTTGGGGCCTTGTATAACCGGGAAGCGCACCTTGAGTGCCTCGATGACCTTTGCCGTGTCATCCATCGAGAGTGTGGTCTGGGTGACGAAGGCGAGGCTCTCGGGGTCTTTTATCTGTAGGTCGGCCACATCGTCGGCTGTCACCACCAGATAGATCCCGCCTTTCTCGTTTTGATTATTATACTGGCCCATGGTGCCCTCTACTTCGGGGTGTCCACGGTGACCAATAAGAATTACTTCATGGCCATTCTTGCTATGTCTGGCGACCTCCAGATGAACCTTTGTTACCAGGGGGCAGGTGGCATCAAACACTTGCAACTGCCGTCGCTCGGCCTCTGCACGAACAGATTGGGCGACACCGTGCGCACTGAAAATGACGGTGCTGTTTGCAGGTATCTCATCCAGTTCATCAACAAAGATGGCACCGGCCTGTTTCAGGCTGTCAACCACGTAACGATTATGCACCACCTCATGCCGCACATAGATGGGCGCACCAAAGATCTGCAAGGCGCGTTCAACAATTTCTATAGCGCGGTCAACGCCGGCACAAAAGCCACGGGGATTGGCGAGGATGATTTCCATGGGGTGGTAAACGCTTCCTTAGGCAGGATTAGTTACATCAATGATCTGAACGGTAAAGACGATGTCGTTACCGGCCAGTGGGTGATTGAAGTCCACCTTGACCTGTTCATCGTCCAGCTCCATCACAATGCCGGCCAACTCATCACCGGCCGGTGTGGAAAAGCTGATGACCAGTTCTGGCTCCAGTTCCATCTCTTCGGGGAAAGAGGAGCGGGGCATGTGGTAGGCCTTTTCGTCGTCCCGTGGGCCGAAGGCGTTATCAGATTCCAGCAACAGGGACTGTTTTTCACCGGCTTTCAGACCAAACAGGGTCTTTTCCAGATTATCGATCAGGTTGCCCGTGCCCATGGTGAGGGTTACAGGATCGCCTTCAAAGGTCGAGGTGATGGTGGTGCCATCACACAGCGCAATGGCGAAGTGCAGGGTAACCTCGCTGTTATTACTAATTTCTGCTTTTGTATCAGGCAATTTTCTATTCCGCTTTTGTGTGGGTGTGTATTGCTATGTGGAGCGAGTCTGTCAGACCTCTTTGCTCCAGTAAACCTCTTCACCGCCATCCTGGCGCGCCAAGACGCGGGAAACGACAAACAGCAGATCGGAGAGTCTGTTCAGGTATTTGAGTGCATTTTCGTTCACCTGTTCCTGATCCTGGCGTGCCAGTTGCGTCAGGCGACGTTCTGCGCGGCGGCAGACAGCTCTTGCATGATGACAGCTGGCGGCCAGCAGATTGCCCGCGGGCAGGATGAACTCCTGCAGCGGTGGCAAGGTCTCGTTGTGCTGGTCCAGCTGCTGCTCAAGGGTCTCAATGGACGCATCAGTCACCACCTGATAACCCGGTACGGCGAGCTCTCCACCCAGATCAAACAAGCGGTGCTGAATTTGTGTTAGCTGCTGAGTGATGCTTTTGGGCGGATTATGGGTAATAAGGACGCCAATCAGGCAATTTAGCTCATCAATCGTGCCGATTGCTTCAATCCGGGCGCTGTCTTTATCTACGCGACTGCCATCTCCCAGTCCGGTAGTGCCTTTATCGCCCGTTCGCGTGTAGATCTTTGAGAGTCTGTAGCCCATGTTCTGAAGTCTTTAAGCCGTGAAAGCGCGAATTATAGCAAGAGTGTGCTCAGGCGTCTTTGCGGCCTGCCGGTAGGTGTGTTGGAGTTTTATTTCGGATGAAATGAAAACTATTGCAATAATTTCAATAGAGACTATGATGTTGTTAATCCAAAAAATTATGTAAATTGGATAACATTATGATTTCAAAGAAATATGTTTCGAAAAACGTCCTTCCTCTTTATGAGGTCAAAGAGCTCACCATGGAAGAGGCGTTACTTGAATTAGCGGCAGAGAAGGAGCTGTTGCTGCAAAAGACCCATGAAGCGGGGTATGGTGCTGTGGACAAGAGAGCCTGGATGGCTTCACGTAACCATGGCTCTGTTGCTGCCTAGGCCTAATAAGGGTAGGGGGTGACGTTATTGACTGTTTCTCAGGAGAGGAGTTCCTGGGTGACAAAGAGGTAGCCCATTACGCTGACCAACACGGCAATACTCACGTACTGTAGGATGATGCAGATGCCTGGCAGGCTGTTACAGGCTTTACTGAATCCACACAACTTGCAATTTTTCAATCTGAATACCTCATTTACTACTTTGGTATTTGTCCCTGTTTTTCTCAGGCGCGAGACGCTCCATAACGACGAATCCTCTCACATAATTTGATGAAACGGCCCTGCATAAAAATCAATCAGCATATAATATTTACTAATGACCCGGGTCATCTTACCTCCTCGATTTTTACCTAAAATGGCGAGTTAGTGATTGTTTGCTAATGACACAGGCTTTAGATGGCTATTTTCGGGCCTGCAATGGGGTAGAATTAGCACAAGAGTGTCGGTGCATTTATCCCGGCAGCAGATGCGAAGCGCGCTAAGGAGTACAAAATGCTAATTGAAGGGCCAATGAATATCACCATTTCTGATCCTGCGGATGGGCAGGGCAAGGTATTGGTGATTGTGTTTACGCCAGAATTCCAGGCGTTGAGCCTGGAAGCACAAGGCGCTGAATTTCAGGCCTACATGGCTATGCTGGCCCAGCATATTATCTCCAAGGATGAGGTTGATGAGCGCAACCGCGCGGGTATGGCGATTATCTATCAATTTACCGAGGAGCTGCTGCCCCATATTGTGAGTGGTGATCTGGCCCTGGAAGAGCGGATTGTCCTGCAGCTTCGTCAGGAGTCGCAGGCCGTGGCGTTGACTGACCTGCTGGCTAACTAAACAGAGCTTCAGATTATATCATCTATGAATAATGCCTCTCCGCAAGTGGGTTTTGTAAGCTTGGGCTGTCCCAAGAATCTCGTTGATTCAGAACGCATACTGACCCAGTTGCGGGCTGAGGGGTACGCTATCGCCTATAGCTATGAAGGTGCCGATCTTGTGGTGGTCAATACCTGTGGTTTTATTGATGCCGCAGTTGAAGAGTCCCTTGAAACGATCGGCGAGGCGCTGAATGAGAATGGCCGGGTCATTGTCACCGGTTGTCTCGGCGTTAAAGAGGATGAGGTTCGGTCAGTTCATCCGGGCGTTTTGGCCGTGACCGGTCCACATGCCTACGAAGAGGTGATGGAAGCGGTCCATGCACATTTGCCGCCCCCTCACGACCCTTACATCAGCCTAGTTCCGCCACAAGGTGTGAAATTGACCCCGCGACATTATGCCTATCTGAAGATATCGGAAGGGTGTAATCATCGTTGCACCTTCTGCATCATCCCCAGCTTGCGGGGTGATCTGCTGAGTCGGCCCGTGGGTGAAGTGGTTAAAGAGGCGGAGAATCTGGTGAACGCCGGCGTCAGGGAGCTGCTGATAGTTTCACAGGATACCAGCGCCTATGGGCTGGATCTGAAGTACCGTACTGATCTGGTGGGTAGTCGCCTGTTAAAGACTCGCCTCAAGGAGCTGTCTGAGGCGTTAGGCGAGCTAGCTGCCTGGATACGGATGCACTATGTCTACCCCTATCCCAGCGTGGATGACCTGATACCACTGATGGCTGAGGGGACGATTCTTCCTTACCTGGATATGCCTCTGCAACATGCCAATCGGCGTATTCTAAAAGCCATGAAGCGTCCAGCGGCCAGTGAAAAGGTGTTGCAGCGGATCAGTCGTTGGCGGGAGATCTGTCCCGACCTGACACTGCGCAGTACTTTTATTGTCGGTTTTCCTGGCGAGACAGAAGATGACTTCCAGGAGTTGCTGGGGTTCATCAGGGAGGCGCAGCTGGATCGAGTGGGCTGTTTTGCCTACTCACCTGTTGAGGGTGCAACTGCTAATGAGTTACCTGACGCTGTACCAGAGTCTCTCAAGCAGGAGCGCTTGGCTCGATTTATGGAAGTTCAGGAAGCGATCAGTAGAGAGCGGCTGACCCAGAAGATTGGCAAGAAAATGATTGTATTGGTAGATGGTGTGACAGAGGAGAACGTCATTGCCCGTAGTGAGGCCGATGCGCCGGAGATCGATGGAAATGTGATGATTGCCGGTGGTTGGGATCTGGAACCGGGTGATTTTGTCGAAGTGGAAATAACCGGCTCAGATGCACATGATCTGTACGCTGAGCCGGTATTGTAACGCTACTTAGGCGGTTTTTACGCCGAATGCCTTGAGGATATTGCCCAGCGGGCAGAATCCGGTGAAGGCAGACTGGAACAGGTTAAGGCCTACAAATGCGGTGAACCAATGCCAGTTGGTGTTATGGAAAATGGGGCTCTGCTCCCATCCGAGAGCCAGGCTCAGCAGGATGAAGAAACCGGCAAAGGCGAGAATCATACGATCGACAGTCATGTTAACTCCCTCTAAAAATCTAGAATTATTCAGGCGGGAAGGATGTCCTGCCTGCGATTTGGCAATGATATTAGCATATTCTAATATAATGTCAATTCATCACCGGGGTAATGCCGTTTGAATCTGGAGAGTGAAAACCACACCCGTTTGATCCACTCGCTGGCTAATCCCGCTATCTGGCCGGAGGGTGTTGGGCCGGATCAGGTCATTGAAACCCACATCTCAACCGTGCTGTTGGTAGGGGACTATGCCTACAAGATAAAAAAACCACTGAACCTGGGCTTTCTGGATTTCTCGACGTTATCGCGTCGTCGCCATTTCTGTCTGGAGGAGGTGCGTCTGAATGGGCGATTGGCTCCGTCTATCTATATAGACGTCATTCCAATTACGGGATCGTTTGAAAAGCCTCAACCTTTTGGTGAGGGAGAGGCGATTGCCTATGCAGTTCGTATGCGCCGGTTTGATCAATCGGGTCTTCTTTCTGATCATCCTGAATTACTGACCAATGAACAGGTAGATAGCCTGGCAGAGCAGTTGGTTTCGTTTCATGCCGAGGTAAAGGTCGCCGGTGCTGAGACCGATTTTGGTCGTCCCGAGGTGGTCGTGTTGCCTATGCGGGAGAATTTTGAGCAGATACGAGCGCTGACGGATCAGCTGTCGCTACTCGCCAGGCTGGAGGCCCTGGAAAGCTGGACTGAGCAGCAGGCCGAGCGTCTTTCGCCCGTGCTGCTGGAACGAAAGACGGCGGGTTTTATTCGCGAGTGTCATGGTGATTTGCACTTGGGGAATATTGCCCTGAATAAGGGTGAATTACTGATTTTTGACGGGATAGAGTTCAATCCCAATCTGCGCTGGATTGATGTCATCAGTGAATTGGCCTTTCTGCTGATGGATATGGATGAGAAGGGTTTGCATGGCAGCGCCCAGCGCCTGTTAAATCGATATCTGGAGTTGAGCGGTGATTATGCCGCCGTTTCCCTGCTGCGTTTTTACCAGGTCTACCGTGCCATGGTACGGGCCAAGGTGACCGCTATTCGTTTGAACCAGGATGGGCTGGATGAAAATCTACAAACTCAGCTGAAAGCGGAATTCCATAACTACCTGGAGCTGGCTGCAGCCTACACTCAGTCACAGGCCGTTGGCATTATTATCACTCACGGTTTTTCCGGTTCGGGAAAAAGTACCCAGACTCAACAGGTTCTTCAGGCATTTCCGGCGATACGTATCCGCTCGGACAGTGAGCGGCGTCGTATAGCCGGTCTTGCTCCAACGCAGTCGAGTCAATCGGATACGGGGGATGGTATCTACCAGGCCGATTTTACTGCCAGAACGTATGACCGACTTAAAGCACTCGCCAGCTTGATTGTTCGTGCAGGTTGGGTGGCGATTGTAGACGCGACGTTCCTGCGTGAGGCCGATCGTGAGCAGTTCTGGAAAATGGCCGAAGAACTGGATGTTCCCTTTCTTATTCTTGATTTAAAAGTAGTTGAAAATTGCCTGCGCGAGCGGATCATGCAGCGTCAGCAGCAGGGAGAGGATGTTTCGGAGGCCACACTTAAAGTGCTTGATGCACAGCTTGAAACAGCACAGCCGTTAACGTTAGAAGAGCGGCAAACGGCGCTAGTTGTTGAAAGTGACCACTTACCAATCGAAGGAGTTATAGCGCGATTGCAGGGCAAAGCGTTTCCTGCGGACAGCTAAAGAAGTTCGGTATCTTCGTGCCGGTAGGGTGGTGTGCAGCAACAGAGTATCACCAGGTCGTCTGTGCCGCTGTTACTGATAGCATGCGGTGTCCCGGGGGCAATCACGACTGTGTCACCCGGGGCAACCGGAAAAAGCGCCTGATCCAGACGCATCTCGCCGTATCCCTGTGTGATGTGGTAGAGCTCTTCAGAGCAGTGATGTCGATGCAAGTGAGTGGTTACTCCGGCGGGAATAGTGGCTTCAGCAAGGCTCTGAAGCTTTACGGCATGCTGGTTCGGGTGCATGAGTTCGCGGATCAGAGAGCCATCTTTGGTCTGGTAGGCCGTTATGTCACTGTGGCTGGTTTTCATTGCAGGGGCACCAGTTGTGCTGCATCCGCGATCACATCGGGAGTGGCGCCTGCCCGGTGAGCATTCTCACTGATATGGCGTCGCCAGGAACGGGCGCGGGGTTGGCCCTGAAAAAGCCCCAGGATGTGGCGACTGATACGATTAACCGGTGCGCCCTTGGCGTGCTGCTCCACAGCGAAGGGCATCAGCTGTTCGATAATCTGATGGCGGCTGGGAATAGGGTGGTCATCGCCGTATAAGAGCCGGTCGGCCTCTGCCAATATCCAGGGATTTTGATACGCCTCGCGTCCAATCATCACCCCATCAACATGTTTCAGCTGCTCCTGGACCTGCTCCAGTGTGGTAATTCCACCATTGATAATGATCTCAAGATGGGGGAAATCCTGTTTAATTTGATGCACGATGTCATAGCGCAGCGGTGGGATCTCACGGTTCTCTTTTGGGCTCAAGCCACTCAACCAAGCCTTGCGGGCATGAATGATAAAGGTATTGCAGCCGGCTTCGCTCACGGTCGAGACAAAGCTAACCAGCGCCTCATAGCTGTCCAGATCATCAATGCCGATACGGTGTTTGACTGTAATGGGCAGGGTAGCGGCGGCTATCATGGCAGCAACACCATCCGCCACGATCTGTGGTGTAGCCATGAGGCAGGCACCAAACCGACCCGACTGCACTCGGTCGGAGGGGCAACCCACGTTCAAGTTGATCTCATCATAGCCCCACTGTTCAGCCAGTCTTGCGCAAGCGGCCAGCTCGACGGGATCACTGCCCCCCAGCTGAAGTGCCACGGGATGTTCTGCAGGATCAAAATCGAGATGCCGGGGCTGATCACCGTGCAATAACGCTCCTGTAGTCACCATCTCGGTATAGAGCAGGGTATGTTTGGATATCAGGCGCAGGAAGTACCGGCAGTAGCGATCAGTCCAATCCAGCATCGGGGCAACAGAAAGTTTACGACTAAGCATAGGGATATAATGAATTAAAAAAAAGTGAATGATGTGATTTTTAGCCGCGCATCTGCGTCTGGCCAGTGACGGGGCCTTGCGTATGAATTGTCTAGAAAAAAGTTAATAAAAACAAATCGTAGAAAGCAGTATGATATTCACCAATCAATGCCACATGCAATATTAAGGGTATCATGCATCATTGATGGATTCTTAGGCCAATCAGAATATTCCTTTACATTGGCCGTATATATATCAGTTGTCCCGTTAGGCTTTGTAGATAATCAAGTCATTTATGATCAATACGGCAGTCTGCCTTTTAGCAGAACAAACCGATTGTCTGTTGAGTAGGAAATTAGCCCCTGGAGTTGAAATCAGAGCATGTTCAAACAAAAAAAGAGGTTGATGATCCTGATCAGTTCCTTGTTAGTAGCGGGTTTCTTGCTGACGAGTCTGGCCAGTTACTTTATATCCGTCGCCTCCTTGCGGGACCATGTTACCAATAATGAATTACCGCTCACCAGTGACAATATCTATACTGAGATTCAACGCGATCTGCTAAAACCCATATTTATCTCTTCACTCATGGCTTCCGATACCTTTTTGCGAGACTGGGTGATTCGAGGTGAGCAGGAACAGACGGAAGTCACGCGGTATCTCAAGGAGATCATGGAAAAGTACAATGCCTTTACGGCATTTTTTGTATCGGAGAAGAGCCGCAATTATTACCACGCCGATGGCTTGCTAAAGCAAGTAGACCCTAAAGAACAACGCGATGCCTGGTATTTTCGGGTGCGTGAGTTGCCCAGCGATTACGAAATCAATGTTGATTTTGACATGGCAAATAATGATGCCATGACGGTATTCGTTAATTATCGTGTCTATGATTACGATGGTAAGTTTATTGGTGTCACTGGTGTCGGGTTAGCGGTTGATGCGGTTGAAAAGTTGATCAACCATTACCAGGATACCTATGACCGGAATATTCTGTTTGTCGATCAACAGGGCGGGATCAGGCTGAGTAGCGCAGGATTAGGTGACAGTCAAAGTTATTTGAAAGAGCTTGAGCGTCATGCCGATACAGGGCAGTTATTGAAAGAGATATCTGCTGCCGATATCGGTTCGTTTGAGTATCGTTCATCAGACCGGACGGTTATGTTTAACACCCGCTATATCAAGGAGTTTGGTTGGTATTTACTAGTAGTTCAGAGTGAGGTGGAGGGGACCGGAGAGCTGTTTAATACGTTGCTGATCAACCTGGCCGCCTGTGCCTTGATCACACTTATCGTGTTAGTCATTATTAACTACACCATCTCCTCATACCAACAAGATATTGAACGGATGGCAACAACCGACAAGTTAACCGGTTTGTATAACCGCCAGGCCCTGGATATTCTCTTCAAACAACTGATATTAAATCAGAAACGGCATCCAACTAAGATGGCAGCGATGCTGTTTGATATTGATCATTTTAAACGAGTGAATGATCAATATGGTCATCTGGCAGGGGATGCGGTGTTGGAACAGATTGCCCGGTTGACAGTCTCCCGCTTGCGTGAAACAGATATCACCTGTCGTTGGGGAGGCGAAGAGTTCCTGGTGCTGTTAAAGGATTGCGATAGTTCTGTTGCACGTAATATGGCGGAAGAGTTGCGGTTGAGTGTGCTTAATAATCCCACTGAATATCAGGAAAAGAAGATTGAAGCTACGATTAGTGTTGGTGTCGCTGAGTATCGCGCTGATGATACGAGGGATCAACTAATTGCCAGGGTAGATACTGCCCTTTTTAAAGCCAAGAGAGGTGGACGGAATCAGGTAGCTATAGATGATTGAGTTACTTCGTCTAATTACTATGTCTGGTGGTACAGGTCGATAGGGTTCTCGGTCGAGTAAACTGATTGGGTTGTGTGTGTGTATTAAAAAACCGGCCAATAGGTAAACCCTACTGACCGGTAAAAGCTTGAATATTTATACTCGATATAAGTATTCCGAATACCTCAATGAAGTATTAATCATTCTTCCCTTTTTCTTGACCATCGTCTTTGATGGATTCAAGACAATCCTTCATGAAATCGTCAAGTTCAGCCGCTGGCACAGCATCTTCCTTCGCATAGGCCTGGCAGCGCTCTTCATCAGTTTGATTAGAACTGTCAGCAGCAATGGCGCTATTTGCTATGATCGCAAATAGTAAAACTAACAGACTGTACAACGATGTTTTTTTCATACACAGCTTTCCTCAGTGTGCCAATAAATCAGGTCAGATAATCTGGAAGAGTTGACTCTTCCAGCGGCGTATTTATAGGGGATAGTTGACCCCATGGCGAGAGAATTATTATTGTCGTTACGATCATTAAATATGATCGTCAATGGGGATAAATAAGTAAAAATATTGACTGGAATAAATAGTGGGGGTGGGGATGGGGATGGGTGAAATAGGGTTGTTCGACAGGAAGGGATTTACTGACTGCATCACCGAGGCCTTTTCAGGCCCGGTGATGCTTGCCTCATGGCTAATTAGTCTGCTTACCAGCCGCGCTCGGATCTCGGAATAAAGCGGCCTTGCTGCAGACCAGTATAGACTTGGCGCGGTCTCCAGATTTTACCGTCGTTCTGGCTATGCTGTTCATACCAATGCGCTATCCAGCCTGGCAGACGTCCGATAGCAAAGATGACGGTAAACATACTTGTCGGAATACCAATAGCCCGCAAGATGATGCCGCTGTAAAAATCCACATTGGGGTAGAGCTTCCGCTCAATAAAGTAACTGTCGCTAAGGGCAATCTCTTCCAGCTTTTTAGCGATTTCTAAAAGGGGGTCATTAATGCCCAGCTTGTTAAACAGTTTTTCGCTGACGTCACGCAGGATGGTCGCGCGTGGATCAAAATTTCTATACACGCGGTGCCCAAACCCCATTAATTTTACCGGGCTGTCTTTATCTTTTGCCAGCGCAACATACGCCTCAGGTGTCATGTTGCCTTGATGAATCGCTTCCAACATTTCGATAACGGCCATATTGGCTCCGCCATGCAATGGACCCCAGAGAGCACTGACACCGGCAGCGCAAGAGGCGAACAGATTGGCACCGCTAGAACCGACCATACGAACGGTAGAGGTGCTGCAGTTCTGCTCATGATCGGCATGCAAAATAAGAATCAGATTTAAGGCGGTAAGCACCTCCTCTTCCATGGTGTACTGCTTATAGGGTTCAGAGAACATCATATGCAGGAAATTTGACACGTAGGGCAGTGAAGGGTCTGGGTAGTTATAAGGCAATCCCAGTGAGCGTCTGTAGGCATAAGCTGCCAGTGTTCGAACTTTGCTGATAAGTCGTGCGGCGGCACGTGCAAATTGAGTTTCATCTTCCAGTTCAAGAAACTCAGGATGGAAGCAGGAGAGGGTGGATATCATAGCCGACAGCACAGCCATCGGAGGTGCAGAGCGGGGGAACCCGGCAAAGTGGTGCTTCATGTCCTCATCCAGGTTGGCGTTCTTTGTCAGGCTGGCACTAAACTGTGCGTACTGATCTCTGTTAGGCAGCTCGCCAAAAATAAGTGCCAAAGCCACTTCAACAAAATTCGGGTTGTCTTGGAACTGTTCAAGTGGGATGCCACGATAACGAAGAATCCCCTGGTCGCCATCAATAAAGGTGATATCGCTTTGACAGCTACCGGTATTACCGAGGCCTGGATCATAGGTGATTAGGCCAGTTAGATTTCGTAGGTTACGGATATCAATAGCGTTATCGCCCTCTGTGCCAAAGATCAGGGGTAACTCATATTCGTTGCCCTGGTGAATCAGTTTTGCGCTCTCAGACATGGGTAACTCCGTTTGGTGTGGTGGTGTTGGCTTGATTTTGCCCGTACGGCAGGGCGGGTTGCATATTGCTAATGGTGGGGCTGGAAGAGGTTCTCAGAAAGCACTTTTTTAACAAATTATTTTTCTCATAATGATTAATAAGTTTTGTTATCTATTTGCAGTTAATTGATATAAATCTGTCGCCGAAATTTACCACCCGGTATTCGGGGCAGAGAGGAGAAAAAAGAAGTGAATAGAAGGCTGCGAAATGAGTTTTTTGATGAGCTCGAGGAGCTGGATTATCGGCCGCACTATCGAAATCATATTGACCGCAAGGGAAATCGTCAGTTGGATATGGATGCACCACGTAGTCGCAGTAGAAATCGCCCGCGACGCGATAGAAAAGAGCCGGAAATGTACGATTATTAATGACAGTTACGCTGTAATGGAATGTAACGTTCGCATAAATAGTGGGGTGTTTTTAACTCAGTAATCCTAATTGTTTAGACTCTAATCGGCTGGCACGGCAGAAACGTTGATGGGGCTGATGTCGGATCAACGAACCCTGCATGTCGAGTGGTACATTGTAATTCTTATTATGATTGAAATTGTGTTGACGCTCTATGAACTCTTTTTCAGGCATGCCTGATGACTGCTGATACCTGTTGTTCAGAATTGATTATTCGCAGTGCCGTGCCTGATGACCTGGAAGCGTTAGCCAGATTAGAGGAGCGTTGTTTCAATGTGGATCGCATTGCGTCACGGCAGTTTCGCTATCTCCTGAAAAAGGGTAATGCCGCGATATTGATTGCCGAAGTGCAAGGCGTTGCTGTGGGTGATGTGGTACTGCTCTTCTCCCGGGCGACATCGGTAGCCAGGCTTTACTCCATTGCAGTGAGTCCAGATGTCAGGGGTATGGGGATAGGGCACTGCTTAATGAAAGCGGCTGAAACAGAGGCATGGTCACACCGGCGTGCTTATCTGCGTTTGGAAGTTCGTAAGGACAACCGCTCCGCGATCCGGCTTTATGAGTCACGTGGCTATCGTCGACTCGGAGAGGTTGTCGACTATTATGAAGATCACATGGATGCCTGGCGCCTGGAAAAGTCACTGGCTCCAGATCTCCATCCTGAACTCACTTCTGTGCCCTATTATGAGCAGAGTCTTGAATTCACCTGCGGTGCAGCATCGCTGATGATGGCGATGAAAGCCCTTCAGTCAACGGTTATCTTTTCACGCCGTCTTGAACTGCGTCTGTGGCGCGAGGCGACAACCATTTTCATGACCTCAGGTCATGGTGGCTGCGGTCCTTATGGCTTGGCATTGGCTGCGGTCAATAGAGGATTTGGCGTGGATGTCTATGTGACGGGTGAAGGCACTCATCTTGGTGACTCGGTTCGCAGTAGTCATAAAAAAGAGGTGATGCGACTGGTTCAGGAAGATATGTATGAGCAGTTGCAGGCCCTGGGGGTGCCAATCAATCCTGCCGGTGTGAGTGCTAAAGAGATTGATGAGTGTCTTCAACGCAAGGGTATTCCTCTGGTGTTGATTAGCTCCTGGCAGATCTATAAAGCGCGTGTACCCCATTGGGTCGTTGTGACCGGTTCGGATGATAGTTTTATTTATGTTAATGACCCCTTTGTTGATCGGGATGAGGGCGAGACGCTAATCGATTCTATACATATGCCGATACTCAAGGAGAAATTTGAAACGATGGCGCGCTACGGACGTGTGGGATTACAGGCTATGGTGGTGCTGTATCATGACTGAGCATCTATTGCTGGTTGAAAAGGCGAGTCACTGGAAGGGACAGCTGAATGGTTACCCGGTGGTGACGGCGGCCGAGTATCTGAAAGATCCTGTCTGGCAACAGAAGCGTGGGTTACGCATTGTTAACCTCTGTCGTTCACAGAAATATCTGGGAGAAGGTTACTACTGCTCGCTGTTGGCTGAAGCGCGTGGACACAAGGTGATTCCTTCTGTGCGTACGCTTCGTGATCTGAGCCGAAAGTCACTCTATTCACTGGAGACTGAGGATCTGGATAAACAGGTCCAACGTATTCTTGGGCGGCGTCATAAAGGTGTAGAAACCACGTCATTCAGTGTGACCATGATGTTTGGTAATTCACCCTTAAAGGACTTTCAGCCTTTAGCGCGTGAACTGTTTGAGCTTTTTCGAGCACCCCTCATAAGGGTGGTTTTTGAGAAAAAGGCCGAGTGGCGTATTACCGGTATCAAGGCGCTGGGTGTGCAGGATCTGTCCGATGACCAGCAAGAGGAGCTGGATGATGCGCTGAACAGCTACTTGAGTAAGCGCTGGAAGGCGCCGAGACAAAAACGGCTGGGCCGGTATGACTTGGCCATTCTGCAGAATCCGCAGGAAGCCATGCCCCCCTCCGACCCAAAGGCGCTGAAAAAATTTGTACGGGCCGCAAAGAAGCATGGTCTGGATGCCGAGCTCATCTCGCCGAAAGATTTTGGTCGCCTGAGTGAATTTGATGCACTCTTTATACGGGAGACTACAGCCATAGATCACCATACCTACCGGTTCGCGCGAAAGGCAGCGTCAGAGGGGTTGGTGGTGATTGATGATCCAGACTCTATCCTGCGCTGTACCAACAAAATCTACCTGGAAGAGTTATTGAAACTACACCGTGTCTCTACACCAGAGACCGTGATCGTCCGCTCCGGTGGGTTGGATGAGCTTGAAGAGAAGATTGCGTACCCTATTGTGCTCAAGGTTCCGGATGGCTCTTTTTCACTGGGTGTTTATAAAGTGGAGAACAGGCAGCAGCTGGAACAGGTCTCCAGAAAAATGTTCAAGGATTCCGAACTTCTGTTGGGTCAGGCCTATACCTATACCCCTTTCGATTGGCGTGTCGGCATTCTTAACCGCAAGCCGCTCTATGTCTGTCAATATTTCATGTCCAAGGATCACTGGCAGATCTATGATCACAGTAGCGTGGAAAAAGAGGGTGATTTTCGTACCTTTGCGGTAGCAGATGCACCCCCAAAAGTGGTCGATACAGCTCTTAAGGCGGCCAACCTGATTGGCAACGGTCTGTATGGCGTTGATCTCAAAGAGACGGATGCGGGTGTAGTGGTTATCGAGGTTAATGATAATCCCAGCATTGAGTCGGGTGTTGAAGATCAGGTGTTAGGTGATGAACTCTACGAGCAGGTCATGGCTGAATTCTTGACCCGTATTGAGGCTGGAAAAACAGCAGCAACCCATTCGCGCAGTTGAGAAGCATAATCGTAGCCACCTGTTAACGGTTTTCATGCCGGCAGGTGGCTGCGAGGGCTATGTAAACTGATGGGCGTGTTTTCTGCTGACCCCATTCAATAATAATTTTAGTGCCTGATGCATAAAAATATTTCTATCCAAAGCGGATATATTTAAATCAAGTTTCAACAAATACTGGGCCGTCTTTACTTCCAGTCTAAAAGTATCCAGCCTGGAACTCTTTGCATCTATTCCTTTTTTGTTGTTATCCTCGATGAACTTCGTTCAACAGAAACTGCCTGGATCAGTGTTATATGCTTACGAATGTAACTAATCATGCTGGTAAAAGCCCGCCCGTTGCGATAGGCCGAAGCGCACCGTGGTGTGAGGTGATTTCTCTGGCAAAGAAGATGGCGCCGTTGCAGATGCCGGTTCTCATTACTGGGCAGAGTGGTGTCGGTAAGGAGGTGGTTGCCCAGATTCTGCATTACTGGAGTGAGCGGGACCGGGCTGATCTTATCCCTTTAAATTGTGGGTTGTTGCAAGACCAGCTGCTTGAAAGCGAACTGTTTGGACATAAGAAGGGAGCGTTCACCGGGGCCACACAAACCCATGATGGCTTATTTCAGGCCGCCAGTGATGGTACGCTGTTTCTTGATGAAATCGGTGAGTTGTCAGCTACCTGTCAGGCTAAATTGTTACGTGTGTTGGAGGCCGGCGAATATCGCCCTTTGGGTAGCACACAGATTAAACGCACCAATGCTCGCATCATCGCGGCTACTCACCGTGATCTCGAGAAAATGATATCCCAGGGTCGGTTTCGTCAGGATCTCTACTATCGATTGAATGTATTGACCATCAATATCCCTCCCCTTTGTCAACGTACAGAAGATATCCCCTTGCTGGTTGATCACTTTCTAGGTCAGTCTCAGGCTGGTACATCTCCGCCGGTATTAGTGCCTGGGGCTATGAAGCAGTTGATGGCTCACCATTGGCCTGGCAATGTCAGGGAGTTGAAGAATGTTATCGAACGTCTTCGGGTCTATTGCGATGGAGAGATCGGGCCAGAGAGTGTTGAGTCGATACTCTCCAGTCAGTCAAATAGTGGTGGAGGGGAGCATCAACTAGCGACTTTTCACTCAACGGCTACCCTTGCCAAAATGGAGCACACCTATGTTCAGTGGGTGATCGATCAGTGTGGCGGGAATATCAGTCAGGCATCCAGAATCCTGGGTGTCTCACGTACAACGATCTATAAGATTCAGAGTACGCCGCAATAAAGGAACTATAGTACCAACTCATGCTCTTTAATTGTTCATATTATGAACATGCTGTTCAGTAGCTCCATTTTCTGATTCAAATCATTATAAAACATAAGGATAATTCCTATTTATTTAGGCTCATTGTTTATTGCTGTCCATATTGTGGACACGTCGAGTGTTTTTTTCATTTCAAATTTTAAGGTAATTAGGGTAATAAACATTATAAATATTATGTAATTAGCGGGATCTGCGGTGTGGCGTAAAGATCTTGGCCTGAAAAGTGCAAAATAATTCCATGATTAGAAATAATAAAAGAAATATTCAGCATCTTCATCGGCGGAGTGATTAATCCAAATGACCCTTCAGCAGACCTATATCGAAAGTGCCATGAATGCCGGTGATGAGATATTGAGCCCCGCACTGAGTCAGGGGCTGGGTGAGGCCACTGCCATTATTGATGAGTTTGAAGTCGTCAGTTTTGCCCAATTGGATGCGCGCGCAAACCAGTATGGTAATGGCTTGAAGGCACAAGGGCTCCTGCCTGAAGAGCGGGTGCTTTTTTTGTTGGAAGATTCGGCTGACCTGGTGGCCGCCTATCTTGGCGCAATGCGCATTGGGGCGGTGGCGATCACCTATAACCGCATGGCGGTTGAGAGAGATCTACTCTTTGTAATTAATGAGAGTCGGGCGCGGGTACTGTTTATTGAGAGTGACTATGTTGAGGCATTTCAGCGATTGGCACCATCGGTCACTCATCCGTTCAAGCTGATCATAAGGAACGGGGACTCTGAAGAGCAACTCACAACCAAGGCGTTATTAAGGAACAGTACAACAGAGCTCCAGGCAGAAGCGATGTCACCCGATGATATGGCGTTCTGGATTTATACATCGGGTACCACGGGCAAACCCAAGGCCGCAGTCCATCTCCATCATGATGTCATCGTCAGTGATCTACATCTGCGTGAAAATCTCAAAGTTCAAGCGGGTGAAAAGATTCTCTGTACCTCCAAGCTGTTCTTTGCCTATCCGCTGGCGCATGGTTTTTTTGCCGGCCTGCGCTGTGGTGCAACACTGATTCTTTTTAACGGTTGGCCAACGCCAGACAGAACAGGCCAGTTAGTCGAAAAATACCGGCCCGACCTTCTGTTTAGTGTGCCAACCTTTTATCGCAAGTTATTGAGTGACGGTATTGCAGACCACGCTACGTTTAGAAATATCCGTTGTTGTGTATCGGCGGGTGAACAACTACCTGAGCCGTTGTATGACGATTGGCTGGCGGTGACGGGTAACAAGATATATCAGGGGATCGGTACAACAGAGACACTGATCCTGTTTATTGTTAATACGCCGGAGGCGCACAAGCGCGGCGCCACAGGCCGCGTTGTC
Source organism: Sedimenticola sp. (assembly GCA_026196795.1). Classification (GTDB taxonomy): domain Bacteria; phylum Pseudomonadota; class Gammaproteobacteria; order Chromatiales; family Chromatiaceae; genus Sedimenticola. Next base: position 32,004 of record JAPHUE010000102.1, read on the forward strand.
CCCTGGGCCGAAGTTCGCCTGACCACGCAAGAGGGTGAGCCGATTAACTCGGTTGATACACCAGGTGTGGCATGGTTGCGTATGCCCTCGGTGTGTGATCGTTATTGGAATCGTCAGGATATGACACGCCACGCCTTTAATGGTGTTTGGTATCGTACGGGTGATATTTTCAGTTTTGATAGTGAGGGATGGTGGTATCACCAGGGGCGTGCAGATCACATGTTGAAGATATCCGGACAATGGGTCAGTCCGGGTGAGATTGAGTGTTGCGCACTATCACTTTCAGATGTTGCAGAAGCGGCAGTGGTTGAGGCATCCAGTAAAGCGGGGCAGACTGAAATTATACTTTTTGTTGAGCCCCGGCATACCGGTGTAGACCCCACATTACTGACACAACAAGTACAGGGCATATTAAAAAAACAGTTGGCCCATTTCAAATGTCCGAAGGCTGTTCGGGTGATTGATGAAGTACCAAAAACAGCTACAGGCAAGATTCAGAAATTCAAATTACAACAGATGCTTGAAGAGACCGCGCCGGCTGCCTGATGCATGAGTGTCAGCTCAGACTGGATTGTTTACTGAGGAGGAGTGTAATGAAAAAGTATATAAAAACAGGCCTGAAAATATTGTTATCGACAGGTGTACTGTTAGGGTTTTCTGTCAATGCCGCAGAGGTGGAGCTTAAAGTGCATCATTTTCTTCCGGCCCCTGCGACAGCTCACGCCAAGTTTATTCAGCCCTGGGCTGACAAGGTGATGAAAGAATCCAACGGAAGAATCGATATAAAGATTTATCCGGCCATGCAGTTGGGTGGCAAGCCACCACAGCTGTTTGATCAGGTGCGTGATGGTGTGGCTGATATTGTATGGACCGTGCCAGGCTATACCCGGGGACGCTTTCCATTGACGGAAGTGTTTGAGCTTCCCTTTGTTGCGGGCAGTGCAGAGGCAACCAGTCAAGCGGCTTGGGAATTTTATGAAAAATATATGCGGGAAGAGTATCAGGATGTGCACCCTATTCTGATACACACCCATGCACCCGGGCAGTTTCATATGCGGGATAAACCGATCAAGACATTAGCTGATCTGAAGAACACCAAGGTAAGGGCCCCTACCCGTACGATCAATGAAGCACTTAATTATATTGGTGCGACTCCGGTCGGCATGCCAGTTCCGGCGGTGCCACAGGCTCTCTCCAAAGGTGTAGTGGACGGGGCGATGTTGCCCTATGAGGTCACCCTGCCACTCAAGGCGCATGAGTTGGTTAAATATCATACGGAAATAGGTGGTGACCGAGGTATCTATACCGCTATGTTCCTGTTCGCCATGAACAAGAAAAAATATGAAAGTCTACCGGCTGATCTGAAGCAGGTCATTGACAACAACTCCGGGATCGCCCTGGCTAAGCAGATTGGTCATGTCTGGGATGAGGCCGATAACCCCGGTCGTGAGGCAGCTAAAAAACGTGGTAATCAATTCAATACGATTGAAGGTGAAGAGTTGGAGCGTTGGAAGGTGGCAACTCAACCAGTTATTGATGATTGGATCAAAACAACAACTGAGCAGGGCCTGGACGGTAAGCAGATGTATGACGATGCAAGAATGCTGGTGAAAAAGTACAGTCACTAAGCACTGTCTCGATAGTCTGAGTATATGAAAAAGAGAGATAATAATAATCAGCCCGGCCCGCTGGGCCGGGTAATCCATTCGCTCAGTCGACTCTCTGCGATAGCGGGTGGGATGGTTTTGCTGGTGCTGGCGGTGATGACGGTCTTGAGTGTCATGGGGCGTTATCTATTCAGCTTGCCGGTTCCTGGCGATTTTGAACTGGTTGAAGTGGGTTGTGCGATTACAGTATTTGCCTTTCTTCCCTACTGTCAGTTGCACAGTGGTAATGTAGTTGTAGACTTTTTCACGATGAATGTGGGCGATAAGACCCGCAGTCGAATGGATGGTGTGGGTAGTGCGGTATTTGGTTTCATTGCGGCACTGCTTACGTGGCGTCTTGCTCTGGGGGGGTATGACATGTATCGCTATGAGGAACAGACCATGATTTTGGGTCTGTCCCGATGGTGGGGCTTTATTCCGATAGTCGCCTCGCTCGCCTTACTGACAGTGGTCTGTTTTTATACCGCAAGCCGCCAATGGAGTAACAGATCGATATGAGTGGTATTGCGATTGGCGCGTTGATGTTTGGTGTACTGCTGTTACTGATTGCATTACGACTCTCGATTGGTGTCGCCATGCTGTTGGTGGGGATGATTGGCTATGTGCTGTTATCGGGATGGTCCCCTCTTATTAACTATCTAAAAACCGCAGCCTACTGGCGATTCAGTACCTATGACCTGTCTGTGGTACCGCTGTTTCTATTAATGGGGCAGTTTGCCAGCAAGGCCGGACTTAGCCGGGCACTGTTTCATACGGCCAGCGTTTGGTTGGGGCATCGCCGTGGTGGTATTGCCATGGCAGCGATTGGTGGTTGTGCCGGTTTTGGTGCTATCTGTGGTTCTTCCCTTGCCACAGCAGCTACCATAGGGCAGGTGGCATTGCCGGAGCTGAAGCGCCACGGATACTCTGGTTGCCTGGCAACAGGGGCGCTGGCAGCAGGAGGCACTCTGGGAATCTTGATTCCGCCTTCGGTCATCCTGGTGATCTATGCCATTCTCACGGAAGGAAATATCGCCACCATGTTTCAGGCCGCTTTCATTCCGGGTTTTCTGGCAGCCTTTGGTTATCTGCTTGCGATTGCTATCTATGTACGATTAAAACCTGATGCTGGTCCGGCGGGGCCCGCCACAACCATGCAGGAAAAAATTAGCAGCTTGGGTGATATATGGGCTGTAGCCTTGATTTTTCTGGTGGTGATTGGGGGTATCTATGCCGGTGTGTTTACGCCAACAGAAGGGGCTGCAGTTGGTGCCATAGCAACGGGTTTACTGGCCGCTGTACATGGTGAACTGCGTTGGGAGGGGTTAAAGGAGTGTCTGCTGGGTACGGCCATCGCCACGGCGATGATTTTTCTGATTGTATTTGGCGCCGATCTCTTCAATGCTTTTCTTGCGCTGACCCAGATGCCTGCTGAGGCTGCCCGCCTGATTGGTGACAGTCATCTGTCGCCTTACCTGGTGCTGGTGGTCATGTTGGTACTCTATCTGATATTTGGGTGTGTCATGGACTCCTTGTCCATGATTTTACTGACTGTGCCCATTTTCTGGCCCATTCTCATGGGGCTGGATTTTGCTATGGATCCTGAAGAGCTCAAAGTATGGTTTGGGATCATTGCATTAATCGTGGTTGAGGTGGGCTTGATAACGCCCCCCGTTGGAATGAATGTATTCATTATTAACAAGATGGCTGAAGACGTTCCGATGATTGAGAGTTTTAAAGGTGTAATGCCTTTTCTAATCTCGGATATTGTGCGTGTTGTTATCCTGATACTGTTCCCGTCGATTACATTAATTTTGCCTCGGCTGTTGAATTAAAACTTCACCTATACAGGCGAGGCGTGACTAATTTGTCACTGTGTCAAATAGAAGGCGCGGGCCTTTCAGCTAGGCAGTATACAGTAAGAACTGTTTACTGTTTGTTATTGTGCGCTTTGCTCGCGGGCTTTTTCCCATTGTTTGCGTTGTTTAATACTCAGGGCAAGTGCTTCAAGATAAGGGACGACACCATTATTTCGTATGATGTCTCGCCCTTTTATCGAATGTGCGAAACCCAAAAACTTTTCAAGCTCTTTGGCGTTCTTGCTTTGCTTGTCAATAATTAGATACAGCGGCCGATAGAGCAAATATTTGCCCGATTTAATATTGTCATAACTGGGGTCCTTGCCATCCAGTTTAAGAATCTTTACATTACGTTTACGTGCGCTACTGATGCCCGTCATGCCAATAGTGTTAATGTTCTTTTCAACCGCTTCCTCAAGGGGGCCTGAAGATTTGTAAACACTCTTCTGGGGGAAGTCCATATCGGGGTCATTGAACACCAATTGTCTGATTGTCAGACCAACACCCGAGATTTTACCGTTACGCACAGCGAGTGCTAATGGCATTTCCTGTCCATTAAGCTGTTTCCAGTTATCAATCTCATCACGATAGAGTGCCCTGAGTTGTTCCATGCTTATGGACTCAATTGGATTATCCTTGTTTACGATAGCGACTAAGGCATCCCAGGCTACTGGGTTAAAAGTGATCTGGGAGTCAGGTGCTTCGCCTTTCACTCTATAGCGACATGACCCTCCCATGTCGGCACTATGCTCGGTAGCGGCAAGAATGCCTTTGGTTGCACCTCCTCCTTCCAGTAATATTTCAATACCCGTGCTTTTTTTATAGCCTATGACCAACTCCTGCATAAAGGCCTTTTTTGTTATTCCACAGCCTACCCAAGTTAAAGTAAGTGCATTGGATACAGCAGGTAATAAAAAAAATAGTGTGATCAACCCTATGCGTTGATAAACATTAGTCATGATTAGGGGCTCTTTTTTTGTTGGGATAGAGTGATTGCAGGTATTTTCACTTTCCTGCTTATCATGTATGGCATTCCAACAAAAAAGTTATTGGCATGCTATTGGGAAAAGTAGGTTACTCAGTTGAGGTTTTCCTAGGGGTACGTCACAAAAATAACTTAAAAGTTTCAAGTGTAAGTAAACATCTATCACTTACTTAGATTGTGTTATTTGTTGGCTTGTGTTGTCCTCGCGGCCATTATTCAAGACAAACAGTAAAGCGTGAATATAGGCAGATTAAAGCGTAAGGAGAAAAGGGATCTGGAACCGGATATCAGTTTAACTCTGTCGCAGATCCTTTATCGCCGAACAAAACATCAGGCCTGCCAACCAACGAGTGATGGAGCCATCGTGGGCCTAATTGAAGGACGGTTAGTCATCCCATCGTCCGTATCCAGGGATAGCCACATCGTGCTCATCGTAGAGTCCCTGTTTTGCGCTCTGATGACAGCTGTCACAGTTACTGAAAGATTTTACTTTGGGATTATCCTGAGTCATCCGTTTTGGTATTTCACTGTGTTCGTGAATAAAATAGCGCATCTCTGTTATACGCAACGGTAACGGGCGATCATCTTGGGCGGCCATGATTTTGTTTGGTAAATTATAGTTACTCCTGCCAGCAGCGTTGTTCAATAAATAGTTGCGTAGGGTCTTGAGGTCACCTTCTGTGAGCTCTGCATTCTCACCAAAGTGATCGTCCAGATTGTTAGCAATGGTTTCCCATGACGTGGCGGGTAGCAAGCCGGGTTGGTACGAGAAGTGACAGCTGCCGCACTCCTCGACATAGAGCTGACTCTCAATCGATTCGATATCGGATTTTGACTGCTTAAACCAGGAGAATAGCGAGTTCTCATCACTTTTGTTACTACTTAATGCCACACCGGTCATGCTAATCAGTGAGACGGTTAGCGTTGTTGCAATGGCCCAATTTATTTTGTTCATATCGAGTTCCTTACTAAAATCATTTGTTTTGTTGTTGGATAAACAGAATCAGGTCGCCCTTCTCCTGGGGTGTGCATTCACGTCCAAAGGTCCATTTGCAGTTTCGTTTGAACCATTTCTCGATCTTGCTTTTATCCGTCAGACGATGCGATGTGACCACAGGAGCCATTGGCTCAATAGGTTTACCTGTCCGTAAATGTTTGCCAGAAAGGTTAAGGTTGTTTCCATGACAGTCGGTACAACTTCTCTCTATGCCGCGCTCAGTTTCCTTGGTCACGCTGAGCCAGAGTTGTTTGCCTGTCTCTGCGTTGAATGGACCGGCACCGACACTCCGGTAATCAGCCAGAGATTGCTCTGAGGCTGTTTCTGCCAGAGCAGTTACTGATAGCAGTAACAAAAATGTGAATAATATGACTTTCACTCGAATACCTCTGCCTTTAATGAGATTGTTGTTTGCGGCCGGTGAGCATGGAGCGGATCAGGTTCTCACTATGCTGAAAACTGGCTACTAACACACCTGCAATATGAAACAGGATCAGCAGCAGTGTGAAATTGGCGAGGAATTCGTGGAGCTCCTCGGCGGCTTTTCCAATAGAGACCGGTAGCTCATTCATCACACCCGCTAATGGTCCGGCTGACTGCTCTGCGCCATAGGTGGCGAGGCCAGTGAGGGTGGTCAGACTCAAGGCAATCAAGAGCGCGAATACCATCGCCCCGCCCGCTGGGTTGTGTCCGATATGGCGTTCAGCTCTGAAGGTCGCTGTTCGCTTGAGATAGGCCAGTACAGTTTTCGGTGATTGGGTGAAATCACTAAAGCGGGCGTGTGGTGTACCAATGAATCCCCAGATGAGACGGAACAGAATCAGTCCCAAAATGGCGTAGCCCGCGTAGCTATGCAGCGAGATAAAATCATCCTCAGTGAGGTACGCAATAATAAAGCAGCTGGCCAGTGACCAGTGGAACACTCGGATGGGTAGATCCCAGACCTTGATCTCGTTGTTTGAAAATGATGTGTGCATGATGCCTCTCCAAATTGACTGGAGAGAGCCTATCAACTGAAACTGAAACCAAGCTTAAAAAGGTGGAAGCTTGCGCGATCAATGACTATCGCCGTGAAATAGCTGGCCGGGGAAAGGCGCTGGGTGGCTACCCGGCTGGGATAGGAAGAGGCATTATGTCGCGATGATACCCGGTGCGAACTATCTAAACTCAAACATCGCCATGCCTATGTTGCCGTACATATAGCTTTGATGAAAACGTCTTCCAGGTTTGTGCTTGTTTCCTGCTGCCCAGGCGACGACTAACGGGGCGAAATGTTCAGACGAGGGGTGTGCCTGATCGAATAGCGGGGTGAATTGTTGTGGATTCACTACCCGGTCGAATCGATTGCCTTGAACATTATCCTGTAACCAGTACTCAAATTTCTTTGCCCACACATCCGTGTGCTCTTCTCTGTTCATAGCACCAAGATTATGCACTGAACCACCGGAGCCAATAATCAGAACATTTTGTTCCCGTAATGGTGTCAATGCCTCACCGAGTCGAGCCGCTTCTTGCAAGTTTCCTTTTGGGAGTGATACCTGGATAACCGGGATATCTGCCGTTGGATAGATCAGCATCAAGGGAACCCATGCGCCATGATCCAATCCTCGCGCCTGGTCCAGATTTACACTGAACCCTGCCGACTCCAGTTGAGCCCCGATCTGTTGGGCTAGGGCAGGGTCGCCCTTTGCCGGGTAGGTCAGTTGGTAGAGGGTGTCAGGAAAACCGCTAAAGTCATAGATCATTTGATGGGATTCGGCACTGGTGATACCGATAGGTGACTCAATCCAGTGGGCAGAGATGATGACAATCGCTTTTGGCGACGCCAGTTTTCCACTCAGGCTTCTGAGTGCACGGTTGGCGACATGTTCTGTTAGAACAAAGTCGGGCGCACCGTGAGAGATGAACAGGGTTGGTTGGCAAGTTGACATAAAAAAAGGCCCCACAGTAATAACTTTTTTAAATAGTGAATCCTCTCAGAAAGCATAGCTGCTTTCTTGGCTGGGTGCATTTTGAACCGTTTGTCTTGATCTCCGACATACAGTTAGACGAAATGTTATTCAGGCGACAGAAAAGTGCCAGATCTCGCAGTAGAATTAAACTAACAACGATAACGATTAAGTGCGCTGTAGATCAGGGCGGCGCCAATAATGGGGAGAGATATTATGACCAGGCTACGCAAAATCTCGCTATTGATTTTGGTACTGTTCAGTTTAAGTGCGCCAATCAATGCCCGGGCTGACACGCTGGATACGCTACTGGATATACTGGTTATAGCGGGTGTGGTAGATCCTACCATTGTGGAGGCCAAGGAGTTGATTAGCTGTCTGGTGAATCAACCACCGGAGCTTTCGGGACTCTGTGTCTCAGAGGGACCGCAGCCCTCAGGTTATTTACCTGATGATCGGACTCTCCGTGCCGTGGTCGAAATAGTACAAGCGGCCTATCAGGGCAAATGGAACAAGGTCTTAGCGATTGCCGGAACCGATGTGTTGTATCAGCTGGTCTGCAAAGGAGGATTGAGCGCGGCGGGCCCGGTAAAGCCCTTTATTTGTGATGGACCTTTTGCGGAGATAGTTTCTCTTGGCCAGCCCGTCGTTCATATGGTGTTAGAGGCGGTTGCCAGTGAAGATATAGGCGATTGGGTCAGGGTTGTGGCCATGGCGGGCCCTGAGCTGGGCTGTCGACTGATTCCGAACAGTATTCCTGGTAAGGATGCCGTTTGTGGTCCGCTGGCAGAGGTATTAGCCGCAGCGATGGGTGCCATCAACGATGCAGCCAATGCGGTTTGGGGTGGCATCAATAATGTGGGTGACTGGGTCTCCGGGCAGGATAAGCACATGAATCCCGACCACTATTATGCCCTCTATTGGCAGCCTTGGTATCACTATGCGACTTGGCTGGGTGTTGCTCACAATTGGCAAGGTTTGGGCAATTTGTTGGCTTACGTACGTGATCCCTGCGAGAAGTATTTCGACTCTCATACCATGAGTCAGGACAATGCCCAGGAGCTGTGTGATGGCCAGCGTGATCGTTTCAGCAATGAGGTTAAGGCCTTTAAAAGTACGCTGGATGTGGCACCGGATGCCTATTATGAGATGGCGATTAAGCCCTTGCCTGCCATCTATGCGATTGAGGATTATGGCAAACTGACCAATAGCTCTA
>JAPHUE010000191.1 GCA_026196795.1 Sedimenticola sp.
GGAGCGTTCCGTGTCAATTCCGGATCACGAAAAACATCCGCCGTCGCCACATGACAACCCGGAATAAGCACAAGATACCAAGCCTCGGGCAACTGTACAGCCGTCAATTGCTCACCAACCCCCTCTGCCCAAGCTGCCTCACCCTGGATAAATACCGGCACATCGGCACCCAAAGAGAGTCCTATCGCTGAGAGCTGGCTTGGCGTCATATCGATGCCCCACAGGCGATTCAGGGCTATTAATACAGTGGCGGCGTCAGAACTCCCCCCACCCAAGCCACCGCCAGCCGGTACTTTTTTCCTTATTGAAATAGCCACACCTTGCGCAGACCCTGAGGCCTTCTGGAATAATTGCGCAGCCTTGATTATCAGATCATCCGATTCGGGTATTGACTCATTACCGAACTGCCTGCTGATCGATCCATCAGCGGTTATATTGAATTTGAGCTGATCACAATAGTCGATAAAACGAAATACTGTCTGTAACAGATGGTAGCCATCCTCCCTGCGGCCCACCACCCTGAGCATTAAATTGAGTTTGGCGGGTGCCGGCCACCAATCACGTTCGGTGAATTCCATAATTTAAGACTGCTCTACACAATAGAGGGCCAGTTGAGCACATAGCGCGATGTACGCATGCGGACCAACAGGGGAGTTGATTAAATCTTTAGGCGTTGCATCACATCTAATACATGTTTGCTGTCTGGCGTTTTCTTCAAAATATCCTGCCAGATTTTTTCCGCCTGTAAACGATCACCGGTGACCCAGAGAACCTCACCCAAGTGCGCTGCAATTTCAGGATCAGGCAGCTTGGAAAAGGCCTTATTCAGATAATCAATCGCCTCCTGGTGACGACCCAGACGATAGAGCACCCAGCCCATACTATCCAGAATAGGGGCGGAGTCAGGCTTTAAGGCGAGCGCCCGCTTTACATACTCCAGCGCCTCCTGATGCCGATCAGTCTGATCAGCCAATGTATAACCAAGGGCATTCAGCGCATCCGCATGCTTGGGGTCACTGGCGATCACTTTCAGCATATCCTGTTCCAGGATATCTACTCGACTCTGTGACGCAGCGTAAAGCCCCCTCGCATAGAGCAGTTCATTACTATCAGGCATTGCACCCAACGCCGTGTCAAAAAGGGACATCACCTGCTCTGCCGTGCCATGTTCCCGCAATAATTCAGCCTCGATAAGATAGTAGCGAACCGCCTCTGCTGGATTCTGGATACGCATGCGCTGAAGCCAATCCTGCGCCCCGACCACATCGCCCGCAACCGCCATAAGCCTAACTAAACGCGCTTGAGCCTCTTCGCTGTACTCTCCCCCCTCGACACGCTGATACCACCTAATAGCACCATCTGAGTTCGATTTATCCTCTTCAATTCTTCCCAGATAATATGCCGCCGTATCCTGCCGTTTTCCAAGGCTAATTAAACGCATGAAGTGCTTGCGCGCCTCATTACTCTTACCCATTTCCAGCGCAACCAGCCCGAGCCAGTAACTTGCCCCACCGGCCTCTTTTTCGACCTTTTCAAGCAAAAGAAACTGCTCATAGGCCAGGGGGAGCTCTTTAAATTCAATTAGCAGGCGCGCATAGGCCGAAATAAGCAGCGGATCTTTTGGAAAGCGAGATACCGCATCAGCCAGTGTCACCCGGGCCTGATCCTTTCGTTCCTCGGCCAGATAGATGCGACTTAATACCAGGTAACCGCGCGACCAGCCAGGGTGTTCAGTAACCAGCCGAACAGCCTCGATTTCAGCCTCAGGGTATTTTTTTTCCACCATGGCCGCTATCGCCAGCGCATAGAGCCCACGGGGGTCGCCTGGAAACTCAGCCACCAGTCGGCGCATCAAATCAGCGGCCACATCCTGTTTCAATTCACGATTGACCGCCGCCATAACATTAAGAAAGCCATTCTCATCTTTGTCCTCACTGATCTGTACAATGGCTTTAAGGTGTTCGATAACGGGTGCAGTTTCATCCTTGCGCAACATCAACACCACCATGAGTTGCCGCGCCGTCATATCTTCAGAATCGAGTTCCACCCAGAGTTTAGCCGCTTTCAGTGCGCGCTCATCATCCTCAATATGAAGTGCCAGCCGAGTAGCCCTTTCCGCAGATTGTGCATCTCTGGATAACAACGCAGACTGAAACTGAAACTCATACGCCTCACTCAAAGCACCACGCTGTGCAGCGACCTCTCCAGCCAACAGATTAAAAATGATATCTGCCGTTAATTCCGGGGCAACCACCGGTTCAGATTGCCGTTCGGGCGCCTCAAGGCTTGCTCCAGACGAAGATTGATCAGAGGCCGCGGGTTCGACAGGTGCCTTCACCACACTTGTTTGGCAGGCAGAAAGCAACCCGATAGAGGCAAACAAAAGTACCCGTTGTAACAACAGCCGCATCAATTTTACACCTAAAAATTTCGCCCTTTAGTGGGCCTGATATGAGAATAGATGATAACCGAGTTTTCGGTAAAATCGCTCTTTTTCGCACCGGTATAATGCAATGCGACTTGTATTTAACCTTTTGATAATACAAAATTTCACTTCCGTGAGTCCTGCTTTATCTGACTTGCGTGTGAATTAGGCACAAATCAGAACCGAATTCACACTTAAAGTAACTACTGGGACTACCCCGATACGCGATAAGTTCACATGGCATTAATTACACTCGGCCTCAATCACAAAACAGCCCCCATTGACATCCGTGAGCGCCTCACTTTTGGCCCCGATATCATTGTAGCGGCATTGCGCAGCCTGTCAGAGCACACGGGGATAGATGAAGCGGTTATTCTCTCAACTTGTAATCGCACAGAACTCTATTGCGCCCATACACACGCTGGCCGTGAAGCGATCTGTGCCTGGCTGGGGGAGTTTCACGGCCTGGAGGAAGAGACCATCTCGCCCTTTCTCTACAGCCACAATGACCAGGAGTGCGTAAGACACCTACTGAAAGTTGCCAGTGGCCTTGACTCCATGGTCCTGGGTGAGCCCCAGATCCTTGGCCAGGTGAAGCAGGCCTTCCAGACAGCATCCGATGCATCCACAACTGGAAAATTTCTGGGCAAGCTATTTCAACATACCTTCTCTGTGGCCAAACAGGTACGCACAGATACTGCCATTGGTCACAGCCCGGTTTCAGTCGCCTTTGCGGCTGTCAGTCTGGCACGGCAGATCTTCAGCGACCTGTCACAGCAGACCGCACTGCTTATTGGGGCCGGCGAGACTATAGAACTGGCGGCCAGACACCTACATCAGCATGGTATTGGGCGGATTATCGTTGCTAACAGAACACTGGAGAAGGCCCACACCCTGGCCAATCAGTTTGACGGTTATGCCATCAGCCTGACAGAGATCCCTACCCATCTGGCCGAGGCGGATATCGTTATCTCATCAACGGCCAGTCCATTACCTGTCGTCGGCAAAGGTACCGTTGAGAGTGCCTTGAAAAAGCGCAAGCATCAGCCCATCTTCATGGTTGATATTGCTGTACCTCGCGATATAGAAGCTGAGGTCAGTGAACTCAATGATATCTATCTCTATACCGTTGATGATCTTCAGGAAGTGATTCAGGAGAATTTGCGTTCACGCCAGGAGGCCGCAGAACAGGCCGTTGAAATTGTTGATCTCCATGTCGATGAATTCATGGGTTGGCTACGCTCCCTGGATGCTGTCGGCATGATTCAGGACTACCGAAAGCAAGCGGAAGAGATGCGCGATGACGTGCTTGAGCGGGCGCTAAAACAGATGCAATCCGGCAAATCCCCCGAAGAGAGCTTGCGCTTTCTGGCCCATACATTAACCAATAAATTACTACACACACCCAGCACCCAGATACGCCAAGCCGGCTTTGAAGGCCAGTCCGATCTGCTGGAAGCAGCAAACACCCTTTTTCAGATCAACGATAAAAGCACTAAATGAAGGCATCCATACGCAGCAGACTGGAACAGATTGCCGAACGCTTTGAAGAGATTACCGCACTCCTCGCAGAGCCTGAAATCCAGAGTAACCAGAATCAATTTCGTGAACTCAGCCAAGAGTACGCCCTGCTTGAACCTGTTGTCGAGTGCTTTTCTCGCTTCCGCTCACTGGAACAGGAGGTCCAGAGTGCCCGAGAGATGCTCAACGACCCCGAGATGGCCGAACTTGCAAAAGAGGAGATCGTTGAGGCAGAAAGCCGGGTTGAAGCCTTGGAACCCCAACTCCAACTGCTGTTAATCCCACCTGACCCGAATGATAACCGCAATATCTTTTTGGAGGTACGCGCGGGCACAGGCGGTGCCGAGGCAGCCCTGTTTGCAGGCGACTTGTTACGTATGTATGTACGCTATGCCGAGCAGATGGGCTGGCAGACTGAAACCATTAGCCAAACACTTGGGGAACAAGGGGGTTACAAGGAAGTAGTTGTGCGCATTTCGGGGCAAAACGTCTATTCCCGCCTGAAATTTGAATCCGGTACACACCGGGTGCAACGGGTACCCGAAACCGAGTCCCAGGGCCGGGTTCATACCTCGGCCTGTACTGTGGCGATACTGCCTGAAGCCGCCGAAATCGATAACGTCGACATCAATACAAGCGACCTGCGCATTGATACATTTCGTGCATCTGGCGCGGGGGGACAGCACGTCAACAAGACCGACTCGGCCGTGCGCATTACCCATCTGCCAAGTGGTACCGTGGTAGAGTGCCAGGATGAGCGGTCGCAGCACAAGAACAAGGCCCGCGCCCTGTCACTGCTTCAGGCAAGGCTACTCTCAACGGTCCAGCAGCAACAGGCCAGTGAGCGGGCCGAAACCCGTAAGCTACAAGTGGGCAGCGGTGACCGTTCCGAGCGTATTCGCACCTACAACTTCCCACAAAACCGACTGACAGATCACCGCATCAACCTGACACTCTACAAACTGGATGAAGTGATGACCGGCGCAATCGACCAAGTCGTTGATCCGCTGACTCAGGAGCAGCAGGCCGAGCAGCTCTCTTCGTTGGCCAATAGCGAAAACTGACTCTTGACCATGCCACTCAATCCGGGCGAGGCAAAATGAGCGCAGAGAAACCGCTCGAAATCGCCGAAGTACTTCGCCATGCCGTTACGAGCGCCACTGTTTCACGCCTGGAAGCTGAAGTGCTGTTGATGCATATTTTGAACAAACCTCGGAGCTTCCTCTTCGCCTGGCCCGAATACAAACTAACGCCAGAGCAACGCGACGTTTTTTTAGAGCAGATCACACGACATCAACAAGGTGAACCTGTCGCCTACATCACCGGTAGCCGGGAGTTCTGGTCCCTGTCACTCAAGGTCACACCCGCGACGTTAATTCCCCGGCCTGAAACAGAACATCTGGTCGAGCGAGCCCTCACCCTGCTTCAATCTATAAATAGCGCGTCCATTGCAGATCTGGGCACGGGCAGTGGTGCAATCGCTGCCGCCTTGGGCAGCGAACTGCCTGACAGTATAATCCTTGCAACCGACCAATCAGAAGAGGCACTTTCGGTGGCCCGAATTAACTTTAAAAATTTAGGCCTCAAAAACATACGCGCCCTACAGGGAAACTGGCTCAATGCCCTGCCGTCCAGTGCATTATTTGACTTGATTATAAGTAATCCTCCCTATGTAGCAGAACAGGACCCCCATTTACTCCAAGGCGGCCTGCCCTGGGAACCGAATTCGGCACTCATTGCGGGGACGGATGGGCTTGATGATATCAGGCACCTGATCAATGCCGCACCGGCCCATCTAAATACTCAAGGCTGGCTTATACTTGAGCATGGGTATGAGCAGGGAGAAGCGGTACGCGCGCTTTTTTCTACCGCGGGGTATCGCGAAATTACCACCCACCAGGACCTGGAGCAGAGAGACCGATTGACCGAAGGTAGAAAACCAAGGGAAGATAGTCTGCTTTAGGAAATAATAATAACCGTTAAATTCGCGTTGAAATATCCTCAGATCTCTTGATAATTTCTGTATAGCGTTTAGGATCAAACTATGGAATTAGACGATAGCGATGTCATCAAGCACCGGGAGATAGTTTTCACAGAACTGCATCCTGACCCTCAGCAGGCACAAACCGCCGCCAGCCTGCTAAAGGAAATCGACGGGGTTATTGAGGTGTTTGCTGAAAACCGCCTGCAGCTGCGGATACGTTATCATGTGCTGAAAATTTCCCTGGAGCAGATCGAAAGCGCGCTAACTGAGTGCGGCTTCCATTTAAGCAGCAAGCTCATCTACAAGATTTCACGTGCCCTCTATTACTATACAGAGGAGATTGAGCGGGCCAATAACGGGTGCACGGAAGACGATCACAACAGTACACGTAAAATCTTCATCAATCGCTACGAACATCGTACACATGGCTGCTCGGACACACGACCTGAGCACTGGCGAAAATACCTGTAGCAGGATCCTACAGCGGATACTTCCCTTTCAGGGACCTCTTTGGCGGGAGATGTCAAAGCGTCATACCTGAGCAGAGATGAATGACCTGCAACTTATGAATGACGAACAATTACTCCGCTATAGCCGACAGATTATGCTCCCCTCGGTTGGCATTGAAGGCCAGGAAAAACTACTTGAATCAAGAGTGCTTATATTTGGACTGGGGGGACTGGGATCACCCGTTGCCATGTATCTCGCAGCCGCCGGCGTGGGAGAACTGGTTCTTGTAGACTTTGATCGCGTGGACATTACCAACCTGCAACGCCAAATCATCCACACTACCGGTGCGGTCGGCCAGCTCAAGGTTGATTCTGCCAGACAATCTATCCGCGCCATCAATCCAGACTGCCGAATTGAGACCGTCTCTTCCCGACTGGAAGGAAGTGAGCTTGATAGAGAGATCAAGCGAGCAGATCTGGTGATTGATGGCACCGATAACTTTACCACTCGCTTTGCCATCAATGACGCCTGTGTCGCCCATCAGATACCCTTGGTATCCGGTGCTGCCATCCGTATGGAAGGGCAGGTTTCGGTCTTTACCGGCCGACCAGGAGAGCCTTGCTATCGCTGCCTCTATGGTTCCGCAGCCGAACTGGATGAAACCTGCTCATCCAATGGCGTACTCTCGCCGCTTGTCGGCATTATTGGCAGTGTACAAGCCGTCGAAGCGATAAAACTCCTGACCCACTCAGGCACACCCCTGGTGGGCCGACTCCTGCTACTCGATGCACTGGAGATGGAGTGGCGAACTCTTAAACTGAACAAAGATCCTGCCTGCAAAACCTGCGGCCAAAACGACTAATTTATGACGACACCATCAATTTCACCAGAAAAAGCCCGCTATCTTGAAACCCTTCGTCAGGATATTGAATTCACTGACTCGCTTTGCGGGGAACAACTGCGATTTCAGACAACCTGGGGACTCTTCTCACCCAAGGGCATTGACGAGGGAAGTCGATTGTTACTCGATCACATGGATGTCAGGGAAAGCGATGACACTCTTGATCTTGGCTGTGGCTACGGCCCTCTGGGACTAACGCTGGCAAAATTGGCGCCAAAAGGGACCAGCGTTTTGGTTGACAAAGATTATGTGGCCATCGAATACAGCCGGAAAAATGCCAATATAAACGCCATTGGCAATACCGAAATTTTCCTGAGTAACGGGTTTTCTGAGGTTGGGGAGAGGCGCTTTGACCTGATTGTCTCAAACCTGCCCGCCAAAACCGGGAAAGAGCTCTATTATCTCTATTTTTATGATGCACTGGTCCGAATGAAGCCCGGCGCCCGCTTTTATGTCGTTACCATTACGGGTCTTCGAAAGTTTGTTCAAAAGGCCTTCATTGAAGTATTTGGAAACTATAAAAAACTAAAACAAGGAAAGACTTACACCGTCGCCATGGCCACCTTTGAAGAGTAGCCCCCTTCCTTTTACCCCAGCAAGGATATGCTGAAGCTTGGGCATTAAGAGAATATACTTTATAATCCTTAGTATCCATCAATGGCCCCTAATAAGAGGCCGTTAAAAACTTCTGATGCCCTGTCTAGCGCAATGTAATAAAACGCCAGGCATCTGTGCAAGGAATTATCAGAAATCACATGACACAATACAAAATTCTGGTTGCAGATGATGACATCTTCACCCTCACCAGCCTAACGGGCGGCCTCACCCAGGCTGGCTACGAGGTTATATCCGCGCCAGATGGTGAGCGTGCCGTGCAACTCGGACTCAAAGAGAAACCCGATCTTGCCATTCTCGATATACGTATGCCGGGAATAAGTGGAATAGAGGCTGCTCGCAAACTTCGTATACATGGTCACATCAATGCGCTATTTCTCAGCGCCTACAGTGACAGAGATGTGGTCGAGCTAGCCACCCAGGAGGGCGCCCTCGGCTATCTGGTTAAACCCATCAACATTCAGCAATTGATACCTGCCATTGAAGCCGCACTGAAACGGTCGGCCGAACTTCAGGAATTACAACAAAAAGAGGTAGATCTTACCGACGCCATCAACCGAAATCGTGAAATCAGTGTTGCGGTGGGTATTTACATGGAGCGCTTTGCCATGGACGAGCAGAATGCGTTTGATGCACTCAGAAACTATGCCCGCTTTGAACAGATGAAGCTCGCTCTCCTGGCCAAAGAGCTGCTGCGGGATTCCGATGAACGGAACCGCCTGTTTGAGGCGATTCATACACATCAGAACAAAGAACAGTAGCCCGCCTCTAAAACATAGTATAAAAGCCGGCATGCCATGCCGGCTTTTATACTTCTTCATTACAATTTCAATCCAGCTTCTTTAACAGCAATTCATTGACCTGCTGCGGATTAGCCTTACCTTTTGATTGCTTCATTACCTGACCCACAAAGAAACCGAGCATTTTCGGGCGCTTCTTCTCATCGGCATTTCGATAATTTTCCACCTGACCTGGATTAGCCTGTAGCACACCATCTACCACCGCCTCAATGGCGCCCACATCCGTAATCTGCTTGAGTCCCTTGGCTTCAATGATCTGATCAGCACCGCCTTCACCTGCCCACATGGACTCAAACACCTGCTTAGCTATCTTGCCTGATATGGTCTTATCCACGATACGCAGCAACATACCTCCCAGTGCATCGGCATCCACCGGACTCTGTTCAAGAGTCAGTCCGGCCTTGTTTAATGCACCCGAAAACTCACCCATCACCCAGTTTGCCGCCATTTTTGCATCACCCGCAACCTTGGCAGCCTGTTCATAGTAATCGGCGAGTGACTTGCTGGATGTCAGCACTTCCGCATCATATTCACTCAGCCCATAGTCCGCTGAAAATCTGGCGCGCTTGGCATCTGGCAGCTCCGGCATTGAGGTACGGATTGACTCGATAAGCCCCTCATCCAGTTCAACCGGAAGCAGGTCTGGATCGGGGAAGTAGCGATAGTCATTCGCCTCTTCCTTGGAGCGCATGGAGCGGGTCTCATCGTTATCTGCATCATACAGACGGGTCTCCTGCACAACTTTGCCACCGGCCTCTAAAAGGTCGATCTGACGCTCTACTTCAATATTGATGGCCCGCTCAAGAAAACGGAATGAGTTGAGGTTTTTCAACTCCGCACGGGTACCCAATGGCCCACCAACAGGACGGACGGAAACATTGGCATCGCAGCGGAAAGAGCCTTCCTGCATATTGCCGTCACAGATGCCCAGGTACTGGACAATCTGATGGATCTTCTTGGCATAGGCCACCGCCTCTTTGGCAGATCGCATATCAGGCTCAGAAACAATCTCAAGCAGTGGCGTGCCAGCCCGATTAAGATCAACGCCGGTCATGCCATGAAAATCCTCATGTAGTGACTTGCCGGCATCCTCTTCGAGATGAGCCCGGGTGACGCCAACCGGTTTATGTACCCCCCTATCCAGCTCAATCTCTACTTCACCCTTTCCAACGATGGGTAACTCAAACTGGCTGATCTGGTAGCCCTTTGGCAGATCGGGGTAAAAATAGTTTTTTCGCGCAAATACTGAACGCTGACCAATCTCGGCATCAATTGCCACACCAAAGGTAACCGCCATGCGAACGGCTGCTTTGTTGAGTACCGGCAACACCCCTGGCATACCCAGGTCCACGTTGCAGGCCTGGGTATTTGGCTCAGAACCAAAAGCGGTTGCGGCTCCGGAAAAGATCTTGGATTTTGTGGCCAACTGGGCGTGGATCTCAAGCCCGATTACTGTTTCCCATTGCATAATCTATCTCTGTTTTCCGATTTATTACTCAAACCCTGCAGGGGTCGCACTATGCCAATCAGTTACTTGCTGCAGTCTATGTGCCACATTCAGTAACTTCGCCTCTTCAAAATAGTTGCCAATCAACTGCAAGCCAACAGGCATTCCATCTACCGGTTGCACAGGAATAGACATGCCAGGCAATCCAGCGAGATTAACCGCAATGGTATAGATATCAGATAGGTACATGGTGACTGGGTCATCCGCCTTTTCACCGATCCCGAACGCCGTAGATGGAGCAGTCGGCCCCATAATGACATCAACCTGTTTAAAGGCGTCACGAAAATCATCTGAGATCAGGTGGCGAATTTTCTGTGCTTTCAGATAATACGCGTCGTAATAACCCGCCGACAGGGCATAAGTGCCGACCATAATGCGCCGCTTAACCTCAGCACCAAACCCTTCTCCACGGGAGCGTTTGTACAGATCTTCCAGGTCTTTTGGCTCACTGCAGCGATGACCAAAACGCACACCATCAAAGCGTGACAGGTTGGATGAACACTCAGCGGGTGCTACCACATAATAGGTGGGTACACCCAGCTCGGTATTGGGCAGACTGATTTCGACCAACTCCGCACCCAGGCGCTTGTACTCTGCCAGCGCCAACTGAATGGATGCCTCTATGGCTGGATCCAGCCCCCCCCCCAGGTACTCCCTGGGAACGCCAATGCGTAATCCGGCAATATCGTCATTCAGGCCCGCCGTGTAGTCTGGCACAGGCTGCTCTGCACTGGTGGAGTCTCGCGTATCAAAGCCCGCCATAACCTGCAGCATCGCTGCTGCGTCTTCGGCTGTCCGCGCCATGGGACCACCCTGATCCAATGACGATGCAAAGGCGATCATGCCGTAACGCGACACTCGACCGTAGGTTGGCTTCAGGCCGGTGATACCACAAAAGGCCGCGGGCTGTCGGATTGAGCCACCGGTGTCCGTACCCGTAGCCGCCACGCAGAGACCCGCCGCAACAGCCGCCGCCGAGCCACCGGAAGACCCACCCGGTACCGCACCGGATTTCCAGGGATTATGCACAGGCCCATAGAAACTGTTCTCATTGGACGACCCCATGGCAAACTCGTCCATATTGGTTTTACCCAACATGACAGCACCGGCCTGCTTGAAAAGAGAGACCACATGAGCATCATAGGGGGCTATAAAATTATCCAGCATCTTTGAGCCACAGCTGGTTTTTACCCCATCAGTACAGAAGATATCTTTATGAGCGATAGGAATCCCCGTTAACAGTGGGGCATCTCCATCGCTGATCTGTTGATCGGCCAGTGCTGCGGCCTGCAGCGCAGTAGCCTCACAGATCGTGATGTAGCTGTTCAGCTGAGGATTAAAACGGGCCACTCGATCCAGATAGGTCTGCGTCAACTCCACACTGGAAAAATCGCCAGCCCGTAGACCCTGCGCCAACTCAGAAATCGTTTTGTTATGCATTCAATTTATCCATCAAAAAACTTTGGTAAAGCAGTTGCGTCACACGGCATGCTTTTGATTATTCAATAACCCGTGGTACCAAGTAGAGACCCTCTTCCGTGAGCGGTGCAATTGACTGAAACTGCTCGCGCTTATTCTGTTCGGTAACGGCATCTTCACGCAGTCGTTGGGTCATATGCAGCGGATGCGCCATTGGTATCACGCCTTCGGTGTCGGCGGCATCCATCTGCTCAACCAGATTCAAAATATTCGACAGATCAGAGGCCACAGCTTCCAACTCATCTTCACTCACGGCCAATCGGGCCAGGTGAGCGATCTTCTCAACATCTGATCTTTCCAAAGACATAGATTCCTCAAGCTACAGGTAATTGTTATTGCGACATAGGGAACGGGTGTATCCTGATAAAGTCTTGTGCCATTTGGCGCAACACAGCGACTTATCGGATGGGATATTTGTGTCTATGCGTTTCCAGAGGGGAAATTAACACATTTAACCGCACTCGTGCAGGTACAGAAATGATAAACTACCCCTCAAATATGGATAATTTCAAGCAGAGTTCCTTGCCCAATGCCCCCTCCGATTGCTAGATTACGTCTTTTCTCAGGGCATCAC
>JAPHUE010000096.1 GCA_026196795.1 Sedimenticola sp.
AAGCTTTGGCAGGATGATCTAAGCCGTGGAACACGCAATCACCTTGCCCAGAGGGATGAATCCAGTGTATTGGGTGGCGACTGGACACCCGCTATAGATATAAAGGAAGAGGAAGATCGCTATGTTCTTCATGCCGATATTCCCGGCGTGGAGCCAGAAAAAATTGAACTCTCAATGGAAGATGGCATGTTGTCCATCAAGGGTGAAAAGCGCCACGAAGTGACGGAAAACAAGGAGGGCTTCAAACGGGTTGAACGCTCATACGGTAGTTTTTACCGCCGCTTCAGCCTGCCGGACAATACGGATCCGGAGTTGATTAAGGCCAGCGGTAAAGATGGCGTACTTGAGGTCATCATTCCCAAGGTAGAAACAAAACGATCAAAAAAGATCGAGATTCAACCGAAACGGAGCGACTAATCAGTTGGGTCGTCCCGGGATTTCTGCCGGGACGACCGTCATTCAACTTTCAATGTCAGTGCGAACGGATAGAGCCGGTTTTTCTTTATCCCCGTTATCTTGGAAGCAATAGCCGCGGCTTTTTTGGTTGGCATCTCTTCCAGCAAAATCTCTAAAATACGCTGGGTTTCCGGATCTATGGCATCTGAGTCTCGCACCGCCCCCGCTATCAGAACCACAAACTCACCGCGACGCTGATTGGAATCTTCTGCGAGAACCTGGCAGAGCTGATCAAGCGGCTGAGACAGAATAGTTTCATGCAATTTGGTCAGTTCACGGGCAATCACTGCATGCCGATCACCTCCGAACACCTTTGCCATATCCGCCAGCGATTCTGCTATTCGATGACTGGATTCATAAAAAATGAGCGTCATGGCTTCACTCTTTAGTCGATCAAACTGCTCACAGCGGGCACTGGATGTCCTTGCCGGAAAACCCTCAAACAAAAAACGATCAGTTGGCAAACCGGCGGCCGATAACGCACAGATCGCCGCACTGGGGCCAGGAACAGGCGAGACCCGAACGCCCGCTTGCTGACAGGCCCGTACCAGCGGGAACCCTGGATCGCTGATCAACGGAGTTCCTGCATCAGAAATAAGCGCCAGCGACTCGCCGGCCTGCAGCCGCTCTATCAGACGTGCTACCAGTTTAGTCTCATTGTGTTCATGTACAGCCATTAATGGGGTGGTAATGCCCAGTGATTTCAGCAACGGCCTACTGTGGCGGGTATCCTCCACCGCAATACAATCGACAGCGGCCAACACCTCTTTTGCCCGATCTGTGATGTCTGCACGGTTACCTATCGGCATTGCGACGATATATAACACCCCCTTATCCATTGACACGGCACACCCCAAAAAAAGATACTATCCTGCTCAATCCTGCCTGCCCTAAAGCGACCATGCAACCTAGACATACAAAATACCTGTTTTCGCTCATCATTCTGCTGGTTTTAATCGGCTGTGTTCCTGTATCTGGCATAAAAGACGATGCCAGCACGACCAGCCCACTCAAAGAGCAAGCCTTGGCCCTTGAGGCGGCTGGTGACTATAACGCCGCTGCACAGCTATTTGAGGAGTTAGCCAGGCAGACCTTGCCACCTGGTGATCAATCCTTCCTATTAAGGGCCGCAGAGAACTACTTCCATGGCCAGGAAAATGAGCGTGCTGCAGAGCTTCTAGCCCGAATCAATACCGCTTCTCTGCCCGACCTGGACTTTCAGAAGCGACTATTAATCGCTGAGCTGGCTATTAGCCGAAGTCGCCCAGATGAAGCGATGACCCTGCTGGATGAAGGCATTCCGGCTGACATGCCGATCGAACTGCAGCAACGCTACCACTCCGTTAAGGCCGAAGGATTCCGGCTTGCCGGAAACCTGCTGGAGAGTGCCCGTGAACTGGGTGACCTCGATCTGCTGATCGCCGACATGGAGCAGCGTCTGCAGAATCAACTGTTGATCATCCAGACTCTTTCGGCACTCACTGACACCGCACTTGACCTGCTTCAGCCTAATCCACCAGGCATTCAGGGTGGCTGGATGGCGCTGGCACGCATCATAAAAGGCCATACCGGCGATACCCAGCAGATTCAGGAACAAATTAAACGCTGGCGAGAGAAATTCCCCAGCCATCCAGCCGTCCCAGATTTACTGAAAGGTTACTTTGAAAAGTTGGAGAGCCAGTACCAACGACCCAATCACCTGGCCGTTCTCCTACCCAAATCAGGCCCCTACGCCAATGCCGCCCGGGCGCTACGTGACGGCTTTATGGCCGCCTATTACCAACAACCGGTTGAAAGCAGACCCCGACTGGTCTTCTATGACAGCAGCGATAGCAACGAAACCTGGCCGCTCTACCGCCAAGCCGTCGAGAGCGGTGCCGATATGGTCATCGGCCCACTGAACAAAGACGGCGTATCCCAACTAGCCAGAGCGGGTGAGCTGGAAATACCTGTCCTGGCCTTGAATCAGGTACCACCTGAGACAACACCACCCGTCACACTCTATCAGTTTGGTCTGGCTCCGGAAGATGAGGCAAGACAAGTGGCCGAGCGAGCCTGGCTGGATGGCCATACCCGGGCCATCGCCTTCACCCCCAGTGGTGACTGGGGTGATCGGGTTCTGAACGCCTTCAGAAACCGCTGGGAGCGGCTGGGCGGGACGCTCAGTGAACAGCAACGCTATGACGCCAGAGACAACGATTTTTCAGATGCCATTCAGGCTCTGCTCAATCTTGACGAAAGCCGCTCCAGACGGACGCGTATCCAGCGCCTACTGGGACAGAAGCTGGAGTTTGAGCCACGCCGAAGAACTGATGCCGATTTCATCTTTCTTGCGGCCAATCCACCCAAGGCGCGCCTGATCCGACCACAATTCCAGTTCCACCACGCGGCCGATGTACCGGTCTATTCCACATCCAGCGTCTACACGGGTGCCCCGAACCCCGACCAGGACCAGGATCTGGAGGGGATCAAATTCCCTGATATACCCTGGCTACTGATGAGTGAAGGCGACAGTCCGCTATCAATGGAAAACCTGGCCAAAACCCTGCCTGGCAGTCAGGGTATCTACCGACGCCTGTACGCGATGGGTATCGACAGCTTCAAACTCCTCCCCCACCTGGGCCGCCTGCAATCCTCATCGCGTGAGACTATCGACGGCAAGACCGGCAATCTCTATCTCGACAGCATCCGCCAGGTACATCGTCAACTGGTATGGGCAGAGATGATCAAAGGCAATCCACGAGCCATCGGCTATGCACCCCGGATGGCCACGCTGGCAGACGAGATGGAAGAACTTGAGGCGACAAAGCTGACCGCAGCTCCCGTCGAAACGCCTACCGAAACAGAACCGGAAACCGACCCATCCGAGTCTGATCCGGCACAGATAAAAGCGGCCGAATAAGCGATGAGCCGTTTTTTCCAGCCGGGGAAAAAAGGCCATGATGCCGAGTCACTGGCACAACGCTACCTTGAGCAGCAAGGCCTTCGTAGCCTGGAGCGAAACTACCGATGCAAGCTGGGTGAAATCGACATCATCATGCAACAACAAGATACACTGGTCTTTGTTGAGGTCAGGTATCGAAAACAGAGTGCGTTCGGCTCTGCTGCAGAGAGTGTCACCACCGCAAAACAGCGAAAGTTGATTCGGGCCGCTCAGCACTATCTCCAGACCCATCGCCTCTATGACGCCCCCTGCCGATTTGACGTATTGGCTATCAGTGGAGAGCAGAGCGAACAGATTGACTGGATACCCAATGCATTTCAGCAGGAACTTGTTTGAATGAATTTGATCGAACACATCAACAGCACATACAGCGAGAGTGTCCAGGTACAGATGGATTCTTTGACCGCGCTGGCTCAACCAATCGCCAGCTGCGCCGAACTGATCGTTGGTCGACTACTCGAAGGGGGCAAGATTCTTACCTGTGGAAACGGGGGGTGTGCCGGCAATGCACAGCACTTTTCATCGATTATGCTAAACCGCTTTGAACGGGAAAGACCTGGCTTACCAGCCGTTGCCCTGACAACAGACTCATCGACCCTAACAGGTATTGCAAACGACTATGACTTTGATGAGATATTCGCAAAACAGGTTCGCACTCTGGGGCACCCGGGCGACCTGTTATTGGCATTCACAACCAGTGGCAACTCAGAAAATATCAATGCCGCTATTCAAGCCGCACACGAGCGCAAAATGTTGGTCATTGCCCTGAATGGGCGTGATGGGGGCAGGCTATCCAGTCTACTGATGGAAGGCGATGAAGAGGTCTGTATTCCGAGCGAGTCAACGGCCCGAATCCTTGAAGCCCATCTCCTCATCATCCACTGCTTGTGTGATTTAATAGACAAACAACTCCTTGGACATTAAAGGGAATAACGGAGAAACCCATGCGTAGAACACTACCACTAATCCTACTTGCCGCAATAAGTGTCAGCCTGCTACAGGGCTGTGCCACTGCTGTCGTTGGTGGCGCGGCCACCGGGGCCTCTGTCATCCACGACCGTCGATCTGCAGGTACGGTACTGGATGATAAAACCATTACCGTAAAAATCATGAATGAACTGCTCAAACAGCCAGAACTGAGGGAACACAGCAGCATGAGCGCCAGCAGTTTCAATCATCTGGTTCTGTTGACAGGCCAGGCAGAGAGTGACAGCTATCGCGCGCAATTTGAACAGATTGCAGCCCGCACACCGATGGTCAAACGCACCGTCAATGAAGTGCAGGTGGGACCTAACGCAACACTGACCCAACAGAGCAAAGATAGCTGGATCACTTCCAAAGCGAAGGTTGAGCTGTTCAGTATCGATCTCCCAGGATTTGACCCGACCCGGGTGAAAGTAATTACCGAAATAGGCGTGGTCTACCTGATGGGCATGGTAACACCAGAGGAGTCAACAGCTGTGGTTGAGAAGATCCGTTATCTGGATGGTGTTAAAAAGGTAGTTAAGGTCTTTGAGTACCTCTGAAACTGCAACTGACAGCCCAATTACTGATGCCATAAGGAACGCATTGGAAACCATTGTGGGTAATCAGGCGGTTTTGACCAAACCGGCGGACTGCTGGCCCTATGGCTACGATAACAGCCGCCGTCACGCGCTGCCTCATGCCGTGGTGTTTGCCACGACCCACGATCAGATCATGCAGATCGTACAGCTCTGTAATGTTCATCAGATCAACCTGATCGCCAGGGGAAAAGGTACCGGCACGACCGGTGCCACAGTGCCAGATCGGGGTGGCATTGTGCTCTCACTTGAGCGGATGAACCGCATCATTGAGATTGATCCGGCCAATCGCATCGCCAGAGTTGAACCCGGCGTCACTAATCTGGAGCTGCAGCAGGCGCTCAAACCCTATGGCTTTTTCTGGCCACCCGATCCCACCAGCGCCGCCGTCTGCACTATAGGGGGCAATCTGGCCTACAATTCTGCCGGACCTCGCGCCGTTAAATACAATACCCCCCGGGAGAATACGCTCGGATTACGGGCCGTCACCGGCGCAGGAGAAGAGATCAAGACCGGCGTCAGCACGACAAAAGGGGTCGTAGGTTATGACCTTACCCGTCTACTGATCGGCTCCGAAGGAACACTGGCCATCATTACAGAAGCGATCTTAAAGCTGACACCGCTTCCTGAAGCAAAGGCAACCTTTCAGGCAACCTACAAAGACATGCACGCCGCAGCACGGGCCGTTTCTGCCATCATGGCCCAACCCATTACACCTTGCGCCCTGGAGTTCATGGATGGCACTGCCATCAATATGGTACGCAGCTACTCTGACCTTGATCTTCCAGACAACGTAGGCGCTTTACTCATGATCGAAGTGGATGGCCCTCAGCACGGCCTGGCTGAATCCACGGCCGCTGTAATTGCCGCCGCAAAGGTGGATGGGGTTGTTTCTGTCAAGACCGCAGAGACAGAGGCGGATGTAGAAAAACTCTGGCGAACCCGCAAGGCCCTCTCTCCGGCACTAAGAAATATCGCCCCAAAAAAGATCAATGAAGATGTCGTGGTTCCCGTCTCCCGCATCCCTGATCTCATTTCCGGGCTCGAATCGCTCTCGCAGCGATTCGACATACAAATTGTAAACTTTGGTCATGCCGGTAATGGCAACATCCATGTCAATCTGCTTACTGACCCCGACGATTTCGCCATGATGGAACGGGCTCATAACTGCTTGGATGAAACCTTTAATCTGGTTCTGGAGCTGGGCGGCACCCTCTCAGGTGAGCATGGCGTTGGACTGGAGAAGCGAGACTATGTGGATCGGGAGATTGAACCGGCTACCCTGAGACTGATGAACGCCATCAGAAGGCAGTTCGATCCTAAAGGCATTCTCAATCCGGGCAAGGCTCTACCAGAGGATGCAGTCTGAACGCCTTACTCCAAACAACACTCTTGGCTATCTCGCTCAGCCTATCCAGTTTGGCCTTCACGGCTCAAACCCCTGTGGCCAGTATTCCTATGCAAGACCTGTCAGAGTGGGATGAGCATAGTTTTAAGGGCAAAACCGTCTATAGGGCCGCCCTACTAAATGGCACCCCGGTTATTCACGCCACCAGCAAAGGTACAGCCTCCGGCCTATTTAAAAAGATCCGTATCGACCTCAATGAAACCCCCTATCTCAACTGGCAATGGCAACTAGAAAAAGGATTACGCAAGCTGGATGAGAGGAGTAAAGCCGGTGATGATTACAGCGCTCGGGTCTATGTGATACGGGAAGGCGGTCTGCTGCCCTGGCGCACCAAGGCGTTAAACTATGTCTGGTCAAGCAACGAACCGGTTGAATCGGTCTGGTCCAATGCCTTTACTGATCGCTCACAGATGATTGCCGTACGTTCATCCGATGATGAAACGGGCGTGATGTACCAGGAAAAACGCAATGTCAAAACCGATTTCCAGCGGTTTTTTGGCGAAGATGTTCGCTATGTTGATGTGGTGGCGATCATGACCGACACCGACAACTCCGGCTTAGAGGCAAGCGCCTTCTATGGCGAACTCTATTTCACTCAATAGCAGCCGCTTAATATCCCTATCGATAGAAAATACCTTTATCTGCACGCCATAGCTCCACACCCTGCAACGAAAATGGTATAACTTCGTCCCTGTTAGGAAGAAGCATCTATACTGCCTAACCGTTCAGTTTTTTAGTTACCAGCCGATACTGGTATTGCATTTAATTTCTGGAGCATTTGTTGTGAGCAAACCCATACAAATCCTATTTTTTTTGCTGGCAGCCCTGCCGGGTGTGGCGCTGGCTTCAGCGACCGGCGGTAATAACATTGACCTGACCAGCCACTGGGTTGGCTATACAGCCATCGGTATATTTGCCGTCGCCTATCTGTTGGTAATGGCGGAAGAATTTACCCATTTAAGAAAGTCCAAGCCGGTTATTCTGGCAGCAGGTATCATCTGGGCAATTATTGCCTGGTATTACGCCAGCCATGGCTTCACCCATGAAGCAGAGGCCGCCGTCCGCCACAATCTGCTGGAATATGCCGAACTGATGCTCTTCCTGTTGGTGGCGATGACCTATATCAACGCCATGGATGAGCGGAATGTCTTCGAGGCCCTACGCTCCTGGCTAGTAGCCAAGGGCTTTGGGTTCCGTCAACTATTCTGGATTACCGGCATCCTGGCCTTCTTTATCTCACCCGTAGCAGACAACCTCACCACTGCCCTGTTGATGTGCGCTGTGGTACTCGCAGTAGGCGGCAGTAACACTAAGTTCATTTTGATCGCCTGTATCAACATTGTAGTCGCAGCCAATGCCGGCGGTGCCTTCAGTCCATTTGGCGATATCACCACCTTGATGGTGTGGCAGAAAGGCGTCGAGACTCCTCAGGGCGTCGTCGCCTTCAGTACCTTCTTCGCATTGTTTATTCCATCACTGATCAACTGGCTGATCCCTGCCTCTATCATGCATTTTGCCGTACCTAATGAACAGCCAACAGGCGGCGGTGACTCCGTTGAAATGAAGCGTGGTGCTAAACGCATTATCGTACTATTCCTGCTGACCATCGTAACTGCCGTCAGCTTCCATAACTTCCTACATATGCCACCTGTAATTGGTATGTTGACCGGCTTGGCCTATCTGCAGTTCTTCGGTTTCTTCCTGAAGAAGACTTATCATCGCGAGAAAAATGCAACCAACGGTGAAGCCGCTACCGAACTGGAGCATGATGGCCAGATGGGTGATGTGGTAGCCTTTGATGTCTTCAGTAAAGTTGCACGAGCGGAGTGGGATACCCTGCTCTTCTTCTACGGCGTTGTACTCTGCGTGGGTGGTCTAGGCTTTATTGGTTATCTCGCACTTGCATCCGAATTCATGTATGTGCAACTAGGCCCAACCACCGCAAACATTATTGTCGGTATTCTCTCCGCCATCGTGGATAATATCCCCGTGATGTTTGCAGTTCTCACCATGATGCCCGATATGTCCATGGGCCAATGGTTACTGGTGACCCTGACTGCCGGCGTCGGCGGCTCCCTGCTCTCAATTGGCTCCGCCGCAGGAGTGGCTTTGATGGGTCAGGCACGCGGTCATTACACCTTCTTTGGGCACCTTAAATGGGCACCGGTTATCGCCTTGGGTTATGGTGCCAGTATCTATGCCCACCTGTGGATCAACACAGCCCTCTTCTAAATCTTTCTGTAGCCACTGGCATGTAAAACTGTCAGTGGCTACCACTCTATGATTTCCGCTATGATGTCTGCTGACTCACAGGCACCCAGCAATCATATGTATCGAGTAAAACCCCCTACTTTCCTGACTTTTTTCACTCTGTTACTGACAAGTAGCAGTGCCATCTGCGCAGAGATCATAAGCGGCGGCACAGCCATGGCAACTCATTGGAGTGGTATTACTGCACTGGTTATTTTTATTGTGGCTATTGTAATAGTCAGTTTTGAAGAACTCACCCATCTGCGCAAATCCAAACCGGTTCTTCTCTCTGCAGGCATCATCTGGGCACTAATTGGCTGGATGGCGATACAGACCGGAACAACACAGAGCGCTGAGCAGGCCGTTAGACTTTCATTGCTCCATTACGCAGAACTGATGCTGTTGATTCTGGTAGTGATGACCTATATCAACGCCATGGGGGAACGCAAAGTATTTATCGCACTGCGCACTTGGCTCTGTAATCGTGGTTTAAGTTACCGGGGACTTTTCTGGAGTACCGGCATCACCACTTTTTTGCTCTCGCCCTTTCTGGACAACCTCTCCAGCGCACTACTGGTGGGCGCCTTAATTCTGGTCATTGAGCCGGACAATCGCCGATTTATCAGCATAGGCTGTGTCAATGTTGTGATTGCCGCAAATGCCGGAGGCGCTTTCAGTCCCTTTGGTGACATCACGACCCTGATAGTATGGCAACAGAATATTGAAACCACAAACGGTACACTCGGCTTCTGGAGCTTCTTTAGTCTGTTGATACCTTCTCTGGTGAATTATCTGATACCAGCATGCATTATGCAGTTTGCTCTGCCAAAAGGGGAACTCCAGCCAAGTTGTGATCAAGTGGTCATGCGAAGAGGAGCCCGCAGAATCATCCTGTTATTTCTTTGCGCCATTGCCACTGCCGTCATTTTTCGCGGATTGCTGCACCTTCCTGCCGTGATTGGCATGCTGACAGGACTCTCCTATCTACAGTTCTTTGGATATTATTTGAAGAAAACCCATCGACCCCAGGAGCAAGGTATCGAGGACACAGAACAGCTGGCTTTACCCATTCCAATGGATAGTAAAAATCCTTTCGACATCTTCGTTCGAGTAGCCCGTATCGAATGGGATACGCTGTTTTTCATTTATGGCGTCGCTCTATCCGTTGCTGGACTGGGATATATCGGCTACCTGGCAACAGCATCCGACCTGATGTACAACCAGTGGGGGCCCACTACCGCCAATATCAGCGTCGGACTTGTTTCCGCTGTTTTGGAGAATGTGCCGGTCATGTACGGCGTCCTGGAAATGATGCCCGCTATGTCACAAGGTCAGTGGTTGCTGGTAACAATGAGTGTCGGGACCGGCGGGTCTCTGTTAGCGATAGGCTCTGCGGCAGGTGTCGCATTGATGGGACAATCCAAAGGCCAATACACCTTCTTCAGCCACCTGAAATGGAGCCCGGTGATTCTCCTGGCTTATATGGCCAGCATTCTCACCCACCTCTGGTTGAATGCCAGCCTCTTCTAAGTAAGCCGAATTAAAAAACCAGATTCATCATCCCGATCATGACCACCAGGAAGAGTATCGTCATAACACTCCCGGCACGCATGAAATCAGGTACACGGTAACCCGCAGGCCCCATAATAAGGGCATTTACCTGATGCGTGGGAATCAAGAACGAATTAGACGTAGCAATAGCCACGGTAAGGGCAAATACCGCCGGGTCGGCTCCCACACCGATAGCGATATTCACTGCAAGCGGAACTAACAACACGGTCGCGCCCACATTGGACATCACCAGAGTAAAGAAGGTCGCCAGTACAGCGACGGCTGTCTGAATCACCCAGATAGGCATATCACCCACCACCGCAATTGTCTGTTCGGCAATCCATTTGGCCGTGCCGCTGGTTTCTACCGCCAACCCAAGTGGAATCAAACTAGCGAGCAGGAAGACAGTTTTCCAGGAGACGGCCGTATAGGCCTCTTCGATCTTTAGAACACCGGAGAGCACCATACCGATGGCACCCGTCAACAAGGCAATAGAGAGCCGGATATCGGTAAACAGCACCATCACAAGGGCTATACTGAAGAACAGGCCGGCCCAGCCCACTTTTTGAGGGCGTGTCTCTTCATGAGGATACTCTGTAGTCACTACCACAAAGTTACGATCTGATTCCAGCCGCACCAGCGATTCCCAGGTGGTATGTACAACCAGGGTATCACCCGCCTTCAGAGGCAAGTCACGAATATGGTCGCCCTCTTCCAGAGTCTCACCATCCCGATGCAGGGCTACCATTGAGAGCCCATAGGTCTTTCTCAGCCAGACATCGCGGGCGCTCTTACCAATCAACTGCGATCCCGGTGGCACAACGATTTCAGCAATACCGGCCTTGGTAGAGGCCAGTGATTCAGCAAATGATTTCAGTCCATTGCGTAGCCGCAGACCAAAGGCCTCAACAAAACTGGCCAGGCATTTAGGTGAAGCCAGGACACCCAACACCATGCCGCCTTCAATAGTGAAGTCACGCGCCAGATCACCACGACCAATGCGGACCCGGCCGTCTGAGCCCTTGGTCGCAATCATTCGAACCCGATAATCGGTCTCAACGTCATCCAGTTTTTTACCCACCAGATCACTTTCCGGCGGTACGACAACTTCAAACAGTGCGTAATCGATATCGTAGATACGACGGAAGTACTCCATGGAGTTTGTTCCGGTGGTGCCGTTTTCACTACTGCCTCCAGGCAGGACAAAACGCCCAGCCACTACAAAATAGATAATACCGGTTGCCACCAGAGCCACACCCACCGGTGTCACCGAGAACAGAGACCAGACATCCATCTGCTGGCCATCTGGCAAGGCACGATTGGAGGTAAGAATCAGATCATTGAGTAGAATCAGCGGGGATGAACCCACCATAGTCACGGTGCCACCGAGAATGGCGCAGAAACCCATGGGCATTAGCAGGCGCGACATGGGTAATCCGGAGCGGGCTGATATACGACTGACAACCGGAATAAACAGTGCTGCTGCACCGACATTCTGCATAAAGGAAGATATGAACGCTACGGTACCGGAAATAATGGGGATAATACGCTTTTCAGTGCTGCCACCCACATCCAGAATAAAGCCCGCTACCTTGCTCATCAAACCGGTTTTATCCAGCCCAGCACCAATAATCATCACGGCAATAATGGATACGACAGCGTTACTGGAAAAGCCGTCAAACAGGTGGTCGGTGGAGACCAGCCCCTCCGTTAAGCCCATCACGGGGGCAAACAAGCTGGTCAGCCCAAGCAATACCATAACCGTCATGGCGGCCACATCAACACCCACCACCTCAAAGGCAAAGAGATAGATCGTGAGCACCAGCAGTGCGGAGACCCAGGCAATTTGAATGGTCGGCACTACACTCGCCACCCACACCGCCAGCAAAACAAAAACGACACCCGCTATTATCTTTTTGATATTCAGCGTGGCCGGCTCCTTCTTCTCCAAAGCGATCGAAGACTCCATTAACTGTTATACCCCAAATACACTATTTTAATATTTTGAAGCCCTGTAACTCAGAATACCGGTAAGCTTGAGCACAGGACTGGTTGACCTACATGGGTCATTTGGTCGGTCGCCGTCAGCGTTAATCACCGAAACGCTTGTTTGAAAGCAGGCCTGTACGTAATTAGATCGAAAGAGCTGTCAATAACAACTCAGACATCACGCTTTAAGATACCATCAGAGACAGCTTCAAACGTCTCGCGGATAACTGCATGATCACATGAACAGTGACCCTTCAATCCAGACAAGGCGGGCATAAAAGTATATCAGCCAAGTCTAATGAATATCAAGGTGGCACTGAAAACTCAATCAACGATCAGAGACCAGCAGATCAAAAAGGCGTACCGCTCACTGTTTTACGACCTGAGCGACAGAACGCTTACCCCCCTGCACATTGCAATTCCCAATGCGCGAACCCATACTGACCAGCCTACGCAAATGCTGTATAGGCTGATAAAAACACCAAATAACATAATAATCCCTTATGGATAAGGAAAATAATTGTTACTTCTCCTTAAGGTACTGCACTGTCAGAATTGCTGGTAATTGGAAAAGAAGTTTCTAGATTCAGGGGTTTAACATGTCCAAACAACATCCGATCGTTGCCGTAACCGGCTCATCCGGCGCGGGAACCTCCACCGTCAAGCGCGCCTTTGAACACATATTCTATCGCGACGGCGTCACCCCCGCGATTATCGAAGGTGACAGTTTTCACCGCTATGACCGCGCGGCGATGCGCGAAGCTGTGGCAGAGGCCTCCAAGAAAGGAGATAACCTGAGTCATTTCGGGCCGGACTCCAATCTGTTTGGCGAATTGGAAAACCTGTTCAAAGCCTACAGCGAGAACGGCAATGGCAAAAAACGCTACTATCTGCACAGCGAAGAAGAGGCCATTGAGCATAATGATCGGCTAGGCACCAAATTGGGGCCAGGACAATTCACCCCCTGGGAGGACATCCCCGGCGAAACAGACCTGCTGTTCTATGAGGGCTTGCATGGCGGCGTAGTCACCGAAGATGCCAACGTAGCCCAGTTCGTCGATTTACTGATTGGCGTTGTGCCTATCGTCAACCTGGAGTGGATTCAGAAAATACATCGTGATAACGCAGAACGCGGCTACTCCGCCGAGGCTATTGTTGACACCATCCTGCGACGCATGCCGGACTACATCAATTACATAACGCCGCAGTTCTCACGCACCGACATCAACTTCCAACGCGTATCCACAGTGGATACATCAAACCCTTTCATTGCCCGCGATATTCCAAGTCCTGATGAGAGCTTTGTGGTGATCCGTTTTAGAGATCCGAAAAAGTTTAATATCGACTTCCCTTATCTGCTCTCTATGCTGCATGACTCCTTTATGTCACGCCGCAACGTCCTCGTGGTACCGGGCGGCAAAATGGGCCTGGCAATGGAAATTATCCTGACACCAATCATTGAAAAAATGATGGATGATCGTGTTGTCTGATCATTAATTTCAAGCATAAAAAATGCCGCTTAATGCGGCATTTTTTATGCTTGAAAAAAAGATTACTGAGCCTGAACCGGGAGAGGAATAGTCTTGCCATTGACACTTAATAGCCCACCCGAAAGCTTGGCATTGGTCATAATTGCATCACCCTCTTTAACCAGCAGCTCCTGGCCCAACAACACGACGAGCTGACGCTCTACCAACGTGGAAGACATTTCCGCCAGCTGCTCTGCAGTAGGCATTTCGCTATCCGGATCCATCAAGCGCCGCTGTTCAAACTGGCGTAACAGATCCGCTTGAACTTTCTGTTGCATGAGCATCCGAAACAGTTTTTCTGGTATCTGGATCGACGCATCGCCCGCCAGCTTGTTTAAAACAGCCGGCACATTAGTGATCTCTTTCCACTCCAATCCCTGCGCCTGAAGCGACAGCTTACCCTCGATCAGACCATCAGGTGTCTTCACAGACAATTCATCAATGGTGATTATCGGATCGCCTTTTAGCAGGCCGGGAGCATTGCCCATCAGCACACTCAGCAGCGCCATACCCTTTCGTTCATCCGATAATTGCTGGGCATTGATCTCTTCCACCGACGCCTGAATCTTTAACAGAACCGCCGCAGGCAGATTACCAAAACCTAACTTGAGGACCGCAGGCCCATAGACCTGATCATCCACTTGAACTTTATTCAGTCGATAGCGAACAAAGGCAGAAACTGACTCAGCTTGTGCGCTGCTCTCGGCATCGATACCTAACTGATCGAGTTCTACACGAGTACCACTTTCACGATCTTGCACCGCTATACGCTCGACGGTGAATGCGCCCCCTCCCAACATCAAGCCAGAGACCCCTTTGCTTGAACTGGAGCTTAACTTCACTCCGTGAATTTCCAGGAGCTGCTGGGTATCATCCGATAGGATTAAGACAGGAAGCGTAAATTCCGCCGCTATCGCTTCAAGCGCGGCATCAAAACGCATCTCACCATCCATCCCTTCAAACCGGATAGCCGGACGATCATCGCGCGCTTCAAGCTCTGCCGCTGGCAGCTTTATCCGCGTGACACCCTCCCCACCCATATCAATTAGCGTCTTTATTTCAGCTTGATAATCCTCAGGAAGAATGGCCTCTCCTTCACTCTTTATATCACTTTGAATCAAGGCCAATGCCAACCCATCCCCGGTCAACGGGCCATGATCAATCTGACTGAACAGACTGAACTCGAACGCTTCAGCTTCGTCACGATCCGGGCCAGCAGGGAGTTTTACCAGGAAACGGGTCTGCGCCTCAGCACCAAACCAGTTTCGCTGATAGGTTTGGGAGACCGTCTCCAGCCCTCCCTTGCTAAACTGCCCCATCAATCCCTGATAATACGTTTCAACCTGATAGCCGATAATGCCTGGCGCCGCCAAAACAAGGGCACCCAGCAGAATAAACAGGGCCACAAAACGCTTCATAGAATCCTCTCTTGTAAGATTTTTTATTTATTGCTATCCAGCAAAGAAACACCAAGTCACCTTGCCACTGCTGGCATAGTAACAGCAGTCACACAGGCTGTGACCGACTATTCAATGAAAGGGTGGAAAATGATGAACCGATCACTCAAATTCAGTGTAGTTAGAGTGGTTAGCCGGCAGCCAGTCCGTTCTCAAGCTTCAACGCCTGATTGATCACCTGCAGAATACTTTCTACATCCAAACCGGCTTCTTCCCACTGCTGGGCAGGGGTAGCATGTTCGATAAAGTGATCGGGAAGCCCTAGATTAATAGCCCGTGCCGAGTGTTGTATTGCTGACAGATATTCATTTACAGCAGAGCCCGCGCCGCCCTGTACGACATTCTCTTCCAATGTCACTAACAGGCTGTGTTTATTGGCCAGCTCCTGAATTAACGCTTCATCAAGTGGCTTTACAAAACGCATATTGGCTACTGTAGCGTCCACCAGCTCGGCAACCTCCAGCGCATTATCCAACAAGCTACCGAAGGCCAGTATGGCGATCCCCTTGCCTTGACGTCGAATCTCCCCTTTGCCCAAAGGCAACATCTCCAGGTCATCCGAGACAACGGCACCACATCCCGAGCCTCGGGGATAGCGAACCAATGACGGCCCCTCATGATGGTAGGCGGTCTGCAGCAGCTTGCGACACTCATTCTCGTCTGACGGGGCAATTACCACCATGTTGGGAATACAGCGGGCATAACTCAAATCAAAACTGCCGGCGTGGGTAGCCCCATCGGCACCGACTTGGCCTGCCCGATCCACAGCAAAGGTCACATCCAGGTTCTGCAACGCCACATCATGTATCAGCTGATCATAGGCACGCTGCAGGAAGGTGGAATAGATCGCCACCACGGGTTTTACACCATCACAAGCCAGGCCAGCCGCAAAGGTGACGGCGTGCTGCTCAGCAATACCCACATCGTAATAGCGATCAGGATACTGCTTGGCGTAGGATTCCATACCGGACCCAGCACACATCGCCGGGGTGATCGCAACCAAACGCTTATCAACTGCAGCCGCATCACATAACCAACGGCCAAAGATCTCTGTGTAGCTGGGAGTGGAAGCGCTCTTCTTATCCATCTTGCCGGTCTTCGGATCAAACGGCGTTACACCGTGATAGACCCTTGGATCACCTTCTGCTGGCTCATAGCCACGACCCTTCTGAGTCACAACATGCAGTAAGCGCGGACCATGCATCCGCTTCATATTCTGCAACGTTGCCGTCAGTGTCTCCAAGTCATGCCCGTCGATTGGGCCGATGTAATTGAAGCCCAACTCTTCGAACAGGGTACCGGGCATCACCATTCCCTTCATATGCTCTTCCCAGCGACCAACCAGATCAGAGATATGAGGGAGATTACTCAGGGCTGACTTACCGCCTTCTCTTACCCGGGTGTAGAGCTTGCTGGAGAGCAGGCGAGCCAGATGATTGCGGAATGCACCAACCGGGTCCGAGATGGACATATCGTTGTCATTCAAAACCACTAGCATATCGAGATCGAGTGCACCGGCATGATTCATCGCTTCAAATGCCATACCGGCACCCATAGCTGCATCACCAATGACCGCCACTACCTCGCGTTTTACACCCAACCGCTTAGCCGCTGCTGCCATGCCCAGCGCCGCACCAATAGAAGTACTGGAGTGACCCGTACCAAAGGTGTCATATTCACTCTCATCACGACGCGGAAAACCTGAAATACCGTCCAGCTGACGCAAACTATGCATGCGATCACGACGACCGGTGAGAATTTTGTGGGGATACGCCTGATGCCCAACATCCCAGAGCAGACGATCTTCAGGGGTGTTCAGTACATAGTGAAGCGCAATGGTGAGCTCTACAACGCCTAGACCGGCCGCCAGATGGCCGCCTGTGCGAGAGACCGAATCGATCAGGAAATTGCGCAGCTCATCAGCCAGGGCAGGCAACCGCTCGGCGGGCAACAATCGTAGATCCTTTGGGCTTTCAATACTATTTAATAGCCTGAACTGACCCGTTGACCCTGTTTCGCTGCTCTGTTGCCGCTCTGACATACCTGTTTCCGTTCTCTCTATCTGGATGCCCAGCAGTCATTCTAAAGGATAGCCGCCCTGGAATATCCACCCTCTGTCGGTGGAAGTTACACCCAAAATCTACTGAATTAACCGCGCATATAAGGCGAAACAGAGCATTTTAGCCTAATTGCAGTAGACAAGTCCCTATCTAATTTTGCTAATCTCCGCCAAACCATCGCCCAGAAGATAGTCATGGAACGTCTTGGCAGAAGGAGAAAGACGCTTGCCACGGCGATGTACCATGAACCACTTTTTTAGCAACGGGAACCCTGCCACATCCAGGGTTACCAGGCGCCCGGTCTCCAGTTCCAGCTCAATGGTATGAGCTGAAACCACCGCCAATCCGAGTCCAGCCCTAACGGCTTGCTTGATCGCTTCACCACCATTCAGCTCCATGCCACAAATCAGATCAAGCTCCTTATCCTGAAAAAAACGCTCTAATGCCAGACGGGTACCAGACCCAGCCTCACGCATCAAAAAGGTCTCTTCGGCCAGCTTTTTCAACGGAATCGATTTCTGGTTCACCAACGGATGATCAGGAGGCGCAATCACCACCAGTGGATTATCCATGAACTCTTCAGACTCCAGATCAAGCACCTCGGGCGGCTGCCCCATGAGCACCAAATCCTTCTCATTCTGCTCCAGCATGCGCATCAGCTCTTTACGATTATTCACCGAAAGACTGAGCCGAACACCGGGATAACGACGGGAAAACGCCCCCAGAGCTCGAGGCGCAAAATAGTTAACTGTACTGGCGACCGCAATATCAAGACGCCCCCTACTCAGCCCTTTTTGGGCCTCCATCACCTCTTCCATCTCTTCCAATTGACGGAAGATCGCCTTGCCATAGGTGTGCAGCTCACGACCAGCCGCTGTCAGGTGTATTTTCTTACCCAGCTTCTCAAATAAAGGAAGTCCAACGTTCTCTTCTAACTGTTTGATTTGCATAGAGACTGCTGGCTGACTAAGATAGAGCTCGTCTGCAGCTCTTGTAAAGCTTAAATGAGTGGCTACAGCCTCGAATACTTTTAGCTGACGAATGGTGAAATTCATGACGCTACTTCCCCTATCTTGTTATAAGCCTTACCTTATCACAACAATCAGAAACTTTTAGTTTTATTTATAGTGAACGATGGCTATAGTCACCTTACCTCCTGTAGGGAGAAACGCATATTTGCACGTTGCACTGTAAGCAAACAAGCCAAACATAATATTTATATTTAGAGAGTAGTGAGGTAACACAGATGGCCCTTGACCAAACCAGTCGCTATGCCGACCTGAGTCT
>JAPHUE010000087.1 GCA_026196795.1 Sedimenticola sp.
AGTGCTTAAACCGCACGCGCCACCTGTCAGGTAAACAAGCATGGCAACCATTCTGGTACTGAACGGACCCAACCTAAATCTGTTAGGGACACGGGAACCGGATCTCTATGGTCACGAAACCCTGGACGACATAGAAGGTCGATTACACCACCTGTGTCAGGGGGCGGGACACAGTCTGACATTCACCCAGAGTAATGCCGAATACGAACTCATTGACCGCATTCACAGCGCACGGGATGAGGAGATTGAGTTCATCATCTTCAACCCTGCTGCCTTTACACATACCAGCGTCGCCCTGCGTGATGCCCTGCTGGGCGTAAACATACCCTTCATAGAAGTGCACCTCTCAAACGTTCACGCAAGAGAGCCTTTCAGGAAGCACTCCTATTTTTCCGATATCGCAGAAGGCGTCATCAGCGGCCTTGGCGTGCAGAGCTATGAGCTCGCACTGGCAGCCGCACTGAAACGCATCAGCACTTAACGACACAAAACGGGATTGATAACCACAATGGATATCCGCAAAGTAAAAAAACTGATCGAGCTCATCGAAGAGTCCGATGTTGCAGAAATTGAAATACACGAGGGTGAAGAGTCCGTCCGTATCAGCCGGGCCAGCTCTGCGGTACCCGCCACCATGGCCTTTGCCGCACCCCAGGCTCCTGTTTCAGCAGCCCCAGCCCCCGTTCATCATGAGCAGGCAAAAGAGGCTACCCCTGAAATAGCCGGCCATCAGATCCTTTCGCCCATGGTCGGCACCTTCTATCGCGCGCCTACCCCCACCTCCAAACACTTTGTTGAGGTTGGCCAGCATGTCAATGTTGGCGAGACCCTCTGCATTATCGAGGCAATGAAGATCCTGAACCAGATCGAGAGCGATAAATCCGGTGTCATCACTCAGGTTCTGGTAGAGAATGGCCAGCCGGTGGAGTACAACGAGCCACTGTTCATCGTAGAATAAGGTCCCTGTTGCTATGATCGAAAAAATCGTCATCGCCAATCGGGGCGAAATTGCACTCCGAATTCTTCGCGCCTGCCGTGAACTAGGTATTAAAACCGTCGCCGTTCACTCTGAAGCCGACCGGGATCTTAAGCATGTCCGCCTGGCAGATGAAACCGTCTGCATTGGACCCGCTCCCTCCGCAGGCAGCTATCTGCAGATTCACTCCATTATCAGCGCGGCCGAGGTAACAGATGCCGTTGCCATCCATCCGGGCTACGGCTTTTTATCTGAAAATGCCGACTTTGCCGAGCGTGTCGAGGAGAGCGGGTTCATCTTCATCGGCCCAAAACCTGAAACCATACGCATGATGGGTGACAAGATCACCGCCATTGAGGCGATGAAGGCCGCCGGCGTACCCTGTGTTCCAGGATCAGACGGCCCACTCGATGGCAATGAAGCCCGCACACTCAAGCTGGGACAAGAGATAGGCTACCCCGTCATTATCAAGGCGGCAGGCGGCGGGGGCGGACGCGGAATGCGGGTCGTCCACTCCGAGGCCACTCTACTGAATGCCATTTCGCTGACCAAAGCAGAAGCTGGCTCCGCCTTTGGCAACGACACGGTGTATATGGAGAAGTATCTCGAGAACCCACGCCATGTGGAGTTCCAGGTACTGGCCGATACCCATGGCAACGCCATCCACCTCGGTGAACGGGACTGCTCAATGCAGCGACGCCATCAGAAAGTGGTCGAAGAGGCCCCGGCACCCGGCATATCGGAAGAACTCAGAAACCGACTGGGTGAGCGTTGCGCCGAGGCGTGTCGCACCATCGGTTATCGTGGCGCAGGGACCTTTGAGTTTCTCTATGAAAATGGTGAGTTTTATTTCATCGAAATGAACACCCGTGTCCAGGTAGAACATCCGGTTACAGAGATGATCACCGGCGTTGATATCGTTAAGGAGCAACTACGCATAGCAGCAGGCGAAGCGTTGGCCTACAAACAATCCGATATCAACATACGTGGCCACGCCATTGAGTGTCGGATTAATGCGGAAGACCCCGATAATTTCATGCCCTGCCCTGGCAATATCACACATCTGCATATACCGGGTGGGCCTGGCATCCGAGTCGACACACATATCTACGATGGCTATCGGGTTCCACCCCACTATGACTCCATGATCGGCAAACTAATCGCCCACGGAGAGACGCGTGAATCGGCACTGGCCCGGATGAAAACAGCACTTTCCGAAATGGTGATTGACGGCATCAAGACCAACATCCCACTACAACAACGCATTATGCAGGATGAGGCCTTTGCCAAGGGTGGCGCCAATATTCACTACCTGGAAAAGAAGCTGGGTCTTTAGTTTAGTACGCAACGGTTCAGGACGGGATTACCCGTCCTGGCAGGCGGAGCAATACATGCCCTGGATACAGGCTCACCTCACCACCAACAAAGCGCAGGCGCCGTTGGTCGAACTGCTGTTTGAAGATCTCGGTGCGCTCTCCACCACCCTGGAAGACGCCGAAGATGAACCGCTACTTGAACCCAAACCCGG
This sequence comes from Sedimenticola sp., assembly GCA_026196795.1. Taxonomy (GTDB): domain Bacteria; phylum Pseudomonadota; class Gammaproteobacteria; order Chromatiales; family Chromatiaceae; genus Sedimenticola. Next base: position 2,505 of record JAPHUE010000087.1, read on the forward strand.
TGAAGCGCCTATCTGGCAAGTGACCCGCGTCACGGGGCTGTTCGAAGGTGATATCGATTCTGACGACCTGCGCAATCGCATCAATCTCACACTAAAGAGTGATGTCACCCCCACCCTGACACTTGAGATACTCGAAGATCAGGAGTGGGAGCGTGCCTGGATGGACAACTTCCACGCCATGCCCTTTGGTCGCCGGCTGTGGATCTGTCCACAAGGTAAACAACCCGATCAACCGGATGCCATTGTAGTCGAACTCGACCCTGGACTGGCCTTTGGCACCGGCACACATCCCACCACCGGGCTCTGCCTGCAGTGGCTGGATCGCACATCTCTGGAGGAGATGGAGCTGGTCGACTTTGGTTGCGGCTCCGGCATCCTGGCCGTCGCAGCACTCAAGCTGGGCGCCAAACGCGTCTATGCCACCGATCATGATGACCAGGCAATGCAGGCAACCGAGGCCAACGCCGTCAAGAACAGCGTGACCGAGCGCCTGCAGCTATGCAACAGCAGCGATCAGATTCCCCAGCCTGTCGATATCGTCTTGGCCAACATCCTGGCAGGCACCCTGATAGAACTCGAAGCATTGATTGCCAGCCTGACCAAAACTGGGGGCAGGATCGTGCTCTCTGGTATTTTGAGTGAGCAGGCGGAAAGCGTCAGCGACTGCTACACTGCCCACTTCGACATGTCACAACCCATCCAGCAGGAAGAGTGGATCCTACTGGAAGGCGTAAGACGCTAAGCGGGACCTAATTTGTATACCCAATGCCCTCACTGTCAAACCCTGTTTCGTATCAGTGCTGACCAGCTGAAGGCAGCCGCTGGCAAGGCCCACTGCTGCCGATGCGACCGGGTATTTAGCGCACTGGATCACTTACGCGACCCTAACCAGGAGGACGCCTGGCCGGAATCCCGTTTTATTGATGACCTCCCCGAACAGCAGAACATGGAACTGCCATTTGATGAGCCGGCTGACAGCGAAACCGAGCAGGAGCTGCACAGCGGTCTTACTGATCTTCTCAAGACGTTACGCCTAGACCCGGAGTCAAACACGGAAGAAGACGCAGACGAGAGTGATCCCAATGAACTGGCCATTGATGATGAGCGCGATCCATTCGAACCGGCTTATGATCTGAATGACACTGAAATGGACAGCATTCAGATTGGTCTGGATTCAGCTTTTTGTGGCCCGATACGCACAGTAGATAAAGAAGCAGAAGAAACCTCCAGTAGCACAGAGGAAAACTCAAAAGTTGATGCCGACACGGAGCCGGAGTTCGAACCTGCTGCCGAGATTGATAACAGCCCCGAGCCAGACCTGCCTTTTGTTATTCCAGACAACCTTCCAGAGCTGCAACCCAGTGAAGAGGAGGCACTGTCAGCCACAGAGGCCCTGACAGCCGCCGAGGCGAACAGAAAAGGGATAGTCGGCTGGTCACTGTTGACGCTAGCACTACTACTGGTGGCTATAGGCCAGTTAGCCTGGTTTGGACGAGATCACCTTTTACAGTACCCCGCAGGAAGGCAACTACTGGAACAAGCCTGTGGATACCTTAACTGTCAGCTGCCACCTCAGAGTGACCCGAGCAAAATTGACGTCGTGTCCCGCTCTATTAGCAGTCACCCGGAACAGGAAGGCGCACTGATGGTTATGCTCACCATGCGAAACCAGGCCAACTTTGAACAACCCTACCCCATACTTGAACTCAGCTTTCTGGACAGCACAGGCGCTTTAATTGCACGGCGCAGCTTTAGGCCAAACGAGTATCTCAGCTCAAATAAAGCCTTGATTCAACCGGGTATTCCCGAGTCCATTCAATTGGAATTACAAGACCCAGGCGATGAGGTGGTCGGGTTTCAGTTCGACTTTTACTAACTTGTCCCTCTCTACGGATCGTCGTACCATACCCGCCCATTCACTAATCACTCGCAAACTCAACAGACGCTATTACGAAGATGCGAATTGGCCCTTACCAACTGGACAACAACCTACTGGTCGCTCCGATGGCCGGGGTTACCGATCGGCCATTCCGTCAACTCTGCCGACAACTGGGCGCAGGCATGGCTGTATCCGAGATGATCTCATCCAACTCAGCCCTGCGCGGAACCCGCAAGACAGTAAAACGACTCGATTTTGAAGGTGAACCCGGCCCCATCTCCGTGCAGATCCTGGGGGCCGACCCCAAAACCATGGCGGAGGCTGCCAAGGTCAACGTTGGGCATGGCGCACAGATCATTGATATCAATATGGGCTGTCCAGCCAAAAAAGTGTGCAAGGTAGCCGCCGGATCAGCGCTGTTAAATGACCCATCTCTGGTGAAAAAGATACTCGAATCAGTTGTTCAGGCCGTCGAAGTACCTGTGACGCTAAAAATAAGAACCGGATGGGATCCGGCAAATCGAAATGGCCTGGAGATTGCAAAAATAGCCGAGGCCAGCGGTATCCAGGCACTGGCCATTCACGGCCGAACAAGGGCGTGCGGCTACTCGGGTAATGCTGAATATGAAACGATAAGTTCGATCAAACAGGCACTTAGCATCCCGATCATCGCCAACGGTGATATCGACTCACCCGAAAAAGCAAAAAAGGTGCTGGAACTGACCGGCGCCGATGCTATTATGATTGGCCGGGCCGCCCAAGGGCGGCCGTGGATATTTCGTGAAATCGCACACTACCTAAATACAGGGGAAAAACATTCCGCTCCCCATCCGGTATGGATTCGCGATATCCTATTAGGGCATTTGGAGAATCTGTACGCGTTTTATGGCGAGTTTCAGGGGGTGCGTATCGCACGAAAACATATCGCCTGGTACAGCAAGACCCAACCGGGAGGGGCGCTCTTCAGAAAGCGCATCAATACAACCGACTCAACGGAAAAACAAAAAGCCCTGATCAGTGAGTTCTTTGATCAGTTGGCGATTAATAAGGAGCGGGCAGCATGACCATGGAAGCCTTACTGGCTCAAGAATCTAACAAGCCGCAGTTCTCTGTGGCCAAGAACAAGGCGACTGAACCACTACGCGAATGCGTCCGTAACGCCCTGTCAGGTTATTTCAAACAGCTCGATGGCCACAGTGCCGCCAATATCTATCAGATGGTCCTGGCCGAGGTCGAACAACCCCTGCTGGAGACCGTGATGACACACACTGAGGGCAACCAGACCCGTGCCGCCGAAATACTGGGCATCAGTCGCAGCACTCTCAGAAAAAAACTGGCACTCTACGACCTCGACTGAGTTACCAAACCGACGACAGCGTAAAGAAACTTCCTAACGCGGCCTTGTGGCCGCGTTTCCATTAACATCCAGCACAAGCAGGATCAGGATCATGACAGCGATAACCCGAGCCCTCATCAGTGTCTCAGACAAAACCGGCATCGTAGCCTTTGCCCAGGCACTCCAGCAGCGTGGCATTGAGATTCTCTCTACGGGGGGCACGGCCCGCCTGTTGGCCGACGAGAACATCCCGGTCAAGGAAGTCTCGGAACACACCGGCTTTCCTGAGATGATGGACGGTCGGGTCAAGACACTGCACCCGAAAATCCACGGCGGCATCTTGGGCCGTCGCGGCATCGATGATGCCATCATGGCAGAAAATGCTATCGCGCCGATCGATATGATCGTGGTCAACCTCTACCCGTTTGAGCAGACCGTTGCCAATCCTGATTGCGACCTGCCTACCGCGATTGAAAACATCGACATCGGCGGCCCCACCATGCTGCGAGCTGCCGCCAAGAACCATAAGGATGTCACCGTGATTGTCGACGCCGATGATTACACGCGGGTACTCCAGGAGATGGACGAGAACAACGGCACTGTCTCTGCGGCCACCCGCTTTGACTTGGCCGTCAAGACCTTCGAACATACCTCTAATTACGACGGCGCCATCGCCAACTACCTGGGCTGCAGACTGGCATCCGAAGCCACCGATTTCCCTCGCACCATCAATCTGCAATACCGCCAGGTACAGACCATGCGCTACGGTGAGAATCCCCACCAGAAGGCGGCCTTCTTCGTCGAACGGGATCAGGATGAAGCCTGCATCTCCACCGCCAAACAACTCCAAGGCAAAGAGCTCTCCTACAACAATATTGCCGATACGGATGCCGCGCTGGAGTGCGTCAAGCAGTTCAATGAAGCGCCCTCCTGTGTCATCGTAAAACACGCCAACCCTTGCGGTGTTGCATCCGGAAGCAATCTCAACGAAGCCTATGACCGGGCTTTCAGCACGGACCCTGAATCAGCCTTCGGCGGCATCATTGCGGTAAACCAGGAGCTGGACGCCACCACGGCAAAGTCGATAGTTGACCGTCAGTTTGTCGAGGTAATCATCGCCCCGAGCGTCTCTTCCGAAGCCGCCGATATCGTAGCCGAGAAGAAAAATGTCCGCCTGCTGGTCTGCGGCGAATGGAATAAAGAGACCCTGCACCGCTTCGACTTTAAACGGGTGAATGGTGGCTTGCTGGTACAGGATGCCGATCTGCAACTGCACAACGAGCTGAAGGTCGTAACCAAGCGCGCCCCCACCGAAAAAGAGATGGAAGACCTGCTGTTTACCTGGCGAGTGGCCAAGTTTGTTAAATCCAATGCCATTGTCTACGGCAGAGACGGCATGACCATTGGCGTCGGCGCAGGCCAGATGAGCCGCGTCAACTCGGCACGCATTGCAGGCATCAAGGCCGAACATGCGGGCCTGGTGGTACCGGGTTCCGTGATGGCCTCTGACGCCTTCTTCCCCTTCCGGGACGGCCTGGACAATGCGGCCGAAGCGGGCATTCGCGCCGTCATACAACCAGGCGGCTCCATGCGTGACGATGAGGTCATTGCTGCGGCCAACGAACACGACATTGCCATGGTCTTTACCGGCATGCGTCATTTCCGTCACTGATGACTGATCGATCTGAGTGCCTGAATGATTAGGCACTCAGATCAGAAACAGAACAACATGAACATCCATCCCACAGCCCTGATAGACGACCGCGCTGAACTTCACGACAGCGTTGAAGTGGGTCCCTATTCGATAATCGAGTCCGGCGTCATCATCGGTGCCAACAGTCGTATTGAAAGCGGTGTCCGCATCTTTCAGGACACCCACCTGGGTGAGAACAACCGCGTCTGTCATGGCGCCGTCCTCGGCTGCGAACCCCAGGATCTGGGCTTCACCCCCGAAAAGAGTCGCCCCTTGCTGATCGGCAATAACAACCATTTCAAGGAAGGGGTCAACATCAGTCGCGGCGTCAAGACCGAGGGTGGCACCCAGATCGGCGACCATAACTATTTCATGTGTGGCTTTCATGCCGGGCATGACAGTCGACTCGGCAACCACAACGTCTTCGGACCGAATAGCACCCTTGCCGGACACGTGGAACTGGGTGATCACATCTTTATCTCTGGTCTGGTAGCCGTACACCAGTTCTGTTTCATAGGCGACTACGCCATGATTGCCGGCTGCGCCAAGGTGGTCAAAGACATCCCACCCTATGTCACCTGTGATGGCAATCCGGCCCGAATCATTGGGTTGAACAGCATAGGGCTACGGCGCGCCGGTATCTCAGCAGCCAACCGATCAGCCATTAAACAGGCCTACAAGACCCTCTATCATGCCGACCTGAACACCAGCCAGGCACTGGCCGTGCTTAAACAGGGTGCCCGTGCACCGGAAACCGATGAGATCATCGATTTTTTCGAGAAGAGTGATCGCGGCGTCACAGCCCATCGCTGAATGAAAAGCAAAACAGTACTTTAAACAAGCAACCGATCAAGGCAACACACCATGAATATCCTGATTATTGGCGGCGGCGGAAGAGAACACGCCCTGGCCTGGAAGGCCGCTCAATCACCACTAGCGGAGACCATCTACCTGGCACCCGGCAATGCAGGCACTGCCCTGGAAGCCGGCATGGAAAATGTCCCGATCGGCGTTGAGGATATTGAAGCCCTGGTAAACTTCGCTAAAG
>JAPHUE010000015.1 GCA_026196795.1 Sedimenticola sp.
CAAAGTTCAGACCAAGGCGGTCAAACAACTCACGATCAGCATCAGCATTTGGATTCTCTGTGGTCAACAGACGTTCACCATAAAACATCGAGTTGGCGCCGGCCATAAAACAGAGCGCCTGCATCTCGTCGCTCATCTCGGTGCGACCGGCCGAGAGACGCACATACGATTCCGGCATCAGGATACGGGTCACCGCCAGGGTTCTAATAAACTCAAACGGGTCGAGCTCCTCAACACCAAACAGCGGCGTACCTTCAACCTGTACCAACATATTAATCGGCACTGACTCTGGATGCTTAGGCAGATTGGACAGCTCACGCAGCATGGAGGCCCGGTCGCGTCTTGACTCACCCATACCGAGAATACCCCCACTGCAGACATTGATACCCCGATCACGTACCCGGGCGAGCGTATCCAGTCGATCCTGATAGGTTCGAGTTGTCACCACATTGCCATAAAATTCGGGGGAGGTATCAAGATTGTGATTGTAGTAATCCAGCCCAGCCTCTTTGAGACTCTGCGCCTGAGTTTCCGTCAACATACCGAGGGTTACGCAGGTCTCCATGCCCATGTCGTGAACGGCCCTGATCATTTCCACAACCCGCGCCAAATTCTTGTCTGTGGGATTACGCCATGCCGCCCCCATGCAGAAGCGGGTCGCGCCTTTGTCCTTGGCCTCACTGGCGGCCCGTTTTACCTCATCCAGCGGTAACAATTTCTCTTTTTCCAGGTCCGTGGCATTTTTGGCACTTTGGGAGCAGTAACCACAATCCTCTGAACAGGCTCCCGTCTTAACACTCAACAGGGTACTCACCTGAACCTTATTTGGATCGAAGCGTTGACGATGAACGGTTTGCGCCTGAAACATGAGATCATTGAATGGCAAATTGAAGAGTGCTTCAATCTCATCCAGACTCCAGTCGTGTTTCGTTTTTATTTCGTTCATAATCTGTGCGCCTCTACGCTGTCATATGTGACAGGGATGGTGGGTAATGGAGAAAACAAGGCTTCTCGTGACAGCCCGATATAATACCTGAGCAAGGTCGCTCGTCAACCAAAATGGATTTTCATGGTTAACAAATGTATAAATAATATACTAGACAGGGTATTCCAACCCCTCTGTCCCTTATGCGACACCCCCTGCTCTGGATCGCTTTGCCGCCAGTGCCACAACGAGCTCCCAATTAACCAGGACTGCTGTCAGCGTTGCGCCCTGCCCATAGCAGATAAGCAAGGCAATCTGTGTGGTCAATGCCTATCCAGCACATCGCCTATCAGTTTTAGTCAGATCCCATTTCTCTATGCCGACCCGATTGACCGATTTATCGGACAGTTCAAGTTCACCTCAAACCTCGCCTTTGGCAGGATGCTCAGTCAACTCTGGCTAGACCATCACGACCCCGATCTTGAGTTACCTGAGTTGCTAATACCCGTACCGCTTCACTCTCACCGACTGTCAGAACGGGGTTACAACCAGGCCCTGGAACTGGCCCGACCTATAGCAAGCCACTTCGGTATCCCTATCGACTACACCTGCTGTAAACGCATACTCCATAACACACCCCAGTCGGGATTAAAAAAACAGCAGCGAAAGAGGGGCATACGCGGTGCCTTCGAAGTAAAAAAACGGCCGAATGCCAAGCATATTTCACTGGTGGATGATGTCGTTACAACGGGGAGCACAGTCATCGAACTGGCCCGGCAACTAAAAAAATCCGGGGTTGAACGGATAGATGTCTGGGCGATTGCCCGCACCCCCTGAAACCGTCAGTACGCTCTTATCTGACCCTTTCAATTGCCTTGAGTCATGGTTCGGCCCAATTCATTCCCTATAATTAGAGGTGAATGAAAATATCGCGTTAATCCCGCGACCAATTCTGTTTAACATCTGATACAAGGAATATAGCCATGCTTGGAGAAATGCACGATATCCTCCACGAATTCCCCAATCTGGAGGAGACCATAAAAAACCTGCACGAAAAAGATCCACAATTTGCCAGCCTCATGGATAAACACGACAGTCTGGATACCGAAATCCGCAACCTGGAAGAGCTGAATCAACCGATTGACGATCTGGAAATGGAAGAGTTGAAAAAAACCCGCGCACTTCTCAAAGATCAAATTTACCAATACCTACGCGATAATAAGTAGACGCCAGCGCAAACGATTGTGAATGAGGATGCCGCCGCCGGCATCCTCACGGGTAGGTGTGCGGCAATTACTTGGCCATTCCCAACACTTTCCTCCTATGCAGAAAGGGCGCAATCTGAACAATTGTTGATATCCAATGGAAATTCATCGCAATAACCAGCTAAAATCCCACCAAATTCGATTAATGACAAAGAAAAGAGTCCTATGCCACAACTAAAACTCGGTATCCCAAAGGGCAGCCTCGAGAGCGCCACACTCTCGCTGTTTAAGCAGGCCGGCTGGAATATCAGCCCCCGGTCACGCAACTATTTCCCTTCAATCGATGATGCCGACATCAGCTGTGCATTGGTACGCTCACAAGAGATGGCCCCATACGTCGCCAACGGCACCATAGACCTGGGACTGACTGGGCACGACTGGATCCTGGAAACTGAGTGTGAAAATGAGGTCGAGGAGATCTCTGAGCTGGTCTATTCAAAAAGTTCAGACCAACCCTGTCGCTGGGTACTGGTTGTGCCAAAAGATTCTCCCATCCAATCTATTGAAGACCTGGAAGGCAAAAAGATTTCAACGGAACTGGTCTCTTTCACCAAGCGATACCTGGCAGAAAAAGGCATCAACGCAGCGGTGGAGTTCTCTTGGGGAGCAACCGAGGCCAAGGTGGTCGAAGGGTTGGTGGACGCTGTTGTGGAGATCACTGAAACCGGCAGTACCATCCGTGCTCACGGCCTGCGAATTGTCTGCGATATCCTGCACACTGAAACCCGCCTGATTGCCAACAAAGCGGCCATGCAGGATCCCGGGAAACGGGAGAAAATTGAACAGATCGCCACCCTACTGAAAGCAGCACTGACTGCCCGTCAGAAGGTCGCCTTGAAAATGAATGTCCCATCCGACCAGCTGGAACAAATTGTAGGTATGTTACCCAGCCTGCATGCTCCAACAGTGAGCCACCTTTTTGATCAGGAGTGGCTGGCGATTGAGACGGTAGTCAATTCTGGTGAGGTAAGAGACCTTGTACCTCGACTGGTGGCTGCGGGCGCAGAAGGTATCCTCGAATACGAACTACGGAAAATGATCTAGTCAATCAGCGTTGATCCAGCCAATCACCAATGGTTGGCGGGATCAACGCCTGAGCCTTGCCGCTGACGTAGACACCGATATGCCCTCCAGGGAAAGCCACTTCGGTATAATCACCACCGCCCAGACGTCCTTTCAATGCCTTTGATGCCGCAGGTGGAACCAGGTGATCCTGCTCCCCATAGATGTTCAACACAGGACATGTGATCTTCTTGAGTTTGACTATCTGGCCACCCAGATCAACCTTCCCCTTAATAAGTGCGTTCTGTTGATAGAACTGTTTGATGAACTGACGGAAGGCCTCGCCTGCCTGATCAGGACTATCAAAGATCCACTGCTCCATGCGCAGGAAGTTTTTAGCCCTTTCATCATCATCCAGAGCATCCAGCAGATGGACGTACTTTTGCCCGGCCAGGGTGAAGGGTTTTAATGCAAGAAAAGTCCAGTTAAGAAACTCACCAGGAATATTACCCTGTGCCTCGACCAGCATATCCACATCAAGATGCTGTACCCAGGCACTTAACATGTTATCCGGTGTCTGGAAATCTACCGGAGTAACCATCGTAATCAGGTTTTTGACTTTAGGCTGATGTAACGCGGTGTAACAGAGACTCAACGCCCCGCCCTGGCAGATACCGAGCAGGTTCAGCTGATCAAGCACATGCCTTTGGCAGATGTGATCAACACAGCGGTCAATGTAGCCATTCACATAATCATCCAGCGTCAGCAGCCGATCCGCACTATCCGGGTAACCCCAGTCAATCAAATAGACTTCCTGCCCGGCCGCCAACAGACTTTTAATGGTTGACCGATCCTCCTGTATATCCGTCATGTAGGGCCGGTTCACCAACGCATAAACAATGAGTAACGGGGTCTCATTTACCGGTCGGTTATTCGCTGCTTCCGGCAGATAGCGATAGAGTGTCAGCTTATCTTCCTGATAGATCACCTCTCTGGGCGAGACCCCTGACTCAACCGCCCCTACACTGAACAGGCGGTCAACGCCCTCATGCAGCTTGCGACTGTACTCTGACACCTCCTCAATCAACTTTTCGGGTTTGATATCAATCGGTGACATATCAGCCATCCTTCCGCTTGGTACTTTTTTTTCTGACGGCTTTTTTCTTGACCGCCGTTGCACCTGAGGAGTTAGGTTTTTCTTTGTTAGCTAGAGCCATTTCACGCTGTAATGCCTTGATCGCTTTTCGGTCATCATAAGCGCGCTGCTCAAGTGCACGAAAATCTCGGGTTGTGGGCATACCCAACGTGGTAAAGGTGTCATCCAGCATCTCTCTCATCTGCAACTTCACGGCCATCTGACTATTAATTAACTCACCGTAGAGTTTTACATACTCCTGGGTCACAACCTGTTCGGCATACACTGATTCACTGGCATCAACCCATAAGTCATACAGCGCCCGAGCCGTTTCAATACCCCCCCCCTGGGACTCAATTTCCGCCACCCGCTCCTGCAACCGGGCAACGGCAAGATGACCAAGGTCCACAAAGAATCGCTCATAGGCGAGGCGCGCCTTCTGGTACGTAACCAGTCGGCTGAACAGCTCGCGCTGCTGGGCCTGACTACGATGCCCCACCCCTACCCCAGGAAAAGCAAACAGGCGCTGCAGATAAGCTGAAGAGTTCTCAATGCTGGCTTCACTAAGCATCTCTTCTGGTATGGGGTTCATGGTGCCGGTAATCCCGGCGACAATCCCGCGCAGATCTCCAAAGGTCTTCTGTATCGCTTCCTGCCAGTCAAAGGCTTCATCTTCCGATCGATTCTGATTGAACAGATCAGCCAGCTGAAACAGTTGTTTCGCCTGTGCAACCGTTTTACCAAGCAGCTCCTGCATCAACTCCGGCGCTGCAGGCGCAAGGCTCTGCCACCACTGGTCGAGCATGAGCTCCCAGGGACTGGATGAGCCAGCCTGCCCTTCACTTGGTTGCCCGGCATTTTCACTCCAGCGACTCCAGAATGCCTGCTGTGCAGCCAACCAGTCACCATTAAAGAAATCCGACTCCCCCATCGATCCCCAACCCTTTGTAAATTTGCCCCTAGCATACTAGCATGCAAGACAAGTGGTGCACTGCAGCATTTTGCATTACACTGATCAACTGAATGAAATACATTATGCAATATTGAGGGCGCCAATTGGTGCCAATTCTAGGGACTACGCTATAGCATCGAGCGCTATTGCACCCGAACATGACAGCAGAAGGTGATACCTATGAGTGACAACATCGTTATCGTAGCAGCCGGCAGAACCGCTATCGGCAGTTTTTCCGGTACCCTGGCCGGCGTTCCAGCCAGTGAACTAGGTGCCAAGGTCATTGCTGGCCTCCTGGAAAAGACCAAACTCTCCCCTGACCAGATCGATGAAGTGATCCTGGGCCAGGTTCTGACGGCCGGATGCGGACAAAACCCCGCTCGCCAGGCAACTTTGGCTGCCGGTCTGCCACACGGCGTGCCTGCCATGACCATCAACAAGGTATGTGGCAGTGGATTGAAGGCCGTTCACCTGGCGATGCAAGCGGTCGCCTGCGGCGATGCCGATATTGTTATTGCCGGTGGCCAGGAGAACATGAGCCTCTCCCCTCACGTAGTGCCCGGTTCACGCAAGGGCCAGATGATGGGTGACTGGAAACTGAAAGACAGCATGATCGTTGACGGTCTGTGGGACGCATTCAACCAGTACCACATGGGCGTAACCGCCGAGAACATCGCAACTAAATTCGAATTCAATCGTGAATCTCAGGATCAGTTTGCCGCAGCATCTCAGCAAAAGGCTGAAGCCGCACAAAAAGCTAACCGCTTTGCTGATGAGATCATTCCCGTTGAGATCCCACAGCGCAAGGGTGACCCTGTCATCTTCAACAGTGATGAATTCCCCCGTCACGGTACGACCGCTGAAAAGCTGGGTGGCCTGCGTCCCGCATTTAACCGCGAAGGCACTGTCACTGCAGGTAATGCCTCTGGCCTGAATGATGGAGCAGCCGCCGTTATTGTTATGAAAGAGAGCAAGGCTCTCGAGTTGGGATTGACCCCAATAGCAAGCCTGAAGGCCTTTGCTGCGAGCGGCGTTGATCCCGCTATCATGGGCACCGGCCCTATCCCTGCCTCAACCAAATGCCTTGAGAAGGCAGGCTGGAGTGTCAGTGATCTGGACCTGGTGGAAGCCAATGAGGCATTTGCCGCACAAGCCATGTCTGTTAACAAAGAGATGGGCTGGGATCTGGAGAAAATTAACGTCAATGGTGGTGCCATTGCCCTGGGTCACCCCATTGGTGCCTCTGGCGCCCGTATTTTGGTGTCACTGGTCCATGAGATGACCAAGCGTGATGCCAAGAAAGGACTGGCCACACTCTGCATTGGTGGCGGCATGGGTGTTGCACTGGCCGTTGAACGCACTTAACCCATAAACGAACGAAACCCGGCGACCTCCTTATCCAATAGAGCCTGGTCGCCGGGCTACAGCCTGCAATATTTCGAACCCGTCACATTTCGCACTTTTCGCCCAGCCTCAGCAGCGCGATGGAATAACCCCCACAATTAAACAGTTTTCCCTTTAGTATTATTCCCGGGTAAACTGTATCTGTAGATTGCACTAAATTCCGAGGATCTGGCTCCATGTCGAACACCAGAATTATAAAAAAGTATCCCAATCGCCGTCTCTACGATACAGAGCTGAGTCGCTATATCACGCTTAATGATATTCGCGAACTGGTGATGAAAGGGAGTGATTTTCAGGTAGTGGATACCAATACTAATGAAGATCTGACCCGTTCTATCCTTCTGCAGATCATGTTGGATGAAGAGTCCGGTGGCGAGCCACTGTTCAGTGCAAAGATGCTGTCTCAGATTATCCGTTTCTACGGCGGCACCGTTCAAGGGATTCTTGCGCGCTATCTTGAAGAGAGTCTCTCCATGTTTGTGCAGCAGCAGGAGCAGATGAATAACACCGTTGGCGGCGACCCAATGAAAGCCATGACCAGTATGGCAGAACAAAATATGAAGATTTGGTCAGATATGCAGACCAGCTTCTTCAAGGCCGCCGGGATGGCCAGCGCCAGCAATCGAAAAAAAGAAGAATAACTCCTCCAAAATACCCCGCAACTCTCTAAAAACAGACAGACACGCTAAAGTGTCCGTCTAATGACGCGCCCCTCTTTGTGCGGCGCACAATTTTTTTCTAAAAACTATTGACACCCCCCCTGAAAGATCTTATGCTGCACCGCAATATTGTTGCATTGCACAACGCGGAGAAAACAGCGTGAACGACCCAAAAGCAAATCTGGAACTGATCAAAGATTTTGGTATCAACGGCTACGAAAATATCCGTTCATTGGCCGAGATCAACCTCCGTACTTGGGAGAAACTGGTTGAAAAGCAGATGGATTCTTTCGGTCTGTTTGTGGATGCCGGAATCGAGCAGCTGGCTGTCAACAAAAATCCACAAGATATCAAAGGCTTGCTGGATAAACAGGTAGCCCTGAGCAAGACGCTGAGCGAAAATATCGCCAACAAAAACCGCGAAACTGTTGACCTGGCAAACCAGGCTGGCAACGAGTACCGCAGCTGGCTGGAGAATGGTATCAATACCTTTAACAGCAAGGTATCAGCCGTAGCTGGTGAAGCCTTCAAAAAGTAAAGCGCTTCTGCCTGACCTTATCAAGTCCTGATCCGGCCATTAGCCGGCTCAGGCAAAGATCCTCCTCTCTCTGAACAGTGCATAGAGAGATTTTTGCCCGGCTCCCCGCTGGGCTTTTTTTTGCATACCCCAATTACCCAGTGGTTTACTTGGTAATCGTTTGATCTATTATCTCCGACAAGCTGTTGGATTAACAGCAGAACCCCCCACACATAGGCGGGTCTCAAACAAGACAGAGTGTCTGCACTATTATTTCGCAGCACAGGTAATTTGGGAGGTAGTATGACAAAACCAATGCATGACACCCCGATGCTGGATCAGCTCGAGGGCGGCCCATGGCCGAGCTTTGTGACTGGGCTAAAGCGCCTGGCCAATGACAACGATATGATGGTCGATCTGCTAGGACAGTTGGAGACCTCATATGAAACACGAAAAGGCTACTGGAAAGGCGGTACAGTGGGTGTTATCGGCTATGGTGGAGGTGTTATCCCCCGCTTCACAGAGCTGAAAGACGACAACAACAAACCCCTGTTCCCCGCTGCCGCAGAGTTCCATACCTTACGCATCATGCCACCCCCCGGCATGCACTACGACAGTAAAACTATCCGGCATCTCTGCGATATCTGGGAGAAGTATGGCTCAGGCCTGATCGCATTCCACGGTCAATCCGGCGATATCATGTTTCAGGGCTGTACCACGGAGAATGTGCAAAAAGCATTTGATGAAATCAATAAGGCCGGATTTGATATGGGAGGTGCCGGCCCCGCTGTTAGGACCGGCATGTCCTGCGTCGGCGCTGCCCGCTGTGAGCAGTCCTGCTATGACGAAGCACGTGCCATGCGCACCTGTGTCAATGCCAACCTGGATGACATGCACCGCCCGGCACTACCTTATAAGCTCAAGTTTAAGGCATCAGGTTGCGCCAATGACTGCATGAACTCCATACAACGGGCTGATGTGGCAATGATTGGCACCTGGCGTGACGACATGAAGGTAGATCAGTCTGAAGTAAAAAACTATGTCGACAAGAAAGGCCGTAAATATGTCATCGACAATGTTATTACCCGCTGCCCCACGCAGGCGCTCTCACTAAATGACGATGACACTCTAGCCGTAGACAATCACAACTGTGTACGCTGCATGCACTGCATCAATGTCATGACCAAGGCACTCTCTCCGGGCAATGACCGGGGCGTCAGTATCTTGGTCGGCGGAAAACGCACACTGAAGATTGGCGACCTGATGGGCACGGTTATCGTGCCATTCCACAAGCTTGAAACGGATGAGGATTATGAGTGGCTTGAGGAGCTCAGCACCGAGATTCTTGATTTCTTTGCCGAAAACGCACTGGAACACGAACGAACCGGCGAGATGATTGAACGTATCGGGCTAATCAACTTCCTTGAGGGTCTCGGCATCGACATCGAACCTGAGATGATCGCCCAACCCAGATCCAATCCCTACGTCAGAACAGACGACTGGGATCAGGAGGCCGCTAAATGGAACGAACGGAAGGCGCAAGCTAACTGATCGTTTTTACAAAAGGCTACCTGATGCAGAGCATCGGGTAGCCTTTTTATTTGTCAGGCGAGCATGTAGTCCAGTAACAGACCAAAAAAGATCAGCATGCCGACACAGTTATTATTAAGAAAAGCTGTAAAACAGGCCGCAGGTTCCCGATTCTTGATCAACTGTTGCTGCCTGGCAAACAACAAAGAAGCCGCACCCAATCCGACATAGTAGAACAAACCAAGTCCCACCATAATGCCAACAGCCACCAGCAAAACAATCATCAGAAGCTGAAGCAGTCCAATAATCAGCCGATCATTCTCAGCAAACAGAATCGCCGTCGACTTCACCCCTATTCTCAGGTCATCCTCCCGGTCAACCATGGCATATTCCGTATCATAGATCAGTGCCCAGATGATCGTCGCCAGGTACAACACCCAAGCCACCAGCGGGACAGTCTCAGTCAAAGCCATATAGGCCATTGGTACGGCCCAGCCGAAAGCCATGCCGAGAACCAGCTGCGGAAGATGGGTAAAGCGTTTCATAAAGGGATAAAGTGCCGCAAGAAACACAGCTACAACTGACATAAAGACCGTCTGCTGATTTAACAACAAGACCAGTCCAAAGGCCATCAAACAGAGGATTGTGAATATCCAGAGTGCTTCCTTTGGTGCCACCAATCCGGTAGCCAGAGGACGACCGCAGGTACGTGCCACCTCACCATCAATATTACGGTCAGCATAATCATTGATGGCACAGCCAGCGGAGCGCATCAGGGCAACGCCAAATATAAATATCAATACAACACCCCAGCGTGGCTCTCCAGCCCCGGCGATCCACAGCGCCCAGAGAGCCGGCCACAACAACAATAGAATACCGATCGGCTTATCCAGCCGGATCAATCGGACATAGCCATCCAACAGCTGCCGAAAAGAGCGGGGCGCAATGGCCGTTTTGACTTCAAACTCCGGGTGACTCATGGATGACTCTCTGGAATATCGGGTAAAAAAAGCTCATTCACCAGCAGTGGTTTCCTGGCGAGATGGAATAGCGTGCGTCTTCCCCAGACAACCCTTGCCCCTGACAGATGCTGCGTCGCCGTGCTAAACAGGTGATGCCCTGGTAGAAGCTGGGCCATCTCTGTCACGCCCCGCTCCATTGTAGGATCAGCAAACAACACCTCGCCCAATGGACGGTCACCAAGGTGTGCCAGCCGTCGTGTTGCCCCGGTGAGACTGCGCACAGGTATCAAGGTTCGGGCAAATACCCAGGGGATGCCATCACAAATCAACTCCACTTCACGCACAATAGCAATACCGCCGCGACGCATACCCAGCAAGCGACGCTCGCTTTCGAGCGGCCTACCCCACCCCTGATAAAGCACATGAACCCGGAAAGAATCTGTCGAAGCCGACTTTAGTCGCGCCGTCAGTGAACCACGATCACACAACCAGTCTGCCATCCCAGCCGGCACTCTGTGGTGCCGCAATCTGCTCCAGGTTGTCCACGCTGGTTCCCGCCTGCCGTTTAACCCCATCTACAACGATCCGATTCTTCCACTGCAAAGTAGCTTATTATCACCGATTTCACGCGGGTTTTCTTCAACAATTACTGCTTCGGAAAGAGCCTTAATCAGGCGTTAATGTAGTGCTGTCGATCCCCTATCCAGCGACGTACCAGCGGCCCTACACGCTCTGGATATTGGTCGAGCAGTAATTGCGCTGCGACCTGGACCTCATCCAACAGTGACTGATCGCGCAGCAGATCGGCTATACGAAACTGCATTTCACCGGTCTGGCGGGTGCCCAATACCTCACCGGGACCTCGCAACTCCAGATCTTTTTGAGCGATGACGAAGCCATCGCTGGTCTCACGCATAACCCCCAAGCGTTGCTGTGCATTCTGGGACAGTGGCGGGTGATACATCAGTACACAGTGACTCTCCACGGCACCCCGACCAACCCGCCCGCGCAATTGATGCAACTGCGCCAGACCCAGTCGTTCCGGGTTTTCAATAATCATCAAACTCGCCTTGGGCACGTCCACACCCACTTCGATCACCGTGGTGGCGACCAGAAGATCCAAATCACCCTGTTTAAACGTCGCCATAACGGCCTCTTTCTCCGCCGCCTTCAATCGTCCATGCACCAATCCAATACGCAACCCGGGCAGAGCTTCTTGCAGGGTCTTGCTGGTCTCTTCTGCCGCCTGGCACTGAAGTACCTCAGACTCATCAATCAAGGTGCAGACCCAGTAGGCCTGACGCCCATCAAGACAGGCCTTCCTCACTCGCTCCACCACATCGGCACGACGACTATCGGGTATCACCACCGTCGCTACAGGTGTACGACCGGGTGGCAGCTCATCAATGATCGACAGATCCAGATCAGCATAGGCCGTCATGGCCAGAGTGCGGGGAATCGGTGTAGCCGTCATAATCAACTGATGAGGCACCCGCTCGCCCCCACCTTTGTTACGCAGCGCCATCCGCTGATGCACCCCAAAACGGTGCTGCTCATCTATAATGACCAGACCCAGCTTGTCGAATAGCACATCATCCTGAAACAGGGCGTGGGTACCCACTACAAGAGGCGAATGACCTTCAGCAAGACGCTCCAACAGCTGCTCCCGCACACGACCTTTGTGCCGTCCCGTCAACCACAAAACATCAATACCCAGGGGATCAAACCAGTGACACAACACCCGCAGATGCTGTTCTGCTAACAGTTCTGTCGGCGCCATCAGGGCCACTTGATAACTCGCCTCTATGGCCTGTAAAGCAGCCAGTGCCGCAACGACCGTTTTGCCTGAACCGACATCACCCTGCACCAGACGTAACATGGGATGCTCCTGAGCAAGATCTACTGCAATCTCACTCAATACCCGTTGCTGTGCAGCCGTCAAACGAAAGGCCAGTTGAGCCAGAAAAGGCTTAGTCAGCTTCCCGGTAGAGGCCAACACGGTGGCGCTCAATCTTTTCTGTCGTTGGCGGGTTTCACGCAGACTGAGTTGGTGGGCCATCAACTCTTCAAAGGCCAGCCGCTGCTGCGCTGGATGCATGCCGGCCTGCAGACTCTCTGTCGGGGCATCAGGAGGCGGGCGATGCAGGTAGGTCACGGCTGCGACCAGGTCGGGAAGACGAAAACGCGTCAATAACTCTTCGGGCAACCATTCAGGCAGGCTGTCAGGCTGGGCATCCAGTAAAGCCATTGCTCGACTCGCCATGCCACGCCAGCTCAACTGATGCATGCCATCCGTTGATGGATATACCGGTGTCAACGATGTTTCCATGGCCCCTTCATCCATATCATCTATCCGCTGGTACTCGGGATGAACCATCTCATAGCTGTTTGGCCCATTTCGCACATCACCATAACAACGTAGACGGCTCCCACGAACTAACGCACTCTTCTGGGCATTGGAGAAATGAAAAAAACGCAGTACCAAGCTGCCAGTCCCATCAGCTAATTTCACTAACAGTGAGCGCCGCCTTCCAAAGCGTATATCAGCCAGTTCTACCTCACCTTCCACCACCACACTGTCACCCGGACGCAATGAACCAATAGGTACAACCCGGGTTCGATCCTGATACCGGAACGGTAGATGAAACAGGATATCCTGGACCGTCTTAATACCGATCTTTGCCAACTTGTCGGCATTACGCGGCCCGACGCCCTTTAAGGCGGTCACTGGCATTTTATTGAGTGCGGTCGCTTCACTCTGTTTTGCAACCAGAGAGGGCGGGGTCCCTTTTGGATTCATAATCTGGTCAGTTTGTGACTTTGGCGTGATAATATTACCAGAATTCCCTCGACAGGAAACTTATAGAGAACAAATCAGGAGTTTCATCTATGTCTGTATTACTGGAGTTTGCCATGTTTCCCACTGACAAAGGGGAGAGCGTCAGTCCCTATGTCAGCCAGATCATCAAGATGATCCATGACGGCGGGAGTGAATACCAGCTCACACCCATGGGTACCATTATTGAGACTGAAAGCCTCTCTGAGGCCCTGAAGCTGGTTGAGTCTGCCTATCAGGTTCTTGAACAGGCCGGTTGTGATCGGGTCTATTCATCACTGAAGCTGGATATACGCCAAGGGAAAAGTAACCGCCTTAAAGGGAAGGTTGAGTCGGTACGCGACAAGATAGGTGATGTTAGATGCTAATTGCTGCGAGAGCCTAGCCACATGGTCCATCAATCCCAATTTACCATTCAGAGCAACGGCCGTGGTACTTTCAACATTACCCGTGAGGTCGAACAGATTGTGCAACAGTCCGGCATTCAGACAGGTCTCTGTCATGTCTTCACCCACCATACCAGTGCCTCACTCACCCTTTGCGAGAACGCCGACCCCGATGTTCGCCATGACCTGGAAACCTTCATGATTCGTCTGGTGCCGGATGGCGACCCGATCTATCAACACAGTATGGAAGGACCGGATGATATGCCGGCGCATATTCGGTCCATTTTAACCAACATGGACCTGACTCTACCCGTCACAAACGGGCGCTGTGCCAGGGGGACTTGGCAGGGGATCTACTTATGGGAACACCGAACATCACCCCATCGCCGATCGATTACAGTAACGGTACAGGGGGACGGTGCTTAAAGCACCATGATGCCATCCATCTCTACTTGGGAGGCTTTGGGTAACTCAGCAACACCGATTGCGGCACGAGCCGGATAGGGCTGGGCGAAATATTCGGCCATAACGGCGTTCACGACAGGGAAGTGGGTCAGGTCGGTAAGGAACACGTTCAGCTTAACCATATCATCCAATTCGCCTCCTGCCGCCCGGGCAACGGCCTGAAGGTTATCAAACACCCGACGAATCTGCGCCTCAATGTCGCCACCTACCATCGCCATCGTCTCCGGCACCAGTGGAATCTGACCTGACAGATAAACCGTGCCCCCGACTTTAACCGCCTGGGAGTATGTGCCTATAGCCTGAGGGGCCAGATCAGTACAAATAATCTCTTTTTCCATGAATTTACCCCTGAAAATGCCTAATCATCCCACACGATGAATTCGTAAAACCGTTTTCAGCAGGCGCAGCCTGCGCATAATATTGGCCAAGTGCTTGCGACTGTCTACGGCCACTATAAAGTGCAGTGTTGAGGTCAGTCCGTCCCGCTCCTCCATGACCACATTCTTGATATTTGCACCCATCTCGGAAATGGCTGAAGCAACTGCGGCCAAGGCGCCTCGCTTGTTACCTACATCCACCTTGATCTCAGTCGTGAAGTCACCCACAGGCTCCTTTTCCCAGTTTACATCCAGCCAACTGTCACTTTTACGAAAATCCCCCAGATTTCTGCACTCATGCCGATGCACGACAATACCTTTGCCCGGATTAAAGATCGCCACAATCTCATCACCCGGTAGTGGACGGCAGCACTTGCCAAATCGCACGACCATACCTTCAGTGCCCGTTATCGCCAGCGGCGCAGCATCGGCACTCGGGACAGTGGCCTCACCTTTCGGCAGATCAATGGCCGAATCAATCAGTCTACGCGCCACGAGGAATGGCATCCGATTACCCAGGCCAATCTCCTCAAGCAGGGTATCCTTTGTTGTGAGGTGAAAATCCTTCAGCAGCTGGGCCAGGCTCTCAAGTGGGATTTGGTCAATATTCAACTCATGCTGAGCCAGCTCTTTGTTCAGTAATCGACGCCCCAGGGTAATAGCTTCCTGGTGGCGCAGATTCTTGAGATAGCCCCGTATGTTGGCCCGCGCCTTACCGGTCACTACAAAATTGAGCCAGGCCGCACTCGGATTAGCCGTTTCCGAGGTAATAACCTCCACTGTCTGGCCACTGTAGAGACGGGTGCGCAACGGCACCATATGCCGGTCAACACGGGCAGCAACGGTATGGTTACCCACATCAGAGTGAACTGCATAGGCAAAATCGATGACCGTGGCCCCCTTGGCCAACACCATGATCTTGCCGCGAGGCGTAAATACATAGACCTCGTCCGGGAACAGATCGACTTTCACATGCTCAAGAAACTCCATCGAGTCCCCGGCATCTTTCTGCAGCTCCAGCAGATTCTTTAACCAGTTAGAGGCATCTGCCTGTGCCATACCACTCTGGTTTTCACTGGATTTGTAGAGCCAATGGGCCGCGATACCGGAGTCAGCCATCCGATCCATCTCTACCGTGCGGATTTGAATCTCAATGGGCAGGCCATGAGGACCAAACAGAAGCGTGTGCAGCGATTGATAGCCATTGGCCTTGGGTATGGCGATGTAGTCTTTGAAACGCCCGGGGACTGGCTTGTAGAGGTTATGCACCACACCCAGCACCCGGTAGCAGGTATCCAGCCGATCCACAATAATACGGAAGGCATAGACATCCACCACTTCCGAAAATGAGCGCTTCTTGTCGCGCATCTTGGTGTAGATGCTGTAAAGGTGTTTCTCGCGCCCCCGCACCACACCAACAATGCCCTCCTGCTCCAACCGACCGACCAAGGCCGCATCGATATTGCTCATCACTTCTTTGCGATTGCCACGGGCGGCTCTAACCGCCTCTTTCAGCGCCCGGTACCGCATGGGCCAATAGGCAGCAAAACAGAGCTCTTCAAGCTCGGTACGCAAACGATAGATACCGAGTCGATGGGCAATCGGGGCGTAGATTTCCAAGGTCTCCCGGGCAATACGGCGACACTTCTCAGGCCGCATCACTTCCAGGGTACGCATGTTGTGCAGTCGATCAGCCAGCTTGATCAGGATGATGCGAATATCCTGGGTCATCGCCAGCAGCATCTTGCGGAAACTGGCGGCCTGGGCCTCCGCCTTGGAGGGGAAGTTGATCTGATTGAGTTTACTGACGCCATCAACCAGGGTCGTCACCTCTTCCCCAAACTCCTCTTCCAGCTGCGCCTTGGTAACCGAGGTATCTTCCAATACATCATGCATAATGGCCGCCATTAGACAGCGGTAATCCAGACGGATATCGGCAAGGATGCGGGCCACCGCTAGCGGGTGGTAGATGTAGGGTTCACCACTCAGGCGCTTCTGCCCCTCATGGGCTTCAGCACTGAAGACATAGGATCGATACACCTCTCGAACCTGCTCCACGCTCAGGTAAGATTCAAGATAGGCACAAAGATCGCTAATTAGAAAGCGGGGTTTATTGCTTTTTTCGTTGATTTGCGCGCCGCTGGATTGGTTCATCTGATCATCAAGCGACAGGCTGTGCCTGAATCAGGCACAGCGATAAGAGATGCGGGGTTTTGATATCCGTAGAAAGGTCTCTAGAACAGATCCTTTTATCGGTTAAACGCCTGATCATTGGCAAATTCACCGTTACCGAAACTGTCATCAAGTGCGCCCATATCCGCTTCCGGATCTGCCTTTGGTGCAACCACATCATCATCGACCAGACCGGCTGCAATCTCTCGCAATGCTACGACAGTAGCCTTGTCATTTTCCCAGCCCAGCAGTGGCGCAACCCCGTTGCTCAGCTGTCGCGCACGCTTGGTTGCCAGCAGCACCAGGTCAAAACGGTTATCCACATGCTCAAGGCAATCTTCAACTGTAACGCGGGCCATGATCAATTCACTCCAATATTTGAACCACCCTTGAACAGGTGGGCAAGATAATTAACTCAGCTCACCGGCCTTATTGAGCCGGAACTTTTAATGATATATCAACGGGGTTCTCTGCACCAGCAGAGTAACCATCTAAATAGGCGATTTCCTCACATCAGGCCAGCAATGAGCGTAGACGTGCCTGCAGACGCTCCGCCTGAATCGCTTGAGTAAGCCGCCGTGAAGTGATTATTGAGCGCAACTCACCCAGCGCCTGCTCAAACAGGTCATTGACTACGATATAATCATATTCAGCATAATGAGACATCTCTTCCCTGGCTTCTGCCAAACGCCGCTTGATCACCTCTTCACTATCCTGCCCCCGGCCGCTGAGCCGTTGTCGGAGTGCTTCCGGAGTAGGCGGCAGAATAAACACGGATACCGTCCCAGGGATGCGTTTACGCACCTGCTGTGCCCCCTGCCAATCGATCTCCAAAATGACATCATTACCACTCGACAACTGATCACGAATGCCGGCCTCGGACGTGCCATAAAAATTGCCAAATACTTCGGCATGTTCCAGGAATTCACCCGCCTCAATCATCTGCCTGAATGCCGTGGTATCTAAAAAATGATAATCCACGGCCTCCACTTCACCCGGCCGCCGAGGCCGGGTCGTGTGAGAGACCGAGACCTTGATCTGGTCTTCCGTCTCCACCAGTGCCTTTAGCAGACTGGTCTTTCCCGCACCGGAAGGTGCGGACACAATAAACAGGGTACCTTTTGCCATACGTTTTCCACTATCGTTAAATATTCACCGGCTTGTTGCACTTCACAGGCCGTCACTCGATGTTCTGCACCTGCTCGCGAATCTGTTCAATCAGGACTTTCAGCTCCACGGAGACACGGGTCATCTCCACATCATTGGATTTTGATGCCAGGGTATTAGCCTCACGATTTAGCTCCTGCATCAAGAAATCCAGCCGACGACCTACGGGTTCATCTCGCTTCAGTACAGCCTCCACTTCATCCAAATGGGTCTGGAGACGATCCATCTCCTCATCCACATCCAGCCGCTGTGTTAACAGCACCATCTCCTGCTCAATCCGACCTTCATCCAGTTCGGATGTCAATTCAGCCAGACGGCTACGCAGACGCTCCCTCAGTGAACTCAGCAACTGAGGCATCAGCACCTTAACCTTGGCAATCTCTTCCCGCATTGTGCCACAGCGCTGAACAATCAATTCCGCCAGACGCCCGCCTTCCCGTTGTCGGGACTCCACCAAGCCATCCAGTGTCAGCTCCAATAACTCGGCCGCACTTTTATGTACGGGGGCCAGATCCATCTCTTCCGTTTCCAACACCCCCGGCCAACGCAATATATCCATCGTTCGAGGTGGAACAGACTCATGCAACAACCGACCAACTTCCCCAGCCGCTTCTATTATCTGCTGAGCGAAACGCTCATTGACCACCACCCCGGTAGCCGCCGTTTTTGAGGGGACAAACCGAAAAAGGCAATCCACCTTGCCTCGCCCCAATCTAGCTGCCACCCGTTCCCGCACCAACGGCTCCAGCGCACGAAGCTCTTCTGGCAAGCGAACAAACAGCTCCAGATAGCGGTGATTAACCGAGCGTAATTCACATACCAACTCACCCTGGCCGTCCCGACTTTCCCTTCTCGAAAATGAGGTCATACTGCATATCATGAGCGCACCTAAATTATTAATACTTGGAAGTGGACTGCGTATCATTTATAAAAGATCGCAGAAATGCATGCATCTATCAGCTGTTCGGCTAAACCAGACGGCACGACTGATAAGTATGCGTGTATCATAATGCGCATTCAAACAGAGTGCATCTGGAGTAGACAATTTCTTCATCCACGGAACAGAACAGGGACAGCCTAGCATCCGGTACCGTCATTGACTGTTACTCGATCATCAAATTGATCGGGAGTGGTGGTTTCAGCCTTATTTACCTGGCAGAGGATGAAGATAGTCTGGATCACGTAGTGATCAAGGAGTACCTGCCCAAGAAACTCGCGGTACGTGACAGCTCTGGAGAAGTGCAGGTCAGTGGCGAGTCACAACGTGACGCGTTTCATAATGGCCGTAAGCTCTTCTACCAGGAGGCCAAAGCGCTAGCCATGCTGCGCCACCCCAATATTGTTAATGTACGCACTTTTTTTCTGGCCAACAACACGGCTTATCTGGTGATGGACTATGAGCACGGCAAAAATCTGGGCAGCTACGTCAAAAAACGTAACGGCGGTCTCAGCACCACCTTTCTGCTAACCGTCTTTCCTGCCGTTCTGGACGCCCTCAACCTGATCCACTCAGAAGGGCATCTCCATCTGGATATCAAACCCAGCAATATCCATCTTCGCCCAGGCGGCAACCCCCTGTTGTTGGATTTTGGCGCTGTGCATCAATTCGCTACCACCCGCAGCCGACAATCATCACAGGTCGTCACACCCGGTTTTGCCCCAGTCGAACAATATTATTCATCCGGCTATGTTGGCCCCTGGAGCGATGTTTATGCCATCGGTGCCACTATGCGATCCTGTATCGAGGGCAAACCACCCCCTTCGGCTATTGAACGGCATGCTAAAGATTCCATGAAACCGATCGCCAGCCTGTATAAGAAACAGTATCCGGCCTATCTGTTAGAGGTAATTGACTGGGCTATGGAGGTCGACCCACTCCTGCGACCTCAGAATGCCGGCATCATGTTGGATTCCCTTGTACAGGAGACGGGGCGACCTGCAAACAACAGCCAGCCGAAGCTTGAGACAACAGACGAACCCTTCAGTGGGAGTGACCAGAAATGAGCAGCAGACCCGGCGAATCAGCTAACAGCAGCCTGATAGGTGACCGTAAAATCAATCAGGACCGGTGTATCATGGTACAAGATGAGGACACCGTATTGCTCGGGCTGGCAGATGGTATGGGAGGTCACCCAAGGGGTGAAGCCGCCGCCCAGGTCATGATCGATACCTGCCGAAACTACTTTGACCGCACCCCACACCCCATACTCAATCCCAACGGCTTTCTGACACGCCTGCTACATAAGGCACACGAGAACATTATCGCCTTCGGCTATGATCAGCAGCCAGCAATTGATCCGCGTACCACCGCCGTCACCTGCCTGGTCCAGAAAAATGTTGCACATTGGGCTCATGCCGGTGATAGCCGGCTCTATCTGCTACGCAAACGCCGAGTGCTCTCAAAAACCATCGATCACTCCTATGTCGAGCGACTCAAACAGCAAGGGGTTATTACAGCCAAAGAACAAGAGGTCCATCCACAACGAAACTATGTCACTCGCTGCCTGGGGGGATCACTCAATTCACCAGAAATCACCCTGGGTAAACAGCGCCTCGAAGCAGACGACATTCTATTGCTCTGCAGCGACGGACTTTGGGGTAGTATTAAAGAGGAAGATATCCTCAACACCCTGTTCGGCAATCTGCCACTCTCTGAAGCCGTTCAGAGTCTGGCCGAGCAGGCGGCACACAAAGCCTTCCCTGACAGTGACAATATCACTCTGATTGCCTTAAAAATGTCGGCTGTGGATGACAAACCCCAGGCAGCAAGTGAAACCAACCCAACAGAAACAAAAGAAGAGAGCAATCTGGCCCAGGCAATTGCTGAACTCCAGAATGCCATCAATAACTTTGAAACCGAAACCAAGCAGGAGAAAGAATGAGACCCAGCGGCAGAACGCCAGATCAGATGCGAACCATTGAGATCATCCGTAACTTCACCAAACATGCAGAAGGCTCCGTACTGGTCTGCTTTGGCGACACCAAAGTCATCTGTACTGCATCCGTAGAGGAGCGTGTCCCGCCCTTCTTGAAAGGCAGTGGGAAAGGTTGGGTCACCGCTGAGTACGGCATGCTTCCCCGCTCAACCGATAGCCGGATGGGTCGAGAGGCAAGCCGGGGCAAGCAGGGAGGACGCACGCTGGAGATCCAACGGTTGATTGGCCGCAGCCTGCGTGCCGTAACGGACTTGAGCGCACTGGGGGAACGCACCATTACGCTTGACTGCGATGTCATACAGGCTGATGGCGGAACCCGTACCGCGTCCATTTCAGGGGCTTATGTGGCACTCTGCGATGCGATATCCAACCTGACTAAAACGGGGCGATTAAAAAAGGATCCCATCCATGGTCAGCTCGCCTCCGTATCCGTCGGCATATTCCAGGGTACACCCGTCCTTGACCTGGATTATGCCGAGGACTCAAATGCCGAAACGGATATGAATGTCGTCATGAACGATGCCGGCGCCTTCATCGAAGTACAAGGAACGGCTGAAGGGCACGCCTTCCATATGCAGGAACTGACAGAGATGCTAAAACTGGCCGAGAAAGGCATCCGGGAAATTATGGCTGTCCAACAATCCTCCCTGAACAAATAATCTGACTTATTGAACACTGCCCCGGCCAAAGCTGGGGCAGCCGCTAATCACCGTAAAGCCTAGGCAGCCTGCTGAATTCGAACCTGATTTCTACCCGCATGCTTGGCCTGATAAAGCGCCTTGTCGGCGCGCACCATCGCAGGATCAATCAGGCCCTCTCCTGGCAGATATTCACTGACGCCTATGCTGATAGTGACCTGAATCTCACCTTCGCTCACCTGAATACGCAGACCCTCAACAGCAGACCGCACTCTTTCAGCTGTTATTATGGTCGAATCATTATCTGTAGAAGGCAGTAGCACGGCAAACTCCTCTCCGCCGATACGGCCCAATACGTCCGCTTCACGCAACACTGCAGAAACAGATTGGGCAATGATTTTCAAAACCCGGTCACCTTCAGAGTGACCATAGGTATCATTGATATGTTTAAAGTGATCCACATCCAGCAGCATGACGGCCAGATGATCCCCTTGTCGCTGAACCCTGGCTACCTCCTTTCTGGCCAACGTCATAAACTCCCGACGATTAAAAACCCCGGTCAATGAGTCAATGCTGGCAAGGCGCCTATACGTCTCGCCCTCTTCCGTCCGACGCTTAAGCGCCAGTGCATAACGATTAGACGCCAATGGGCCGGTATCCTCACCGGTGGATAACATATCGGTCCTAATCAATTTTCGTCGAAATGTCTCATAGGCTGCGACCATATCACCCAGCTCATCCCGGCGGGTTTCATAGGGAATCCTGACTGATTTATCACCAGCGGTCAGCCCACGCATTCCTTCCGTAAGGCTTAGAATAGGCAATCGGATAGAGCGGGCAAGTTGAAGTGCAACATAACCGATCAGCAATACCATCCCACCACCACCAAAGACAGTAGCCATGAACAGGGCGGTCGATTTACTGCGTTCACGATACATATCTTTTAACAGCTTTTTAGTCAGCTCCTGTTGATACGACCGGATCAGATTAATCCGATTGGTAGCGACCTTAAACCAGGTAAAACTGTCCAGCGATACCGTGCCATGACTTCTGCCCTGCTCCAGCGCGAAATCACTGAAGCGCTGATACTCAGCCACTTCAGTCGTATCATATAACTGCTGCCATTTGCCCCATAAAGCGTCGCTGAGAAAGGAACGGAGCTGCCGTTTAAGTGATTGCTGTTCCGAGGTGAGGGCAATCAACTGCCGATACTCCTGCGAAGTAAACGTGCCACGCCCTAAGGCTGCCGCACTGACAGCACGCTCTCTGCCAGCCACCTCACCAAACTGGATAAGAATGGCATTGGCCTGAAACAACTCAGAGGCACCTGCATGGCGTGAGTGTGTTGCCACTTGATTAGACAGTTCCGTTAAATCCGCAATCAAGCGGGTAAACAGGTCAAAGCTGTTTTGTGGCTTGAGTCTTCGCTGATCAACCTCCTGACGAATGCGCTGCAACTCTTCCATACGAACCATCATCTTGTCAGCCATTCGCTTGATAACAGAGAATCCCTGCCCCAGCTGTTCACCTGACAAGCCATCATCAAACTGAATCCGTTCCCGGTCACTGTTCTGACGTTGCAGTCGCAGTGCTGCCTGGTAGGCCTTGTCATCACTGGCCAGATAACCCGAACTCAGCCCTCGCTCTTTTTGTAATTCATGAGCAAGATCACCTACCCGCTCACTGAAAGAGGCGAGCAGTGCAACATCATCGGCTCTGGCAGCAGACTGCCAAGCCTGATGCATGATCATTCCTGCAAAGACCAACATGGGCAGCAGCGAAATAAAAACCAGCATTTCAAGCCCACGTACCAATGAAATTTTCTGGAAATGACAAACCAGATGATCAGCCAGAGAGCGCGCTTCACCTTCCTGCTGAGAGAGTAATGGGGCAAGGTCGAGGTTCTGATCAATGATATGGCTGATCAACAGATTGACCAGTGACTCGGTCATATCAATCAGTGAGCCACCCAAGTCGTCACTTTTGAGCTGCCCTCGCGCTTCAATAATTGCTGACAGAAACGCATGATGCTCACGGCGCTGCTCTTCCCGAAAAGCCGCGCTGGCATGGACACTGAGCTTCTCCTCATGCCGACTATGGATCGCTGTAAGCGACTCCAGTTCATCCAGGATGGCATGTACCTGTTCTACATCGGGCGTTTCACCAATCAGATCAATGAGACTGTTTAGCAAGGCGATAAGCTGCCGGTGTTCCTCATCAAGCGCAGGCACACCTATACTAAGACCATCATCCCAAAGAATTTTCTTCATAACACATCAAACGAACCATCTATAAACCGCAGCTCTTTGCCCGAACAAAACGGTGATGGCCCAATCAGCACTGGTGATCACCTTATTCCATTAAAGTGCTCCCCCGGTTTGTGAACCGGATCACTAAAAGCTATCGGCCATATTAGTGAATTCTTAAGGGGATCGATCGCATGACGCGCTATACCTTATATTCCTACTCCTGACGGACTCATAATGTCGGAAAACTGAAAAGCGCTCCTTCTTTAGTTGATGCTGATGGCCAACGCTGGGTGATGGTCTTACGTCGGGTATAAAAACGCACCCCATCGGGGCCATAGGCGTAGAGATCACCAAAAAGCGACCGTTTCCATCCGCCAAAGCTGTGATAGGCCACCGGAACGGGTAGCGGCACATTTACCCCAACCATCCCAACCTTGATGTGATCACTGAAATAGCGGGCCACCTCACCATCACGGGTAAAAATACAGGTGCCATTCCCGTACTCATGATTATCGATCAGCACCATGGCCTCCTGCAGGCTGTCGACCCGGACTATACAGAGCACAGGACCAAAAATTTCATCCCGGTAGATCGACATTGCTGGTGTCACACGATCAAACAGACAACCACCCAGGAAGAAGCCCGTATCATGCCCATCAACTTGTAGATCACGGCCATCCACCACCAGCGTCGCCCCCTCTTCAACACCCCGATCAACATAGCCCCGCACCTTTTCCAGATGGGGCTTGGTAACCAACGGCCCCATTTCGCTCCCAGCCTCACAACCCGGCCTGACCTTCAGGGTGGCCAACTGATCGGAGAGCTTCTGAACTAACTGATCGGCCACGGTA
>JAPHUE010000280.1 GCA_026196795.1 Sedimenticola sp.
CTGACTATTATCCTTCGGATCACTCTTGCGTGTGCCAAACTCATAGAAGTTGCAGTAGCTGGTTGCATCATCATAATCCGTCAGCTGCTCATCGGTGCTGAAAGGGCTTTTAACCAAGGAGGGATAAGGTTTTTTTCCGGGGGCACTCTCAGCCCAGGAGTGTTTGCTCCAGGGCAGGCTGATCACAGTGCTGGCAACACCCAACCCCAGCAGGCCACTATCCCGTATGAACTGACGCCGGTTCAGGTAGGCTTTCTGATCCGTAATCTCAGAGGATTTGTAATCTTCAGGCTTTTTAATCAGCATACTACTATTCCCATTACAGCATTTCGTTTAACACTCAGTATGGAAGATAATATGCCAAAAACGAATTACGCGAATATCACCCGGATATCACAAATGTATAACGGGAATTAAAAAATATATGGTTAAGAGACTCTGTGTGACTGTGTTGTAGCCTAACATCGCTCTCAGCGGATGCTTCGGTGCGCTAAGGAAAAGCAGTCCGACAACAACGACTTATAGCAACATACAGGCTGCCCGTGCTTTACAAACCGCACATCAACAAGGCAGTAAAAAAGCTAAAGCCAAGCCAGAAAAAAGGGCTGGATACAGCCCTTAACGCAGTAATGGCAAAGTTTGGGTTTGGAGAACAATAAAACGATCTTGCTTTTTTACGGTATGAAAATTCAAGATAGATAAGCAGCTTACCCTACCAGGATATGGCGTTGATGATGGCACTTTAACTCTTGTGTTAACGGCTCTTGGTTCCCACATAATTTTAACCGTGATATCAAAAGACGCTGTTAGAATTGTAATACGTTACACACAAACATATTAACCATTCATGCACACCCACACATTGACACGGCACTTTCCCATGCCATAATGGAGAACATTAAGAAAACTATGATTTCAAGGGATGAGCATCAAGAATCCGGAAAAAACCACATTCACCTTGAATCTACTCCCTATTATCACCCTTTATCCCGCTATCTACTTTTACGGCGTTGATCAACTGACTAACCGCGCACACGAGTACCACCAGTTATCAATTAGAGAACGTCTGCTGACGCTCCTCCCACTCTTTTGCTATCGATAAATAACTTGGCCATTACACACAATAATTGAACCGATGGTTTATATCGCTCGACTCACATAATCATAAACACACGAGGAGATGGTAATGGCTGCATCTAGTCTGATTAAATTGAAAAGTAGTTTAAACCTAATTAAGAGGCACTTGTTGATTCTGCCAACACCCATTACCAAGGCTATTCGTTTTCGCCCCGATCTTAAAACTATTGTTTTGCCATGGTTAGTGCTGGTTTTTACAGTTCTCTCGCCGACACCTTCACTTGCATGGACAAGTAGTGGGCATGCAGCAGACTTGTCATTCGACGGGGTTACGCCTGATACTTTAACTGTGATCAGTCGAAATTACGAATACACCGAGCTTCTAAATGGCAGCGTAATTCGACTCATGGCTAATTTTGGCATTGCAGCAAATGGGGATAGCATTCCTCTTGACCACGTATCTCTTAAGTTCAAAATACTATCAAGTTCCAGTGATAGAGTAGCACTTGAGTACCCCCTCGAATGGTCAAAACGGTATAGCGGTTTAAATCAGGATCGAGATCGGGATTCAGCCGCTGTAAATATCCCAAGAGATGTTATAGCGCGATTCGCCATTAAAGAATGTAATAGAGAAAAAGAGAGAATGTTGAGTACGGGTAATCGTGCTGTCGATATCTTTGCCAGCGACCGTAGATTGCCACTTATCATTTCTTTAACAGGAGAATGGGGCCACCGAAAGTTCGAGCATGACAGCGTAGAGATGCATTCATTCCCTTCAACCGAAAGATTAGCTGCTATGGAGATAGTTTGCGCTGCTGATACCAACGTCCATATTAAACGTACAACCATTCAGGTCAGACCTGTTACGCGTGCTGACGGAACCTGTGAAATTGCAGCACAGGTGGGGATCAGTACGACTCACCCCAATCAGCGACTAGCTTACAGTCTGGAGAATCACCTGGGCCGCAAGAGCACGGTTTATCGTGTCATAACTGATCGAAATGGGAACGCAATAGGGAACCACAAATTGAAAGTGGAGAACAAGGCAGGGCTTGAGACCGGGCGTTTACACGTTGTTGGATTCGAGCCTAAGTATTTTATTTCTAATGTTGTAAATTACTCAATAAATTGCCCTATAGGACATGGCATGAAGTCCAAGAATATGGGTGTTACACCTCCACCTGGTATTCCCGGAATAGAAAAACTGAATCCTGTTGGCACTGCACTGTCACCTGATGTTCCGCAAAACAAAAAGCCGAATGTTCCTGGCATTAATCCCCCACCGGGAATTCCACAAAACCATCTTCTTAAATAATAATGCCAGTGCAAACCTGGCACCTTTCATAAATAATTAATTATAAGTCTAGAGGATTAATTTTGTGAAGGGTGTTACAGGTGCCTGACTTCATTGGTTGGATGTGGTTTGTCTAATAAGTGATCTGTTGTAGTCGCGACTTGACGGTTACCCGTTTCATGTAAGCCCGTATTGTCTGGCCAAGTTCAG
Organism: Sedimenticola sp.; assembly: GCA_026196795.1. Lineage (GTDB taxonomy): Bacteria > Pseudomonadota > Gammaproteobacteria > Chromatiales > Chromatiaceae > Sedimenticola. The sequence goes on from JAPHUE010000280.1 coordinate 2,582, forward strand.
TTGACTATCTTTTCCTGCCAAATCTGTTTTCATCTTGCAAAGTTTCTAAAGGCATTCTGCCACAGCACATTTCTCCTTGGTGAATTCGATTGGCATTGTAGTACACCAGCCACTCGTCAAGGTCAGCTTGGTGTGATGCCATATTAGTGAAGATGCTCTTTCTCAAAGTGACCTGATAAAACCCCTGTAAATAGTCTTATGAAGCGCTCACAGATTCCATTGGTTTAATGTGGCCTCACTTTTGTTTTGCAGTGTTTACTATCATTGAGGGCCAAATACAGTTGATAGACATACTTATTCACTCGTCCATAAAACTCCGCCCCTCTATCGGTCAGTATTCGCAGGATGATGGGTAGCGTGTGCTGCTCAAAGAATGGCAAGACCTCATCATTGAGCATGTCCGCTGCTGTTTTGGGTTTCTTGATCTGTCCATATCTATTTAGTCACTTCTTTAGTTTGGTTTGCGCAGCCTGACGACCATGACAATGTTACTTAAGATATTTGTCAAACCAGTCAATTGCAGCAGTTGCAGCTTTCGTTTGCCAAGGATCAGAATAGATATCGAAGTGCGATATAGGAAAAACAATCAGATCCTTGGGTTCCTGTGCTTTTTGAAATGAACGACTAACAGCTTCTAATGGAATGAGAGAGTCCTTCTCTGCAGCTATGACCAGAAGAGCTCGCGGGGCAATCAGATGAATACGGCTTACAGGATCGAATTCCCTAATCTTTTCCAGAGATTCTACCGTAATCTCATTTTGCCAGTTAGGAGCAATGGCTGCCATCCCGGTAAGCGCATCATAATTTTCCTGCCCGGGTAGTATGCAAGGCTCTCCTTCCGGCGCTACCACCTTCATGTAGTTAACCTTACCGGTTGAAAACCTCGCGATACGATCTTGCAGTAAATAATCTCCCACACTGTCCCATTTTTCAGGATTCATAGTGCGTCGAGATTCAGGGTCAATGATTGATGGTACTTGTGCGACTATAGCTTTCGTGCGTTTATCGATCGCAGCTACATAAGCAACGAGTCCGCCACTATAAGATGTACCCCATATTCCTATTCGGTCTCGATCCACATTAGCCTGTTCAGATAACCATGTTATTGCATTTCGATAATCTTCAACCATTTCCAATGGATATAACTGGCATCTGGGCTCACCTTCGCTATCACCAAAAAATCGATAATCAAAAACCAAGACGATAAAACCGGCGTTCGATAAATATTCGGCAATGTCTGATAAACCCTGTTCTTTCACCGCGCTGAAACCGTGGGCCATAACGATTGCAGGGAATTTTTCACCCGTCTTAATAGTGTCAGGTGCGAACAGCCATCCACGGCATTCCAAGCCCTTTGATTTAAAACTTATATCTGTTCGCATCGATGGCTTCCTTGTTTCCTGATGGTTGTCGAAATTGCACGATTACTGATGTACTCTACCGGGGGAAATTTAGCGTTCCTTGCAGTCCTTATTATGCCATCCCTTCTCCCGAAACATCGATCACTAACTTTCCGACATGTTTCTTAGCCTCAAACTGCTTCTGCGCGTTGGCTATCTCTGTTAGAGCAAAGGTTTTTGCAACAAGCGGGGAGACTTCTCCAGCTTCGATTCTCTTCACAAGGTTTGGAAACACTGCTTTGCTTAAGACGGTACAACCAAACAGGGATAAATCTTTTAGATATAGAGTTCTCACATCCAGCTCAACAAGAGGGCCTGCAATCGCCCCTGAAGCGGCATACCGACCAAACGGCTTAAGAACATCCAAGAGTGAAGGCCACTGTCTGCCTGCAACTAAGTCAATAACAACATGCACACTTTTGCTACCCGGTTCTTTGGAGAGATCACCATCCCTCGGAATGGTGCGTTCAGCACCAAGAGTCATAATCTGCTCTGACTTTTCCTGTGAAGTAACGGCAATTACATTAGCCCCTCTTGCTTTGGCCAGCTGAATTACTGCAGAACCTACCCCCCCCAGACGCCCCCGTCACCAACAGACGGTCATTTGGGCCAACAGATGCGCGAGTTAAAAGGTTTTCAGCAGTGGAGTAAGAACATGGAAAAGAGGCCAATTCAATATCACTGAGTTTACTCTCGATACGATGAGCATGTCTGGCAGCAACAACTGTGTATTCTGCAAATCCGCCATCACATTCAGAACCGAAGTACCAAGGCTGATCCAACTCCTTACCATCTGCCTCAAAAATACAAGGCTCAATAACCACTCTTGCACCAATAAGAGTTGGGTCCACTTTCTCCCCAACTGCAGCAACCCTACCGCAAACATCCGCTCCTTGAATCCGGGGAAATACAATAGGATTGCCCGACCAACTTGCATCACTACTGTTGCTCGATTTCGAATACCACCCGATGCGGGTATTGAGATCAGTGTTGTTCACACTGGCAGCACCGACCTTAACTAATACATCGCGTGGCCCAGGAACCGGGACAGGAATATCGGCACGAGACAGCAATTTATCCAGACCACCATGAGCCGTTAGTTGAACGCCCTTCATCACGGTGGGTATTTTATTCATCTATATTTCCTAGTTATAACATTTACAGCTGGTGAGACTATTTTTTACGAGGAATCAGCAGCAAAATAGTCGTCGAATAGCCTGTTTTTATTTGAGCCTATTACACACAGACTAGAATCCGATACCAAATAATTAATACTGACTACACATGCTATATTTACCATCTGCAACTAGTATTTGATTCAATAGCCTAATTTTTAAATGCTTCCATTATTAACTTATGCTCATCTGTTCCTATTTCCACGTGAGTGGCCCTTCACTTCTGTTGATAACTTACCAATTCAAAAGTATCCGTGTCTATGGCTTGGCCTGATGCTGATATTGTATTGCGCACCATCTTTACGAAACGTTTAACTTCTTTGGCATACCAGATACGGTATGTGACCCGCACTGGTTCACGGGTAGCTTCTGCCGGACTGCCACTCTGATTTCGCGAACTTTGTATCGTTATTTTTAGCGCATTAAATGTGCCTGCAGGTAGAGTGATGGTTTCCTTGCCGTCTACCTCTCCCCGCGTATTCCAGTTTGTCCAGAAGTTATTGGTATCGGGTGTGGGTATTCCACGCCACGCTGATTTCGCAGTCAGGCCAGCAAAAGCATGTAGATAGGGGCTGAATTCAGTACCCAGCTGATTGGATTGCGTAACATAGGCAACGGGGCCACGCACAAACCGATGCCCGAGTTGTTTGCGTGCATTGCTATCAATCTGTGCCAGTGACTCTTGAATAGCGTTCTCTTTTATTGATAGCACAGCGACTTCTATGGTGCGTTTAGGACTGGAGGCCCAACGTCCCCTGATTTTGTAGATCCATTTATCTCCCACGTTGGGTAACTTGCTATCAACAATCACTGGCGGATCTGGCTTGGCAGGAATAACAACGGGCCGGGGATGTGGTTCGGCTGTTTTTTCTGGCGTGGCTACCAGGCTATCGGTTACTTTTTGATTGTCGGTGTGCGCCACAATCTTGAATGCCGTCGGGCCATCCAGTACTACAACGACACAATCTTTTTTCAGATGGGTTAATTGCCCAGGTCGAGGTTCAATAACCAGCCGTTGGGCATGCTCCACTTCATAGCAGAGCCTGGCACGCTTGCCACTAACCTTGCTTGTAAAATGAACAATCTTTGGAATCATCGCCATGCGAACTGGAGGGACAACCGGTTTGGTAATTGGTTTAGCTACCGGCTCTGGCACAGGCCCCGCTGACACGGCGGGCCGCGTTGGGGCCGCAGCGATCACAACAGGTCGTGCTTTGGCAATAGCGGACAGGGATACCGTAATGGGCGAATCATTTGGGCGGACTATCTTTAACTTGGTATTGAGAGATCCTTCATTGCTGGGGAAAATACGTAACACCACAGCACAGCTTTCCTTGGGTGATAATTCACCGGAGCAGTCATCGCTATCAATCGAAATAATGTTTGTTGCGTCACCCCCTAGCAAAAAGTCTGGAGCCGGTATTTTGGCATCACCACTGTTTGTCAGTATGAGCTTTGCCTCTACGGCACTGCCTACCATGACCGTTCCATAATCAATCTGTAGCGGGTCAACCTCAAGCCGCCCTTTCGCAACAGGCTGATCCCGCACAGGTGGTTGTGGTGGCGCAAGAACGGGGGACTCAGGTGCCTGCACAGCTGCGATGGTGGGTGATAAATCGGGTGTTTTCTTCGAGACAGGTTGCTCAAATAAATACGGAGAGGCAAGCCACCCTCCCACAGCAACCATGAAAGCCAATCCAATCGCAGCCCAAATGCCCCTACTTTTGCTTTTTTGTCTACCCTTATCATCCGAGGATCGACTACTGGTTTTAGTTACGGTAACTGCTACATCCTGACCATCCGCCAGGTAAATTTTCTCCAACGCATCGATCAGGTTGCCGGTGCTGGATTCCCACTGTTTATGCCGGACCTCTATCGCCTGACGGCGACTCAGGCCAATCAACTCTTCCGGCAACTGGTCAGCACGTGGCATCAATGCACCATCCAGCAATACTGGCACTACACGAATATCACGCTTCAGGGCGGTACTGGTTTCTATTCGAATAAAATCGTGGGGATCATCAAGCCTGCGGTGACCAGACCCATCATTGATCTCCAGCCACTCATGACCTATCAGGACAATTAAGACTTTGCAGGAAGTAACAGCACGCTCTATGGCATCGACAAAATCGGTCCCTGGGTCAATGCCCTCTACATCCATAAAGACCCGTTCAGACCCAAAGTGAGCCGCCAGCCGATCATATAAACGACCAGCATAACCAGCCGAGTCGTCGCGGCGATAGCTGATAAAGATACCGTCCACAGTTCACTCTTTTTTGTTCAATAATTCTGAGGATTTATTCATCATGATGAAAAACCTCCTCTCCATTCGGTTCCAGGTGTGAAACCTCATTCATCTGTTGACGAAAATTTGAAAGTTCAAAATACATGCGCCTACGCGCTCGACTTTGATTACCCAACGGCCGATGTTCAGGTATGCAGTGCCACGGATTAATTTTCAACTGCCTGGCAAACTCGAATTGAGCTTTAGAAGTAAAGTGCTGTTTGGGTATATGAATGGTGGCAGCAGGAATATAAGGCGATAATTTCTCCGGCCATCGAACCGCTGCATTCTCTATAGGCATGCGATGCGGGTCTGTCTGAACCTGTATTTGCAGGTCAAACTCCACATCTTTCTCATCCAGGGTCTTCACCATATTGTCACGCAGATAATTAAACGATGGTGAACCAAATGGTAGCCCCGGAATGTGTGTCGGCACCTTGGTTTTGGGAGCAAATGAGTACATCATCGCCTGCCCTTCACCCAGAAGATAAGGTACACAACTGTAATAGCGATGCCCCAACGGGTTGAACTGGGTTTCATTCCAGAGCGCCTGCATAATAAAATCCACTACATGTGAATCGAACGGATTTAAAAAATAGTAAATTGGCATATCCACCAGACTCCAATACTGGAGTTTGGCATTCTCTCTCACATCGGGCGTTACAAAGGTAGGCGTACAGACACCCATCATGTCCTGAGTGAAATGCTCTTCATCCATCAGTTTTTCACCCGGCACATCCATTATCTTGATGGCCATACTCGAGAAGCCCACATCTCTAATATCCGCAGGTACATCCGGGCCGGGGCCTGAATAACGAACATAGGCCGGATAGCTGCGCTGGGTGGCGAAGATGCCCTTTCTCAGATGCTCAGGAAGGTCTTCCCGAACAGTCACTGTGGCCTTAACAATACCATGGGTTTTTGTATTCCCTCCCCGCTCATATTTACCGGGTTTGAAATGACCACGCATCTGATCTGCCATCAAATCGATAATGTCATCCAGTGCCTGCTCTTCCCAGGGGAATATCTTCTCTTCCGCCAACCCCAAACCATAGTCAGGACGATTTCGGTTTATGAGGTACTGTAGCAAGTTGGCCACAGGTTCCCGAGTCAGGCGGTTAAGGGTAGGCCGGAAAAAAGGCTCCAGTCGCCGCTCTACATTGAGACCGGCGACCAGCACTCTATGCAGTAGGTCCAGTGCCGGGTATAAACGCCTGCGAAGTGCCTTATTCATGATTTAGGCCCGCCCCTGGATTCTGTGAAGCTGGTGATATAGCGTAAGGCACGGATACCCGGCATAAAGAAATAGGCCCCACCCTGTACCGTGACAAACTGGGGCATGGCATGGATACAATGAGCAGGACCTTTTGCGTCGGGTTGACTGAAATGATTGGTTGACTCTCCGTCTGATAGGGGTGCTCTGTTGCCTAGCAGGGGATCATTCTCATTTTGCACGCCACCAAATTTGGAACCCATTGACCAAGCATTCTGCACAAATTCAAACTGGCGCGATATGCTGGCAACCAGGCAGATAAAATGCAGCCCCCTCTGTCCCTTTTTTGTCTTGGGTTTTAATGCCACTTCCTGAGAGAGTTGTTCACCATAGACCCGGCCACGACGTAGTAACCGGTGAAACCGGGTAGAGGCGATAAGATCATCGGCAGGGTGTTTTCGACCAAAACCAAAGATACGAACGAAGCGAGTCAACAGACCTGTCACTCCGGGAGGAAAATCACCCGTCCTGGGGTTGGATCGTCGGATGTGGGAACCAATGGGACACTGCTGACCAAGCGGGTCGTTATCAAAATCAAATTGGTTTAACGCCGCTGCATTACCTGTGGTGTTGATTCCTTCAACAGGTTGTTCAGCTGGACCCACAAGCGGTGTACCATCACGCTGTCGACCCACCATTCGGCTGGCCAGTTGTTCGCGCTCCTGCGGATCACCCTGTACCTGTTGATCAATATAGCGCCAGAATGCAGGTACATCCTGATGCAACTGCCGCATCACCAGATAACTGCCATTACGTCCCAAGTCATGCAGATTAGGATGCTCTTCGGCGACAGGTAATAACTCTGCCTGTTGATCGCTCGCAGGATCAATTAGCGGTCGCTCGGTATACTGCCCATACTCGTTAGGATAACCAAGCAACAGTTCACCCAGTGATAACAGATTGGAAAAGCGGTCCCGCCGGTGCAGATCTGTACTCTGTTTCCGCTCCCAATCAATCGCAGGCTGACTGATACCATCGGCAAAACCAAAAGGCTCAATGCTGTTGCTATCAACCGTATCAAGGTCAGCAATAACAGTGAATGCCTGACCGAAACGTTGATCCATAACTGTTTCAGACCAAGCAGATAACTGCCCATTCTTCGCATACAGCATAAGCAACAAATGGGGTACTGTGGTAACCGAACCACCCCATTGCCATTTATCCGGGGCATTCTCCCCTATATCACCCAAGCGTCGTGAACGATTACTGTCTGCTGACATACCGCTGATAAACGCTTCTGAGAATCCCTCTACTACCTCATCAGATAATCCGATGGCGCGTAATCCCTCCGCACTCAGGGCAATTTGCAGTGCTGTTTGTGATGGTGACTCAGTCCACTCCGCACTACTGACCGGGACCGACTGTATCCACTCACCGGCCTGTTTGGCATCACGAATAATCAGCAGTAAAAAACGGGCTGCTTTCAAGCGGCCGTGCCCAAAGCGGGCCAACGCCTGTATGTCACTGTATTCTGGTGCAGTGGGTTTACTCATTATCAGTCCCGTTAAACCTGAATCTCAGCCAACCATTGTCGAATTTCATCATCGCTCTCTTGTCGGACTTCCACACCTTCACGGATGCGGCTATTTCTCGCCAGATCGAAAGCGGTCTTACCCGGATACGCCTTGTACCAAACCTGGGTCGGTAACTGCCGACGGCGTAAGAAGTGTTTAAATTTCTGTTCCTGTTCTGCCCCCCTCTTTATCAACCAGCGGGTTGATGGATAGCCCGCACCGTTACTGAATACCAGATTCAATCCCCAGGCGACTTTATTGATAAAGTCATCCATATAGCTCTCCAGACTGCCATCGTAGTTACTGGCAAACAGAAGACGCCGGTTATCATCCATCATCACCCAGCGGGCAAAGTGTATGGTCTGCACCCGGGTCAGATGCCCCCGGTTATAGACATGCCGGGAGGAGTAGTCCAGAAGCCAGAGAAAAAAGCGTACGGCATAACGCCTGAAGTGTTGGGGTTTCACCTCCCCAAAGGCCGTAAAAGGGTTAGTAACATCATGGTCTTCCAGCATTGCTAACGGCTGTATGTGGGTACGCGGTGGGCGTGCTACTGATTCAGGATCACGTTTTTCCAGACTGCGTAGCCGGTAGATTAAATAAGGTGAAAATAGCAACAGTAGCGGTGATATCAACAACAGGATCAGTGGTACACCCAGTTTGTGTAATAGATTCTTCAACCACCAGACTATAGGAGTGGGTGCAGATGGTGTCAGTGTCAATCGCCCGGCGGCCTTTTCCCGCTCGACAAAAGACAAAAGTTGTTGACGTAATTCCCGGGGATCATCCCGCCCAACCTCATCAACGATCAACCTGAGTTGCATGGATAGTGTCTGCTGAAGCCTCTCCTCTTCATGTACCTGTTTAACCGTTCGTCCCAGCCAGTTTATATAATTGGCTGCAGGCTGGATATTATGCTTCTGTAACCAGTTCACCAGACTTTCATGTGGCGCTATAAACGACTCACAATGGGAAAACAGGCTCCTTAGTTGTGGTGCTGCCAGTACCGCCATTTCGGCAATGAAGGTATCCTCTGGCCCATCGCAGTCACCCAGAAATACCAAGCGCGGAGGTGCCTCAGGCAAGTTGAACACCGCATCTTCAGTAACGACAGTTTCCAGAATCAGAAAGCGGGCAACATGCAAACGATCAAATCTTGAAAAGGGGAACAGTGCCGTATGCCGATTAAGTACACCCGGCTCACTGTTCATCGATTCCAGCTGTGCTCGTAACGGTTCCAACTGCCCTTCGGCAATATTGGCAACAATCATGAATGTGGATTGCGGTGTCATGCCATACAACCTACCTGCGAAAAAAAGTTTATTTTGCGCGGTGCTGTGTAAGTGCAAAATCCAGTACCCGGGTTTTACCCCACCATACTTTACCGAGATACACACCGGGTTCGACTTCACGAATCTCATCCCGTATGACCTTGGCAAAAAAGGAGGTCTTGGAATAATCAATCACAATGGTCTCCTTTCCGTCCATCCAGCTTTTATCCCTATACACCTTGGCCACTACAAACGTCAGACTGAAGGGTGAGACTTTATTGACCAGGATGCCGGATTGATAGTCTGGCGGAAAAAGATCAAACACCTTGCCCTGCCAGGCAAAGGCCCGTGCAATGAATGCCAGTGTTTTTGAGATCCATGAACCGGTTACGATGGCTGTACCCCGGGTATCACCAGATGGTATTGATCCCGCTTCGGCATTGCGATAGATCTCATCCAACTCCTCCCGGGACATATCCAGCCACTTGGTTACCTGTTCGTTCATGGTGCCCCTTTATTACGTAGTTGAGATGCCTTGAAATAGGTCTCCCTGCGCACTTCATTCATTCGCCCCAGGGGTTTGTGCTCGATCAGACTCTGCCAAGGATTAAAGCTGACCTTTTCACAGGCCGCCAAGGCTTCAGGCGTATCAAACACCTGCGTTTCAATAGTCAGGGTAGCTACCGTGATAAAAGGAGCAACCTCTTCATCCCAGATTACCGAGGCATCTTCAATCGGCATCGCTTCAGGATCAGTCTGTTTTTGCACCCCAAACTCAAGGCAGGCTGGGCTCTTAGTAAGATGCTGTTTCATTGCAGATCGCAGTTGATCTTTTCCCGATGCCTCATCCGTTAGTACCGATTTTTCATCACAAGGTGTCACTGAGTATTTGACTGCCATTGCATCGCCGTTACCATGCATGAAGGGAGTCGTGCTCCAGTAACGGATAGCGAAGGGATTGCTGTGTACCTCGCGTGCTTTATAGAGAATCCACAATGACTTGAGGTGTGAATTAAATGGGTTGATAAAAAAGCGGATCATTTCATCATCATGACGCGCTCGTATGAAATCAAGGAAATCTTCCGGTGTAGCGACAAACAAGGCCGGGTAACTATTTAACAGAAAGTCCTGACTACCTGTTACACCCCAAAGGGTTTCACCTTCAACACCGAATACCTTGATCGACAGACCCCGAATGTCTTTTTCTGAATCATCCTGTTCACTGGCATTTGCAAATCGTAACAGGGCACGAAATGTTTTTGGCTGTAAAAACAGGCCCTGTTTAAGTGACTTGTCAATATCATCATGTACTCGAAAGCTCGCCACAAAGCAGCCCAGACTTTTTGCCTGATTAAACCGCGGTGTAACCCCATTGTTTTCACTGGACTGTGTGATTGCAGCAATGCGCTGATTCATTTCAGCAACGAGTTGTTCCGTGCTGGCCATCTCATCAGCAACCAGAGCTCCTGCCGTCAAACAACCTACTGTTAAATAAACAAGGAGATGCACCAGGCGGATCCATTGCGCTGTCATTGAGTCTTTCATAACAGCCCCTATGGTTTTTGATAGAAGGCTGGATCAGTTTCCGCACCCGGTCGTGGCTTCCAGGAAAGATCATAATATTCACCACGATCACGTGCCCAGGGGTCAAATGCATTTTTAACCATCATCATTTCATCCTTGATTTCCGGGATATTTCGTATAAGCAGTCGTTTCAAGGGCGACACCGCCATCTCATGACCATTTACCTTTCCTGGCTCCAGGCAAGCCTGGCTGCCATCCAGCAGTTCACTCACAGGATAGGGACACTCAGCTACAGGCCCGTTGTGTACAACCCAGTCATAACCTAAACGGGAATAGAACTCAGGCCGGAAACTGGAGGTAAAGAAGCGGTCACTGAACAAACGCCGTGAGGCATTGACAATGAAGATATGAAACTGTGTTTCGGATATGGCGAAACCATGGGGACGGGTGTACTCCGCCATCCAGCCAACGATGTTATCCACATCTTCAATATTATCTACTCGTGAACCATCTGGCTGACCATGACAATCATTGATAAAACTGCCATCCGGATTTCGTTGCGCCTTGGATATAATCTTGGTTGCATCACACTTGTGAGTACCGTAAATACTGCGAAGGCGTTGCACCGTCTCCTCCTGATGTTTACGCCAGGGATCATTTTCAGCAAGACGCTGATCAACAAAGTCATCAAAACGGGTCAGCGTTTTCAAGCCAATCTGACGACGAAACTCATTGAAACGTGGTACACCACGCTCCCTATCCCGAATAATATCCAGTGCAATAATATCGAGTTGTCCAGTCTCGGAGTTTAAGTGTGGCATGGGTAGGTTTTGCAAAAACAGGGGTGAATTGCGTAATTGCAAAAGACCCAGTCGCTGCCGTCCCATACTCAAGCCCCAGTTTTCAATCCCACGTTTACGCATGTGCTCCGTCGCACCCTTGCGCACAGTGGAAGCTACCGGGATATTGTGCGTAACTTTATTGGGTTCACTGGCATTGCGAAATTCAATCAGGTCCGGTGCCAGTGCATGGAGGCGATAAACTGAGGGAAACTCTTCGGGGAAATTAAAGGGTGAGCCAAAATGATTTATACCACCATTGACATCCTCTTCAAGATTTTCCAGGTCCCATGCATCATGTTTCCACCACAAAAGCCCTGCTGGTTTTTTGTTGCCCAAGCCAAAGATACCGGCACCAGAGGCAAATACTGAATAGGCACTGGCTGATGCCTTAGCGTCCGATGACTGCCCTAGTAAACCGGCCAGTTTTGATGACACCCGACTCAGGATGCTTTCATCTTTACCGGTAATACGACGTAAGATCTGTGATACCCGACTCTCTTCCTGATTAAACAGACCAGACCAGTTTGAATTCATGCCCTTGTTGAGTGCATCGTTATAAAGCAGTTGTGTAGTCCACTCGATGGTATGGATCTTGGCAATCTCGGCCGATACGACCAATCTCGCAGCTTGAAACAGCCGCTCATCGGTTACCTCTTTATAGGTGATCACCTGATCTGGTAGACCGGGATTACGTAAACCCGAATCAGCATCTGGTGTGTTCCTTTGTAATTCACGAAAACGGTCTACAAAGTAATTGTGCTCACGCGTGAACAGATTGTGATAGAAGCTGAGACCGATATTCCAATTGGCCGGAAACGCCGCTGACTCCTGCCCTAACCACTGCGGTTGCACCGGGCAATCGTCACTGTAGGTCGCACAATCAGCCAGCAACGGCAAATAGTTATCCTGCATCAGCAGTTTTGCATTATCATTTGGATCACGTGCTACACGGCGTAGAGAAACTTCATCATGACCATAGATTTGCGAGGCGTCCCACCAGGCCGTGACTTGATTATTGGTCGTCTTGTAACCGCGTTTCAAATACGCTTTACCATCATGGGTAAAACGCTCTGGATCAGATGTTTCAGCATAGAGAGAGGGCTGGGCACGATCACCGGGGCGGCAACCCATGTTCTCTGCTTCGGTAGAGTCACAGCCCACCGTCATCAGTTTATTTTCATTTAAACCCTCGATGGTGTGCGAGAACCAATCATGGGTCATGAACTGAATCCAAAATGCCGCCAGTACATTAAAGAACGGCGCTTTGATGTAATCACAGTTGGCTTCAGTCGAATAACTGGCATCCCCCAGACCCTTGTTACAGCCATTGCCGGGCGTTTGTTCGCGGGTAAAAAGTTTACGACTGAGAAGTTGAGGATCAGGTTTCATTAAACCAAGACGACCGCCGTGACGGTTTCTTGTTAACTCGGTTTTTTCCAGCCGTGGAAAGGTCTCTTCAAATTGAGCATTACGCGCAAACGGCATACCCGATGCGCCCATTCTAGGATTGGCCAGATCATTACAAATACCACTCAAGGTACGGTGTGTAATCAATTCGCCACGACATAGCTGTTTTCCATCGCCACCTACTGTCGCATAGTCGGGATGATCCGGTGGGAGCTTCATCTCATCCCATACCGTGGTTGCTGCACGTGTAGGATCAGTGACAAACTGTTGATAGGTACTCTGATCAAACAGATTGAACTTGATCAGCTCAATACGCTGATATTCAAGATCCATGAGCGCACCATCAATGCCACGCCCATCGGGAAAAAGATGTTCACCCAAACGGGTTTTTGCTTTATCACCCTGGCTCCTACTTTTTTCATCACCATTAGCATAGTAATTTTGCCAATCCACCCAGGGCGTATCACGATACTGAACCGCCTTGTCACCACCGCGACAACGCGCCGTATCTTCTTCTACCTTTCCGAGAAAACGTTGAGATGGATCTTCGGCAATTTCGAGCAAGCCCGATGCCGCCATTCTGATGCAGGCCTTGGTGTCACCATCAGCCAGAGCCGGAGCGCTCCAGACCAACATGCCACTTACCCCGGTGCAGATAACGAGAATCGCTTTTCTGCAAAAACGATGCTTCTTCATGAGTCCCCCTATATTCCTTTAGGGATTGGTAGAATCCTGAATCAATTAAAATTCAAGTCCAGTATGCTATCCTGCTTAATGACTTATATCATAGTATATCGTGACGATAATCACAGTGTAGTCCTATTCGTAAATCGTATCGGCACTGCTTCACGTTATCTTGTAGGTAAATTCTGATGGCTACTTTAAGCGGCACATGAATAATAAATAACAGCCGCAACCGATTACCCTGCAAGCGCATGGGTTATACTGAAAGTAATACGGGACTTGGAGGTTCTGATGGAATCAACGGATGACTTCTGGGGTTTTCTGGATCGCATGCCGGTTCTACTCCAGCAATACAGCACGCACTCCTACGTATTACTCACACTCCTAGGCGCAGCAGGAGCCATCCTGCTCGGTTGGCATATCTTCAAGAAAAAATCTTCTGGTGAAGGTCTCTCAACGCTGATGTTCGCTGCAGGCGGGATGCTGCTGTTTCTTTCGATCAGTGGCGCCATCCTTAAATTCAGTGTTGAAGTTGGCGAACAACGTCAGGGAGCCGCCGCCATTGCGCGTTTCCTGGAAGACCACCGTGTCAATGATGACGAGCACTGGGTTATCGTCGTCGACTTTACCGGATCAATAGCAAATACCGGTGACGAAGCCCACACTATTAACCAGGATAAAATGAAACTGTTTGTGGCTGGTATTAAGGAAGTTTTACTGGATGATATCCCAGAGGCTTTTTCACAACCTCGCGTAAAACTGATACCGACCCAAGACAGCCCCTGGAACAAAGGGGTCGATGATAATAACTTTGACGAAGTCATAGACCAGTTGAATGGTGATGAGTTGATGTGGGGTATCGTCCAGAAAGAGAGTATGAGCGGCAAAGCCTTTCTTGCACTTTCTGCCCAGCTGGGCAATACCGCCGGGCAGGATCTGGGCCGACAAGCACCACTGCATGATCTTGATTTCAACTCGGATCTGCGTCGTGATTTTCAGTTCAACCGGGGTGGCTACAGCCGCTTGATCGGCATGGTGATGTTAGGCATGTCGCTGGAAACAGTACAACGCGCCCAGCAGGCACAGGGTGAAGATCGACGCAAAGAGTTCCTCAAAGCCAGCAAACAGCTCACCGCAATGCGAAAGAAAGTATCCGGCTCGCGTGATGATCCGATCCTGAAACGCACCGTTTTTGGTAGCCAGGTGGACGACCTGATTACGCTCAGTGAACAAGAAGCGGAGGGCCGGTTATGAAACATACACTCATCCGCCTGTTCATTTTATTGAGCGCACTAATCGCCCCACCCGCCTGGACTGGTATGCAGATAGAGATGGCTGATCCACTCTATTTTGAAGAACAGCACGAGGTCATATTCCCCTGGGCCGATGCCAAGTTAATCACCTTTGAATTTGAAGCTGTTGAAGGGATCGAAGGCGGAAAACAACGCGCCAAAGAGTTACACGATACATTCCTGCGCAAAATACAGGGCCTGCCCGGTGGCGCCATTCTGACTTTTCTGACACCAGAAGGACAACGTATCGAAAACTACCGCATCACTGCGAAACAGGCGGCCCAACAACAAAAGGCACAGATGAGTCTATGGGGACGCATGTTTCCTGATCCGTCAGGCGACTCACTGATCAATGTGCGACTGGGCCTGGTGGAACCACCAAACGGCATCCAGACTGCCTATGAAAGTCGTATTGAAGTTGCCAGAGGTGAGCAACCGATACGCGGCCACATAAAAGATGAAATCAGCCAGACACGTATCGACTTCCTCACGGTTAAAGAATCCAACATCGCGGCTTTAGCCGATTTCCTATCAGGCTTGGCCTTTTACTATAAAGGCGCAAAAGATAACAACAACCGATCCAAGCAATTACTCCGAACGGCTATTCAGCGATTGGGGGACTATATAGAAAAAACCAGCGACCAAGTGGACTACTCTGCTGCATCGGCCGCTCATGTATACATAGCACGCGCCGCTTATCGCTTATCTGAAATCGAACGGGAGAAACGTAGAACTCACCTGCTGAATGCCGAAAAACACGGCAACATAGCCATTGAATTAAATCCGTATGAATCTGACCCCTACACAGTTCTAGCCATTATCAGAACCGCACTTTCTCACTCAACTAAAGAGATCAACTTATTACTGAAGAAGGCGGTATCACTCGATCCGGGTAGCTTAACAGCCAGCTACAACCTGGCATTGGTTAACAGCGGAACCGGGCAACTGCAAGATGCCATACAGAGACTGGAACAAGTGGAGTATCTACAACAACAAGATCAACGCTCTACCTACAAAGATCTGGACAAGCTTCAACATAAGCTGCGGACTATCAACAAGGATAGGCAGAGTCAGTAGCTTTCTCCAGCTCTAGCTTGTGAATAGATTGAGAGAATATGACAGACTAACTACGAACATGCATCAACAATAGCCAGATACGTTTGCGAATATTGTTTACCCGCACACTCCAGCGGTATTTACTGTTTTTCTTTACGTGGGGATAACGCAATTTAAGATCGTTCAGTTTTTCATAGATTGATTCAATCAGCTCGTCGGTCTGTTTACCTTGCCAGGACACCAAGTCTGTACCCTTCAGGGATGGCAAGATAGCCAGCTTTCCCCGCTTAAGTGAATTGAAGTTAAAACCGGCATTCGCCAACCGTTTGTATTCAGTGACAGAGAGCTTGTCGATCACTTCGCCCAGTTCAACTCCATCCTTAGCAACGATGTCGAGATAGATCAGATTATCTTTTAACTCACCAATCAGGGCACGCGAATCACCTGTAGATTTTTTCCACCAAGCGGTCAGTTCTTTAGCCGCAGAACCCGCGGTCGAGAGCGACTTGAGTACAGTTGGAGTAGTAATATCCATGAAAAATGTGACCCGGTAATGACCGCTGGACGATCAATTTATTTTTAGATGTGGCGATTATACTACCGTCAATCTATCCTTATAACTGTTTTCCCTTTATGTTCGCTCCACCCGAAACGATGAAAGGCATTGGGCACATCGGCTAGCTCGAGTACATTCGGGAAACCGTCCGCTTTGCAAACAACAGCCTTCAATGGCGCTTTTTTCTGTCTGGCCTATTGGCTATTTACATCGAAGGGAAAGACGAGGGAACCATTGATAGGCATCACCCTATCGCTCAAATTCACCTAGGGCTTAAACACCATAAAATAGAGATTGGCCATCGGCAGGATCGTAGCGATCAAACCAAATGTGTACCAATACTTTGACAGATGCCAATACCGGTCAGGTATAACCCCCTCCACCTCAAAGAGTTTGGCCATTCGTGCTTGTTTGATCTGTACGGGAATTAAAATAACAGCCCATATAATCCCGGAAGCGATAAACAGCACCCATCCCATTGTCAGCCAATAGGGAGTTATAGAGTGACCGAGTTCAGCCGACATAATGCGCCCCGATATCGCAATGA
The DNA here is from genome assembly GCA_026196795.1 of Sedimenticola sp. Lineage (GTDB taxonomy): Bacteria > Pseudomonadota > Gammaproteobacteria > Chromatiales > Chromatiaceae > Sedimenticola. The sequence goes on from JAPHUE010000280.1 coordinate 19,407, forward strand.
TCGCCGCACCTGTCGCCGTAAAGGCAAAATCAGTGACTGTAACCAATCGCTGTGAAAAAGCGATCACACTGATCGTGCCGGTTCGATCGGCGTATGCTTTCCATAAGGCAGTGACAATAATATTACCCAAAAACAGTATGACGCCCAATAAATGCAGGGCCTTGAGTAGTTGATAATCCATATCTTAAAATCCTTTGTTCATTATTGTGGGTAAAAAGCACTCAGCCTGATGCGGCCGAACAGAGCTATAACCCGCTATTGTATAAATTAATTTAGTATTAACAATCCCCTTTTGATTGCTTTGCCATTTACCCTATTGCCCCCTCTATTCTCCTCCTCCGCCCACATTCGATAATAGACATATAAGTAAAGCTAATAAGACACTCAACTTTAGTCGGTATATATTTGATCTTTAAGAGAAAATAATACGGATCTTTTCTCAGAGCACAAAAAACAAGACTAACCATACAAAAAGCTGCTCTCTGCTCTCAACTACTGGGAATAATTGATTCCGTAAAAAACTAAAGAGCGAGGTCGTCAATACCGGTATGACACGTGTGCAACTGCTCTCCCGTTTTTTCCATATGCTGCTCCCCACGTTCGATCAGATTGGTGAGCTGAAAAACAGAGAGACCCTGAAGGTCGATGTGCTTGCCGGTATCACGGTGGCACTTATTCTGGTTCCGCAATCGATGGCCTACGCGCAACTCGCTGGCCTGCCTGCCTATTACGGCCTCTATGCCTCTTTTCTGCCGCCTATGGTGGCGGCCATGTTCGGCTCATCACGTCAGCTCGCAACCGGACCAGTTGCTGTAGTGTCATTGATGACAGCGGCATCACTGGAACCTCTCGCCGCATCGGGTAGTGAAGGCTTTCTGGTTTATGCCACGCTACTGGCGATTATGATTGGATTATTTCAGGTCGCTCTGGGTGTGTTACGACTGGGTGTGCTGGTTGATTTTCTATCCCACCCCGTCGTTCTGGGCTTTACCAGTGCCGGGGCTATTATTATCGGAACCTCCCAGATCAGTAAACTGTTTGGGGTCACGGCAGAGCGTGCCGAGCATCATTATGAGACCGTGTATAACGTAGTACAGGCCGCCATTGATCATACCCATTGGCCGACGTTTTTTATTGCTGTGTTATCCATTGCCATCATACTTGGAATAAAACGCTGGAAGCCTCATTGGCCTGCTGTTTTGATTGCCGTAGTTACCACAACCATTATTTCAAAAGTTAGCGGGTATGCTAAACGTGATGGCGCTATTGTTGGTGAAATCCCACAAGGTCTCCCCGCCATGGCCATTCCAGAATTCAGTCTGGATATCGTACTGGAATTAATAACCGCTGCCGTTATCATTTCACTGATCGGTTTCATGGAGGCAATCTCTATCGCCAAGGCGATGGCCGCCAAAACACGCCAACACCTCGATGCCAATCAGGAGTTGTTTGGGCAAGGATTATCCAACATCGTCTCCGGAATGTTCAGCGGTTATCCCGTGTCAGGTTCGTTCTCACGTTCAGCTGTTAATATCAATGCCGGTGCCCGCACCGGCTTCTCATCTATCGTTACCGCCATTGTGGTCGGCATCACCCTACTGTTTTTAACTCCCCTGCTCTATCATCTGCCACAAGCCACGCTCGCCGCCGTTATTATTATGGCTGTGATTGGTCTGATTAAGATCGCACCCATCAAGCACGCCTGGAAGGTGGAGAAGCATGACGGCATTGTGGCTGTTATTACTTTCGTGTTGACGCTCTATATGGCTCCTCATCTGGACAAAGGCATTCTTGCTGGTGTCTTTCTTTCAATGGCACTGTTTATTTACCGCACTATGCGTCCACGTTTCGCTATGGTCAGTCGTCATCCTGATGGAACTTTTCGGGACCTGGCTGTTTTCCCTGAACTGGAAACCTGCAAAAACATTATTATTATCCGTTTTTACATGTCGCTCTATTACGCTAATGCCGGCTATTTTGAAACCAAAGTACTGCAGGTGTTTGCCGAGCATCATGATGCCAAATACATCATTATTGACGCAGAAGGCATCAATATGGTGGATTCAACCGGCGAGATGGTTCTGACCCAATTACGGGAACGTCTGGAGGCTGCAGGTGTGATTGTGTTGATTGCCCGGATGAAGCGGCAATTTATGCAGAGCATGCGCAAGGCCGGAGCCATCACAACCACGGAAGATGAGCGCTTCTTCTCACGCCTGACCTTTGCACTTGAGTATGCCTGGGATGAGATGGAGTGCGATCAATGTGACAACGCCAAAGGCTGCCCATTGCGTATCAGCGTTGCGAGGAAGCAGTTTGATCAACGAGAGAGTACGCCGGCCATTCCGAACCCGGTCAATAAGATACGAGAGTTGGCGACAGAGGAGTAAATATCTTTGTCACAATTAACTGGTTCGCATCAACCCATGTAGGTAACGACCAGATAACCTTCTGCCCGACCATTACCTGTATTGCGGATACTGTGATCCACATCGGCCCGATAGTGTGCCGAATCACCTTTCTTCAGACTACTGATATCTGATTCAGATTGAATCTCAACACTCCCTTTATGCAGGGTAAACAGCTCTTTAGTCCCCTCAAAATGGGCGGCACTGGTGAGAGCGGCGCCGGGCGCTATACTGATCTCATAGAACTCGATACTTTTCTCCATATTCAGTGGCGAGAGCGTACGAATGCGACATTGGTCATCAGAGCGATAGAGATGGGAGGCATCATCTGCCCGGATCACTTCGATACCCGATTGGGTCCAGGGTTCATGGACCAGTTCACCAATAGAGATGGAGAAGGCCTGCGCAATGCGGCAGGCAACGGTTAGCGTTGGGTTGGCCTGTCCACGCTCGATTTGACTGAGCATGGACCGGCTCACACCGGAGGCCATGGCCAGCTCTTCCAGTGTCAGGCCGCTCTTCTTGCGTAACAGTTTCACCCGTTCGGAGAGTGTCAATGCCGTGTTATCGGATTCAGTAGCTTGTGAATTCATATATTATTTCTCTAATACTGGAATATTTTCTTGTATAAAGGATTAATTGATTCTACTATGCAGCACACTTATCCATTATATCGGAATAAAAGCGAAAATCACCATGAATACCATGAAAGCACTCGTTAAAGCCGAAGCAAAGACCGGCATCTGGTTACAGGATGTCCCCCTTCCCGTTCCTGGTATTAATGATGTGCTGATCAAGATAAAGCGAACGGCAATTTGCGGTACCGACATCCATATCTATAACTGGGATAGCTGGGCGCAAAAAACCATCCCGGTGCCCATGGTGGTGGGCCATGAATTTGTCGGAGAGATCGTTGCGGTTGGTAGTAACGTTATTGATTTCAAACCCGGTCAGATAGTCTCTGGAGAGGGCCATGTGGTGTGCGGCCGATGCCGTAACTGTATGGCGGGTCGTCGCCATCTCTGTGCCCATACCAGTGGCGTCGGCGTTAATCGCACGGGCTCATTCGCGGAGTACCTGGTGTTGCCGATGTCTAATGTCTGGGAGCATCGAACTGGTATTGACCTGGATGTCGCCTCTATTTTTGATCCGTTTGGAAATGCGGTCCATACCGCTCTGCAGTTTGACCTGCTGGGCGAGGATGTACTGATTACCGGTGCAGGTCCTATTGGCGCCATGGCGGCGGCGGTGTGTAAACATGCCGGAGCCCGCCATGTGGTGATTACGGATGTGAACCCCTGGCGTTTGGCGTTGGCAAAAAAACTGGGTGCTGACAGAACGGTCGACGTGAGTAAAGAGAGCCTCGAAGAGGTGAAAAAAGAACTTCATATGAGTGAAGGATTTGATGTCGGTCTGGAGATGTCCGGTAATGCCACCGCGTTTAATCAGATGATCAGCCATATGTGTCATGGCGGGAAGATTGCGCTACTGGGTATTGTCGGCGAAGAGACACAGATCGACTGGAACACCGTTATCTTCAACATGCTGACGATTAAAGGTGTCTATGGACGGGAGATGTATGAGACCTGGTACAAGATGTCCGTGTTTATTGAGTCGGGTCTGGACATTGCACCAATCATTACACACCACTATCACTACACCGACTTTCAGGCAGGCTTTGATGCCATGCTATCGGGTGAGTCCGGTAAAGTTATTTTAAACTGGGAAGATTAGGTACAGCATCATGTATGGTCAATTTCAACAACACTTGAAACAGCAACTGACTACGATCCGCGAAGCCGGGTTGTATAAAGATGAGCGTATCATCTCAACGCCGCAGGGTGCCCATGTCGCTGTACAACAAGGGGCGGAGATTTTGAATCTC
>JAPHUE010000253.1 GCA_026196795.1 Sedimenticola sp.
GCTTGGTGCGATTGTCGATGTGGGCATCATCACCTTGACGATCAACCCACTCCTGCATGATGACGGTATCGGCTTCATCGGGCATCTTGGCGCCAGTCATGATGCGTATGCATTCACCCCGGTTTAACGGGCCCGTGTAGGGCTTGCCGGCAAATGCAGTGCCGACGACCTTTAACGCCGCTGATCCATCCGTCGGGATATCTTTGCCGAACACGGCATAGCCATCCATCGCGGAGTTGCGATAGGCCGGGACATTGATCGGGGACTGAATCGATTGCGCCAGGAGACGACCCAGTGCACTGCGCAATGGGGCGGCCTCAATGCCTGTAATTGGTTTTACTTCACTGGCAATCTTCTTTAGGGCATCGGTGGCAGAGATTGAGCTGTCGGTGGCATCCATACAGCAATCACTGGGTTTGGTTGTATCATTCATGGTCTGTGTCATCTGAATTAAGCTGCAAGTAATAGGGATAAACTACCCGAATTACTGGGCGAAAACCAATCTATTGATAATCGAAAATGTAATCAGCCCCTGGATTGATTCGGGTTGCCTTTCACCAGTTCAACGACGGCGGCTTTTTCGTTAGTGAGCGGCTTTGTTGTCATCTCACCTTCGTAGAGATGCAGATGCCGATTGATCTTCAGGTGACCTGCTTGCGGTTCATGACTGGTATAGATGACGCCGATCTTTTGTTGCTGCAGCTGGTTGATCAAGTCATAGCAGATATGGCGAGATCGCTTGTCGAGATTTGATACCGGTTCATCCAACAGCATCAGCCGGGGGGCAAGCGCCCAGGCCCGGGCGATTGCAACGCGTTGTTTCTCTCCACCCGATAGCTCCCGGCTGTTACGTTGTGCCAGGTGTTCCAGTGATATCTGTTCCAGTGCTTCAGCGACCTTGGCCTTGATCGCCTGTCGCCCCATGCGCTGGCGTTTCAGGCCGTAGGCAATATTCTCAGAAACAGACCCGTCAAACAGATAGGGCTGCTGATGCAGGTAACAGATCTGATCGCGCAGGAATCGGTAACTCTGACGCCATTTTTGCTGCTCACCTGCGAACTCGAACTGCACCTGTTGCGGTTTCTGTAGCCCGGCCAGAATACGCAGCAGGGTGGTCTTTCCAGAGCCGTTCTGGCCGGTCAGCAGGGTCAGTTCGCCGGGTTGTATATCGAGTGAGACTGACTTGAGGATGGTTCGGTCGCCTCTTAGAAAGGTGAGGTCCTGCATCTTTAGCCAGGGGCGAAGGGTATCGGCACTCATTGGCTCACGGCCCCTTTACCTTGTACCTGGCCTAATGCGATGTTCAGGAACAGGGCCATGAACAGCAGCACCATGCCTAAGGCAATGCCCTCAGCAAAACTTCCTTTGCTGGTCTCCAGTGCGATAGCGGTTGGGATGTTACGGGTATAATTGAGAATGTTGCCACCCAGCATCATGGAACTGCCAACTTCCGCAATAATTCGACCAAAGCCGGCGACCAGAGCGCCAATCAGTCCAAAGCGAGCTTCATGCAGGATCGTCAGCAAGGCGCGAACAGGAGATGCGCCCAGTGTCAGTGCCGTCTCCCAGGCCCTTCTGTCGGTTGACTGCAGTGTGGCGTGTGCCATGGCTACCAGCAGAGGAAAGCAGAGACAGATTTGCCCCAGAATCATGGCGTCCTGGGTGAACAGCAGTCGCCATTCTCCTAGAGGCCCGGCCTTGGATAGCATGATATAGAGTGTCAGGCCGACGACAACGGCGGGTATCGAGAGTGCGGTATTAAAGATCGAAACCAGTAGTCGGCGACCTGGAAATGAGAAGTAAGCCAGCAGAAAGGCCGTTAATATGGCCAAGGGTGCGGCATAGATCAGGGCGCGCACGGAAACACTGAAAGAGATTCCAATAATCGTCCAGAGCGCACTATCTCCGCTAAACAGGAGATAGAGCGCCTGGTAGCTTGCCGCGCTCAGTGTTTCCATTAAAGCCTTATTTCAACAGCAGCGGGATGAACAGGGGCTCACCATGCAGTCGGTAGTTCTTGATCAGTTGCTGGGCTGGTTCACTACTGATCCAGTCAATCATCTGCTTGGCGGCAGTGTAATTGGTATCAGGGTGTTTCGCCTTACTGACCGCTATGATGCCATAAGGATTGCTCAGTTTCTCGTCTCCTGCATTCAGCAGTGCCAGATCAACCTTGCCCTTATAGGCCAGCCAGGTACCACGATCAGTCATTGAATAGCCGTCCAGTTCGCTGGCCATCTGCAGTACCTTGCCCATGCCTTGTCCTGCTTCAATATACCAACTGCCAGCGGGTGTTAGATTGGCCGCTTTCCAGAGCGTCTTCTCTTTCTTATGGGTACCAGAGTCATCACCGCGAGAGACAAACTTAGCCTGTTGCTCAAGTATCTTTGTCATGGCGGCAGTAACTGATTTTTCATCTTTAATACCGGCGGGGTCACTCTTAGGACCAACAATGACAAAGTCGTTATACATGAACTGAACGCGATCAGTGCCGTAACCTTCCGCGACAAATTTCTCTTCAGCCGCTACCGCATGCACCATGACTACATCCACGTCACCATCCCGGCCCATCTTTAATGCCTTGCCGGTACCTACGGCAATCACCTGAACCTCAATGCCCGTCTGTTTCTGGAAAGCGGGCAATAGCAAATCCAGCAAACCGGAGTTTTGTGTGCTGGTGGTGGTTGCCATCTTTAACGGAGCGGCGTGCAGTAGACCGGTGAGTGACCAGAGTATGAGTAGTGCAGTGACAATACGTATTTTTTTCAACATCGTTGGTGATCCTTTGGGTGCTTCAATCTGTCTGAATTGTTGATGTTTTGATGCTAAGTGACTCAGGTTTGAATTGGTAACCTATGAAACCATTGGGTTATTCATAGGACCTGTTCGTTATGTTTTATATCACATAGCGGACGCGTCTAACAACGTGCGACAGAATGATCTATCACTGTGTCATTTTGTCCCAACCTGCCGGAGAGCAAAGAGTGAAATGGTTCATAGAGGCAGTAAATCGTTAGACTAAAGTCGATATGTGCAAAAAAACATAACGAAATAAAGGGCTTAGAGCGTTATCACCCCTCGCCATTTGATTTCGTTTCTTCTATATTCTGTAGACAATAAAGAGAAAAGAGATGGAATTGGCGATATAGGAGGAACCTTTAGCAAAAGCATAATAAAAACATGGTATTCAAATTAGCCATATTCTACGAATGTTGATTGTGGATCTTCACCGTATCTGGGGCGCACTGTTCACCGATTAACTTCGGTTTCTGAACTCCCCAATAGCAATCTTTCTACAACCCGTCGTCATGTACTAATAACTACTACGAGGAGGCAATGATGCAGAGGTCACTCTCTATCTCGCCAGATAAATGTACCGGCTGTCTACAATGTGAAATGGCCTGTTCCTATGAGAACGAAGGCAATTTCAATCCGGCTAAATCCCGCATAAAAGTATTCTCTTTCCATACCGAAGGTCGCTTTGTTCCTTATACCTGTACGCAATGTGATGAGGCCTGGTGCAAGAGCGCCTGTCCTACAGAGGCGATTACGCTGGATGCGACCACGGGTGCCAAGGTTGTTAATGATGGACTCTGTGTGGGCTGTAAGGTCTGCACCATTGCCTGTCCGTTTGGCACGATTAACTACAACACGGCAACTGGCAAGGTGATGAAGTGTGATCTGTGCGGTGGGGACCCCGCCTGTGCCAAGGCCTGCCCAACACAGGCCATTACCTACATCGATGCAGAAGGGACGGGCTACGACAAGATGCGTGCCTGGGCTCAACGCACTGATAATCAATCCTCGGCACAAGCGTAGATAAGGGAGCAGATGACATGTCTTGGCAGAAAAAAA
>JAPHUE010000124.1 GCA_026196795.1 Sedimenticola sp.
ATTATTGGCGACCACTTCGAGACGAATGGGCCGGCCACTGTTTTGGTGTTCCCGAAGGACCAGCTCAACTTGATTCAGGAGTAACTCGGCCTCCTGGTTATTCTCACTACTGATATGGAATACCACGCGGGTCTGCAGGGCTGGTGAGGTTTGTACCGTGTTGAGTGCTGTTTGGGACAGTGAGTGAGTTACCTGAAGTTGTCCCGTTGCTGCCAGTACCGCAAACAGCGAGAGTCCGCCCATGGCCGCAGCTGTCAGATAACGGGTGAAGTTTGCCGTTGCTGAGACCGCTCTAGGGGTTGCCTTTATCGGCAGAGGGAAGGCGGCTTGGGTAGATGCCTTCAGATACTGCAGCCCCAGTATTTTTGTGCGGAGTGTTTCTGATACCGTGGCGGCTTTGAGTATATCTAAACGTTCGTTGGGGGACAGCTCGTCATCGACAAAGGCATTGAGTTGTTCGTCGCTGTATTGGGCATTATTCATTTTACACGTTCCATGAAAGGTCGGTTGCCGGCTTGTCTGTTTATTGCCGGCTGCAGGCGTTGTTTAAGCGCTTGGCGCGCGCGACTCAATCGGCTCATTACAGTGCCTACTGGGATACCGAGAATGTCAGCTACTTCGGCATAGCTGCAGGCTTCCAGATCAACCAGCATTAAGACTTCGCGTTGATCAGGGCTGAGTCGGGCGATAGCCTCCCGTACATGATTGACGGTTTGTTGTTGTGCGATATGTTCGACGGGGGAGGTAAGGGATAGGTCCGGATACTCTTTGAGCTCATCTGAGGGTTTGTTGCGGCGACAGTGATCACGGAAACAGTTGGCTAAAATGGAGAAGGCCCAGCCCTCCAGTGCCTTGTCGCGCTTGAGCGCGTGAAGGTTGGCGAGGGCCTTGGCCAAGGCCTCCTGAGTCAGGTCGTCTGCTAGGTTCTTGTCACCACACCAGGCAAGGGCCAGCCGGGTCAGCCTGGGGCTGAGCTGGGCCAGTCGCTGCCGGTTATTGCGATCGGTGAGCCACCCATTGAGCATAAAAAGCCGTCCCCCTTATTTACAGTAACCATTAAGACGCAGGTCAAAGCTGTTTTATTCCATCTTTTTTTCAGGAGAACCCGGTTACAGGGCGGTGCTTATGGATTACTCCCTAAATCGCTTGAATGAGCCGACGGCCCCATCAAACTGCTGGTCGGCCTGGCTGGGGTGGGCTTCACTGTGGCTTAGGGCTGCATCGAGCTGGTCGAGTGACTGTATGGGTGCATCACAGTGTGTGCCGCGACAGTGATAGGCAATACAGTCACCGTGTGGTTGTTTGAGTGCCAGGGCCTCTGGCAGATCGTTGATTGAGCTGGGTATGGCAAGTGTCATCCGGCGGGGTGCGTAGTGTTGATTGGCCCGTTTGTGCCAGGCCGTGAGCGCATTCGCCTCACCCCGCAATATGATAATTTCCGTAGGTGTGAGCAACTCATCCAATGATTTCAGCAGGGTGCAGTAAGCATGGGGGTACTGCTTGAGTTGCTCCCAGCCGCACTGCAGGGTGCGCTCGGCCGCTTTGATGTAACGTGCTTCGCCCAGCAGGTGTCCGAGGCGACTCAGTACAAAGGCTGCAATGCCGTTGCCAGCCGGAATGGATTCGTCCCCAAAGGGTTTGGGTCGGTAGATCAGTTGTTCGTGATCATTGGCGGTAAAGAAAAAACCTCCCTGTTCTTTATCTTCAAATCGTTCCAGGAGTATCTCTGCCAGTTCTTGTGTGAACTGAAGGGTGGTGCTGTTCCATTCGGCCTGCAGCAGTTCCAGCAGGGCATCCATCAGATTGACGTAATCATCCAGATAGCCGTTGAAGTTGGCTTTTCCATCCTTGTAGGAGGCCAACAGGTGCTGATCCTGCCATAGTTCTTCCCGGATGAAATCGACAGCTCGCTGTGCGGCAGCGATCAGTTCCGGGTTTTCCAGCAGGCGTCCTGCTCGGGCCAGCCCCTTGATCATCAAGGCGTTCCAGGTAGTGAGGGTTTTCTCATCGCGCCCCGGCCTGATGCGTAGTGAACGCTGTGCCAGTAGTTTTTGCTTGGCTTGTCCAAGCAACTGTCTCGCCTGTTCAGAGGTACTGCCGAGCTCGCTGTTTAGTGTGGCGATATCCGAGCGGCAGTGCAGGTGCCATTTGCCCTCGAAGTTGGGTTCCTGGTCGAGTCCATAGTAGCGGCTGAAGTGAGCATACTCGTCTTTATCCAGCAGTGGCTTAATCTCGTTTATATCCCAGGCGTAGAAGCGTCCCTCTTCACCCTCGCTGTCGGCATCCAGTGATGAGTAGAATCCCCCTTCGGGTGATTGCATCTCATTGATGGCCCACTGTGCCGTGTTCAGCGCGGTCTCTTTGAACAGCGACTTGCCTGTGGCTTGCCAGAGATCGGCATAGAGTGCCAATAAAGGGCCGTTGTCATAGAGCATCTTCTCAAAGTGGGGAATCATCCAGAGATCATCCACCGAGTAGCGGCAAAAACCGCCCGCCAGCTGATCATTGATACCGCCCAGCGCCATTCGGGTCAGGGTGAAATCCACCATATAGAGTGAGCGGGGGTCTTGAGTGCCTGTCGCGGCCCAGTGTCGCAACAGCTGCTCCAGGCTGCTGGGATGGGGGAACTTGGGGGCGCTGCCAAAGCCACCGCTGGTCTCATCAAAGCCACTGGCCAGCTGCTGTCGCGCTGTCTCCAGGGGCGTGGAGTCGAGTGGGACCGCCTTGCCTGCGGTGATCGGATCGATCTGGCTGATGGCACGTAACAGGGCCTTGTTCTGTTCTTTAATATCAGCTCTTTGCTCATGGAAGGCGTTGGAGATGTTGTGCAAAACACCAATAAAAGGGGGCAGGCCGTGGCGCTCTTCATCAGGAAAGTAGGTGCCGGCAAAGAAAGGTGTCTGATCATCGGGTGTGAGGAAGACCGTCAGCGGCCAACCGCCTGGGCGTTGGGCCAGCAGTTGATGGGCAGATTGATACACCTTGTCGAGATCGGGGCGCTCTTCACGATCGACCTTGATGTTGATAAAGAGCCGGTTCATCACCTCGGCAGTCGCCTGATCCTCGAACGATTCGTGGGCCATGACGTGGCACCAGTGGCAGGCTGAGTAACCGATGGAGAGTAGGATCGGTTTATCTTCTGTTCGGGCCTTGGTTAGCGCCTCTTCACACCATGGGTACCAATCAACAGGATTGTCGGCGTGTTGTTGTAGATAGGGGCTGGTACATTTGCTCAGGCGGTTTGCAGGCATATCGGTTCCTGTTAAGGGGCTCGCTGAAGTTCAGGTAAAGTCTCCACAGAATAGTCTGTGAGACTTTGTTAGGGATCATGACAGAAACTATAGATGCTTCAACACTGTAAATCACGGTGAATTCTCAGTACATGAAATGAGTCTGAGCAGGGGCTGGTTTAGCGCAGGGCGGGTAAGCAAAAGACTGGAATTAGTTTCCTTTTTAGGCTATATCTCAAGTATTGGGCCAGTGGCGTCGATAGAGAGAGTAAGCGGATGTGATTCTATCCGTAGTAGAGAATCTGGCCCCCCTGTTGGTGAGTATCGCTGGTAGGTAAGTTAATAAGTATAGGCAGAGCGTGGTTATGAGTTGGGATTTGGTTGGGGAACGTATCGTAAATCTGCACAGTGATCTGAGGAGCAGTTGGCCTCATCTCAGTCGGCTGGCCGTTGCCATCTATGATCATGAAACAGATCATCTGAATACCTTTATTAACAGCGGTGATGGGCAGCGGCAGCTGCAAAATTACAGCGCCAAACTCTCAGATGTCCCTTCATTGAAGGCGTTGGCTGAGCGGCACTCTCCTCGCATAAAACAGGATCTGAGGGATCAGCCGCAGCCCTTGTCGGCCCATACCCAGTGGCTGATCGAGGCGGGCTTTGCCTCGAGCTATACCATGCCGCTCTACGGAAATGATCATCTGATCGGTTTTCTGTTTTTTGATGCGGATCGCTCCAACTATTTTACCGAAACCATGGTGCGTTATCTGGCGGTCTATACCGAACTGATCAGTGCCATTATTACCAATCAACTGGCACCGATCTATATTCTGAGGGGGGCTCTCAATACAGTCCGTCATCTGGCGCTTAAACGTGACAGTGAAACGGCCTGCCATATTAGGCGTGTCGGACGTTATGCCCAGTTCATTGCCTTCAAATTGGCGCCGCAATTAAATCTGTCGGATGAGTATATTGAGTTCGTCCTGCAGTATGCGCCGATGCATGATATTGGCAAGATCGGTGTGCCCGACAATATTCTATTAAAAAGGGGCGAGCTGAGTCCGGAAGAGTTTGAGACGGCAAAGATCCATGTGCTTTCTGGTATGGAGATTATCGACTCGGTCGTTGATGAGTTTGACCTGGGTCACCTGGCGCATATTGATATTCTGAAAAATATTATTGGCACTCACCATGAACGATTTGATGGAACAGGCTATCCGAACGGGTTGGCTGGAGAAGCGATTCCACTGGAAGGGCGCATTACGGCAGTAGCCGATGTGCTGGATGCGCTGACTACACGCCGCTCCTATAAAGCGGCCTGGAGTTTTGAAGAGGCGATCAGCTATCTGCAGAAGAAATCAGGCAGCATGTTTGATCCGCTCTGTGTCACCCCGTTACTTGATCATATAGACGAACTGCGAGAGATCCACGACTGTTTCAAAGATCGCGATGAGGATGTTCCTACCACTTCAGATTAAGTGGGTTGTCCGGATTGATCCCATCCATAAAGGGCAGACGTCGATCACTATGGGTGATCTGGTAAACCAGACCCATCCAGTTACCCACAATACCCTCGGCCGTATCATGCCAGGTGTTATCTACCTCATCCGCAATTAAACCTTCCGGGAACGCCGGGGGTTCAGACCCGTCAGCAAGAGCACGTTCAAGGTGTAGTTGATACTCGTCCAGTATGGCCCGCTCGCGCGCCATAAAGTAGTTGTCTGGGAAGGGTGGGTAACTGTCCCGTTTACCGGCGGCGTAGACCAGTACCTCGCGTTTGTACTCTTTCAACAAGCTGATGGTTTCATATTCAGGGTGTCCCTGGAAATAGACCATACGGAAGCGGTCATTACTCACGGCAAGATGGACGCCGGCCTCTTCACTCTCCGCCAGGATATGCAGGCCAGCCTCTTCAAATTGCTGCCGTGATATCTCATTAAACCGTGAGTGGGGAACATCGAACCGGGTGTTCACATCATTGGTCAAAGGGTGGTGGCGATCGACCACCCGGTGTGGGAACACCCCCCAGCGTTTGAATCCCAGCGGCCGTCGTTTGGTGGCGTGGCGTGCCTCCAGCACGGCGTGAGTGGCCAGGCAGGAGCAGAGGGTTGAGGTGACGTTGTTGTAGGCCCACTCTACTACCCGCTCCAGCGGATCCCAGAAGGGTTCGTCAGAGAGATTGGGATGGATCGGGGTGGCTCCGGTAATAATCAGGGCATCCAGGCCCTCTTCCTGGATCTTCTCCAGCGGTTCGTAGTACTGGTCAATGTGTTTACGGGCTTTTTCACCCCGGGGCAGCTCATCCAGGGTAAAGGGGTGGACATAGAACTGGGCGATCGGATTGCTCTCGCCAACCAGCTGAAAGAACTGCCGTTCTGTGGGCTCCAGAGCCCCATCCGGCATCATGTTAAGCAGGCCGATATGCAGTTCACGGATGTCCTGGTGTTTGGCGCGGTCCGGTTGCAGTACGGTCTGCCCTGCGTTTCTGAGGCGATCAAAGGTCGGCAGGTTATTGTGTGATACCAGTGGCATGATGGCTCCCGATCAGTTCTCTTGTTTGCGTGATATGGCCAGCTCCAGCAGGGCCAGGAAGTCGGCTTCATCCCGGACCTGATTCACCTCGTAAGAGGTAACGGTATAACCCAGCGGTTCGGCAATCGCCTCATAGCGCGGTATACGGGACCGGAACAGGTGGGGGAAGATCCAGCGGGTGAAATCATCCGGATCCATCTCGGCGGCATAGGCG
>JAPHUE010000213.1 GCA_026196795.1 Sedimenticola sp.
AGATCAATGACATATTCTTTCTTATTAGCGTATTGATTTATTGCCTTTATTTGCTGCTGTTTAGGTAGGGATTTTATCTGATCAATAAATATCATCCAGTTGTTCAGATGACAACGATTAAACTCTCGACTTGTGCAGTCACCTTCAGGCGTATCTTCCTTTAAATGGCGAATGAGCAATTGAACCCAATGGGTGACGGCTTCAAGTTCATCCTGCTTAGTTTCGGAATAGCCAAATAGTGCTTTGGCAGAGAGCCACTGGGTAGAAATTAACAGCACGAGTGCTAAAAGTGCCGTGGACAGCTTTAGATATGGATGCTTATCAGCTTTATGCGCATTAGATTTCATGGGCACTCACTTGATTTAATCCAATAATCTGACGAATCTGTTCTGGTGTTGCTATAGGGCGCTGTAACTCTTCTACTAGCCTTATTGCTCGTGACAGAAAGATTTCGCTCGTTGTATGCTCATGCTGCGTATGACAATCTCTATAGTGCATGGCATTCTGGATGGCTTTTTTGAAACCTTTACAAGATAACCCAGGTAAAACGCGTAATATAGTCGTTTCACCTTGAGTATCAGAAAGCAATTTGTAACCGGCTGCACCAATGATTTGATTAGACATTTCGTCGACAAAAAAACAGGAACGATCAAGCTCATCCATCTCTGCAGATGGGACGTTATACAGATTCCAAGGCTCCATGACCTTGAGAATGGCAGCGTAATCATTTGGCTTAGCGTTTACTATTGAATATGACATTTAATCCTATATGGTTGGTATTTTTAGGTATGTGTATATCTATACCAATATATTAGGCTAAGACCAAGAGCGTATTTCCTAACCTAAGATTTACCATGGAATCAGAATGGTCTATGTAGGATGTAACTGCATGTATTATATAAGGATTAACTGTACAATTATCTGTTTACACCTATGTGAGATGATTTATATGCAGAGCATTTTTGAAAAAGCCATAAAGCTGATGGATGAGGCTAACAGTCTTGATCCCAATCTGGTTATTGTTGATGGAAAAAAGTGGCCGAAAGAGCTGCTCTATTCCCAGCGCATGTCTGAGATGCTGCAGCGTTTCGCACCCGATACAGATGATGCCATGAAGCTGGCGATTCGCGGGCAGCACATTCAGCGTTGGATGTCTCCCCGTACTGACTATCCTGAAGGGCGACAAGGCTATTTCCAATGGCGCACCAACCTTTACAAGTTCCATGCCGAGGCAACAGGTAAATTGATGGCTGAGGCGGGTTACAGCGAAGAGAGTATTGAGCGCGCCATGAAAGCCGTTGGCAAGAAGGCCTTGAAGGTGAATCCTGACAGTCAGCTACTTGAGGATATTGCGGATCTGGTGTTCATAGAGCACTACATGCTCGAGTTTGTGGAAAAACATCCTGAGTATGATGAAGAGAAGTGGTTGGATATTGTTCGTAAAACCTGGAAAAAGATGTCAACGAATGCTCAGCAGTTTGCTCTCTCCGGTGCCCTTAAACTACCAGAATCACTGGTGCCGCTGATTCAGAAAGCTGTCGCAGGGTAGGTGGCTGATTAGTCCTGCTCTTTTTTGGTGTGTTATTTGCTTACGATTAAACCATATCTAAATAATGCACTGGAGTTTCAAAAAATTGTGGCCGCTAATTATTATATCTTTTGAGATTCTGTTCTGAATGGAAACAGAAATTCTTATTATCGGTGGGGGTGTTAGTGGGCTCTATGCGGCCTACTGTTTAGAGCAGGCCGGTATCGACTATCAATTGTGTGAGTCGAGAGATCGATTAGGTGGTCGTATTTACGGAGAACGCTACCCCGATTCAGATAGTGGTTCATATTTTGATTATGGCCCCTCCTGGGTCTGGCCTGATTTCCAACCGCAAATTGCACAACTACTCACCGAGCTTGGCTTAACGACTTTTGAGCAGTATCTAGACGGTGACATGCTATTTGAAGAGGCTGTTGGGAATGAAGTTAAGCGATTGTCTGATTCATCAGCCATGCAAGGCTCCTACCGAATCACGGGTGGAACACAAGCGCTGATAAATGCCCTCGCTAGCTGCATCCCCATGCAACGTATCCATCTGAGTTCACCGGTTACACACCTTATTCAGCAGGAAAACAGCATCACTATACGTTGTGCGAATGAGCAGGCTGCTACTATAAAGTCACAGCGCTGCATTATCTCTATGCCACCACGTTTAATTGCCCGGACGCTATCCTTTACCCCGCCTTTATCTGACAAATTAACCGATCAATTTATTCGAACGGCCACATGGATGGCTGGACATGCCAAGGTGATCGCTCTATATGAGTCGCCCTTTTGGCGACATGATGGGCTGTCTGGAGACGGCTTTAGTCATCGTGGGCCGCTCACTGAGATTCATGATGCTTCCCCTGCGGTAGACGGGCCATATGCCTTGTTTGGTTTTGTTGGTTATCCCCCCAAAGCGCGAAAAATGATGGGTGAAGAGGAACTGCTTGATGCGGTTCAGCAGCAGTTAGAACGCATGTATGGCCCAGAAGCCGCCACACCGTTGAAACTGTCCGTGAAGGACTGGTCAACTGACCCTTATACGGCGACGAATGACGACCTTCTACCACCCCTCCGCCATCCAGAATATGGGCTGCCTAATATGGCTGTCGATCAATGGTCAAATAAAGTTTACTTCGCAGGCACAGAAATGGCGGATCAGCATGGTGGTTATATAGAAGGTGCCTTCATCGCCGTGAATACCGTACTGGAAAAAATATTGTACGATCCTGCCTAGATTAAAATTAAATTGTGTAATAAAAAGGCTGCATCCATGCTGCCTTTTTACATGTTAATCCTGGTTCAGATTTTCCCTTCGAGACCCATCTGAAAATATTTATGAGTAATCTTATCCTGGTTTTCTAGTAGCCAATCTATACTGGGCTCATGATGCATCGCCTTACGAATGGCTTCGGACGTGGCTTTGCGATGAATATCAAACAAAACCTGATGATCCAGGTCATCCTGCTCTGCCACCATTGGGTTAAGCCAGACTGATACGATAATACCTAAGTCATTAGCCTTCTCTTTAGGGATATCGCCACACCGCACCGCATCTAATACACCATTGGCAATAGCACCCTGAACAGTTCCCATCAGAATATTGGTATAGCGACTGTTTTTAACAGTGACTTTGCTGACCATTATTGTGGCAGGACGAACCATGATGTCGGTATTCATGATGGCCAATACCCGCGAGTGTCCCTTTACCTGATCACCAAGCAGGTTGGCGAATGCAGTCCCAAAGGGCCCATCAAGTTCACCAATAATTACCTCTGGCTCTGCTGCAGTACCAGCTGGTCCACCCGCAACTAAAGCTTCACCGGTTCGCATTATGATTCTCTCGCTCATTGTATTTCCCATGACGTTAAAAATCAGAGGATGATGCAAGAACCAATCCAGCTACCTATCAGTGTGCTCTAGGAAAGTCGTAGATATAAGCGATGCCAAAGACGTGACAGAGTGTTAACCCGTTGTTCATTAAATAGCTTAAGGAGGGGAATGAAATAAAGCACCGGTTTAACGGCTCGTATTTAATAGCTGAGGATGTGGTCACTCTATTTTTTCAGTTTTATCTGGTGTTCCGACTCTAATAGACTTTTAGGGCAGATGCATAGTTACTACAAACTGTTTACAAGGGCTATAAACCTTGGATAAGACAAAGTTTGAGTCAGTCAACCGGGTAGGCCGTACTCTTACAGACCGTTCGAATACCAATGGCGGTCTTGATTCTGGCCACACCGGGTAGGGCTGACAAGTGATGCTTGTGTAGCCGCTCATAATCGGTGGTACCACCAGCGGCTACACGCAATAGATAATCTGCTTCGCCAGTCATCAGATAGCACTCCATAATCTCCGGGTTTTTCCGTACGGCAGCTTCGAAGGCTTCCTGACATTGTACAGACTGACTCTCCAGCGTGATCTCCACAAATATCGTGGTCGGTCGGCCAATTGCTGTCGGATTAACCAACATGACATAGCCGTCAATAATTCCACTCTCCTCGAGCTGTTTGACTCGCCTCAGGCAGGCAGAGGGTGACAGGCTGATACGCTCTGCAAGCTCAGCATTGGTCAGACGCCCATCATTCTGGAGTGCCTTCAGTATCTTACGATCAGTAGTATCAAGTTTCATTATTGATATTAAATACTCTTAAATATCATATATATCGCATAATATTGCGTATTATTCAATAATTACCGATGAAATAGCAAGCACCTATCAACCGCTTTCTCGTATTCTTTGCCTCAGTTTTGGTCATTCATCTTTGGAGCAGACAGCAATGAAAGTTGTGATTCTTGGTAGTGGTGTGATCGGTGTAACGAAT
>JAPHUE010000050.1 GCA_026196795.1 Sedimenticola sp.
CCTGCCCTGTTCCCAATCATTATTGGCTTAATCCTACTCGTTCTCGCACTGGTGCTGGTAGGGAATGCGATTGTTTTCCATGGTTTGTCGAATGTTTGGCGAGAAAAAAATGCCACGCAGAGCCGCCAAGGTCGCGTAGATGTCCGTTTCATAGGCGTCATCATCTTTTTCAGTGCCTTCGTCTACGTTTATATCCCTGCTGTTGATTTCTACATAGCCAGTGCATTTTTTCTATTTGCCTTTATTAGTGGCTATTACCTTGAACGAAAAGATGTACTGATTATAAACACGCTTTTTTACACGTTTATTGCAGCCGCTCTTCTGATAATCAGAAATATTTCTGGCGATACCACCGTTCACTGGCTGACCGATGGTCTTACCACCTTTGGGTTATTCAGCTTGTTCCTGATACTCCAAAAAACGAGTAACGAGAGCGGAGATTATCTTAAAAAATTACGACTGGCACTGTTCGTTTCCCTTCTTGTGCCCGCCATTCTCTGTCCGATTTTCAGATTTGGTCTTTTAGTACCGCTGCCATCTGAAGGGATCTATATCGATCTGATGGAACAGGTCAAGTATCTCTTCCGCCCAAACAGCTAACAGGTCAGTCGCATGGATCTCTTAAACGATTTTACAATATTTCTCAGCACCATTATTAACCTGCTGTCATCACCCGCAAATATTTTACTGCTGTTTGCCTGTAGTTTCCTGGGTATCATCTTCGGTGCACTACCGGGTCTTACAGCCACATTAGGTGTTGCGTTACTCACCACTCTGACCTACGGCATGTCACTTAACACAGCCCTGATTGCACTACTGGGCATGTATGTGGGTGCCATCTATGGCGGATCTTATCCAGCTATTCTGATCAACATACCGGGCACCGCAGCGGCGGCAGCCACAGCCATGGATGGTTATCCACTAGCCAAAAAGGGTGAGGGCGGTCGCGCGCTTGGGCTGACAACCACGGCCTCCTTTATTGGCACATTCATCGGTATGATTGCACTGGTCATGGCAGCGCCACTCATTACCGGCATCGCCCTGCAATTTACCTCGTATGAATTTTTCCTGCTGGCTGTTTTCGGCATTGTAATCAGTGGCACGCTAACCAGCAAAGACCTGGTTTACAAGGGCTGGATTGCTGGGCTGCTCGGGCTGTTACTGGCCTGTATCGGGCGTGATCATCTACAGTTTTTTCCGCGCTTCACCTTTGACATGCCTGAATTGGATGGCGGCATTGAAGTGGTTCCGGTACTGATTGGTGCCTTTGGCATCCCCCAGATAATTAAAGTTCTCAGGGAACGGATCAAACTGTCTCAACCAAAAGAGTTTGGTCGTATCCTGCCAGAGTTCAGTACTGTTCTTAAAAATATGAAACACATCTTCCGCTCTGCAATGATCGGTATCGGCATTGGCACGGTACCTGGCGTTGGTGAAGATATCGCGGGCTGGGTCTCCTACGGTACTGCGAAGAATACATCTAAAAACCCTGAAAGCTTTGGTAAAGGCGAACCTGCCGGTATTGTTTCATCTGAAACTGCTAATAACGCTTGCATTGGCGGCGCACTAATCCCCCTGCTTACACTTGGCATTCCTGGCAGTCCACCTGCCGCCATGTTATTGGGTGCCTTGATGTTACATGGAGTGACACCTGGCCCCATGATCGGACTGGAGAACCCCTCTTTCTTTATTGAAATCTGCGCCATTCTACTGCTTGCCTCACTGGCGATGTGGATCAACGGTATTTTCCTCGCTCGACAAGTCGTCAAATTATTACAAATTCCGACAGCCATATTTCTACCTATTGTCGGCGTCCTCTGCGTTATCGGTTCCTATGCTCTGGGACTCAATATATTTAACCTCTACCTGATGGTGCCGATTGGTATCGTCGCCTACTTCCTGACAGAGATGGAATACCCGATTGCTCCACTGGTGATAGGCGTCATTCTGGGCCCCATGGCTGATGAGAATCTTCGCCGCGCACTGATGGTATCTGACGGTAGCTTCATGCCCTTTTTTGAAAGACCTGTAGCGATTCTTCTCATCGTTGTCATATTGCTCACGGTGCTGACACGCCTACCACTCTATCAACGAATAAAAGCCAGCATTTTGGGACGATTCAGCCAAAAGAATAATCAGCAGAGTGAAGAGTAATCGCTGATGTCATGTATCACAGCACTTCTTAATAAAAACCTTTTCACCCCTCTCGGGAGTTTTCTATGTCGTTAACATCTGAATTGCGTATTGCCGTCATCCCGGGCGATGGCATCGGCCAGGAGATCATGGCCGCCTGTTTGACCGTGCTAAATGCCCTTCAAAAACGCATCCCTGGTTGTCATCTGGTATATGACCACTACGAGATAGGCGCAGGCCTTTATCAGCGCTCGGGGGTTGATATGCGCGATGAAGATTTCAAGGCAATAGGCGAGGCCGATGCCATTTTACTTGGTTCCATAGGTCTGCCGGGGATTCGTTACGAAGATGGAACAGAGATCTCACCGCATTTGCGTATACGCGATGAGTTTGGCCTCTATGCTGGTATACGCCCAGTCAAATATTACCCCAATGTTCCCCGTCGGTTACTAGATGACCGATCAGCCTTGATCGATTTTGTAGTGATTCGCGAATCCACTGAGGGACTCTTCTACACCCATGGACGTGGAGAGATCATAGATGATCAGGAAGCCCGTGAAACACTACGTATTACACGCCCTGTCTCTGAAAAGTTGTTCGACACTGCCTTCAAAGTAGCACGTCAACGCAAAGCAAATGGAGGTAAAGGTACAGTTACTTGTGTTGACAAAGCCAATGTCTTTCGCGCCTTTGCATTCTTCCGCAAAATTTTTAATGAGCGGGCACTTCTAAATCCTGATATTACCGTCAACTATAACTATGTTGACGCGCAAGCACTGGACCTGATTCGCAGGCCCTGGGATTTTGACGTGCTAGTCATGGAAAATATGTTTGGCGATATCATCTCTGATCTTGGTGGCGGATTGGTCGGCGGCATGGGTATGGCGCCTTGTGCCGAACTAGGTGATCATCACGGCCTGTTTCAACCGGCACACGGCAGCGCCCCGGATATTATGGGACAAGATAAGGCCAATCCCTTGGCCATGTTTTTATCGGCGGCCATGATGCTCGAATGGTTAGCGGAACGGCATAACACCCCACCGTTGGCTGAAGCAGCAAGCTTGTTACATGATGCGGTCTATGAAGGATTTGAATCTGGCCGACTCAGCCCGATGGAGTTTGGTGGTCATCAAGGAATGACCGACTGCACCAACACGCTGCTGGATATTCTTCAGGAGCCACTGGTGGAGAAGGTATCGTGACGATCGCGCTAGGCTGTATTGCTGATGACTTTACCGGCGCAACCGATCTCGCCAGCACATTGGTGAAGCAGGGTATGTCGGTTGTGCAGATTAATGGCATCCCAAAACAGCCCATCACGCTTACTGAAACAGATGCTGTGGTGATCGCGCTAAAATCACGTACCGCACCAACCCATCAAGCCATCGCTGAATCGCTGGAAGCATTGCACTGGTTGCAAAAACAGGGCGCAGAGCAGATTTTTTTCAAATACTGTTCAACATTTGATTCTACCGACATTGGAAATATCGGCCCCGTTACTGAGGCTCTGCTGACAGTGATGGGCGAAAATTTTACCATTGCCTGTCCCGCCTTTCCGACCAATGGTCGAACGCTTTACCAGGGGCACCTGTTTGTCGGCAGTCAATTACTCTCTGATTCTGGTATGCGGGATCATCCGTTGACACCGATGCGCGATGCCAATCTGGTTTCAGTGCTTGATAGGCAAACAAAAGGTAAGGTGGGATTAATCCCCTGGACCGTTGTCAATCAGGGAACACCCGCCATCAAA
>JAPHUE010000272.1 GCA_026196795.1 Sedimenticola sp.
GTTTCATCACCCACGTCGAAGCCATGTCGCCCCCTGGGTAAACCCAACTGACAGTATAACGCGTCTGTTGGTTCCATGTCCTCTAATATTGGGTGTGATTGGCTGATTTCAATAGTGCTTTCCTTACTTATTTCGGGTTCATTTTTGAGCGGCTATGTATTGCAAGGTGGGCTATAGTTATCTGTAACAAAATAGAATGTTGGGTAAGGAAGCCCTTTTTAATTAGTGGCTCCTCTTTTAACCACGCTTCTCTTACCCAAATCAGACCCTTTTTATTCGTGAGATGGCGTTTGTCTGTCTTGCTGGTTTTCTGCCGAGACAAAGGAATTGACCCATGGCTAAGAGTAAAACACCGATGTTGGATGGCTATCCACTGACTGCAACGGCTGATCTCCCTGATAACCGGGATTGGGAGTACCAGCCACCCCCCATGTCTTTAAAGCGTTACATGGCCAAACCCCGCTCGTTATTGTCGTTGGATCAGAAAAGTGAGGGTGCCTGTACCGGTTTTGGTTTGGCGGCGGTTATCAATCTTTTGAACCAGGAACGGGGCAGTAAGGTGAAGGTGAGTGCACGCATGCTTTATGAGATGGCGCGCAAGCATGATGAGTGGCCCGGTGAAGACTATGCAGGTTCATCCTGTCGTGGTGCGATTAAAGGGTTCGCCAATATGGGGGTCTGCCGCAGCAGTTACTGGCCTTATCAGGACGGCAAACCGGGTAGCCTGAGTGTGCGGGCGGCCAAGGATGCCCGGTCCAATACCATTGGGGCCTATTATCGGTTGAATCATCGGATCAGTGACTTTCATGCGGCGATTAATGAGGCCGGGGCGATCTTCTGTTCTGCCAATGTGCATGAGGGTTGGGGTTCGCGCATGATCAAGCGCGGTCAGATTCCTTTAAATGACAATCGAACCGGTGGTCATGCGTTTGCCCTGGTGGGTTATAACAGTAAGGGTTTTTGGGTGCAGAACTCATGGGGGAAAAGCTGGGGGCAAAACGGAACGGCACTCTGGCTTTATGAGGATTGGTACGAAAATCTGGTGGATGCCTGGGTGCTGAGTCTGGCGTTGCCGACACCACAGATCTGGCATCTCGGTAGTGCTCAAGCCGGTCTGGCCCGTGATGGTTCTCCTGTGGCTCGGAGTGCGCCGCCCAGGGGTAAGATCGCTGGTCATTTTGTCCACATTGATGATGGCCAGTTTCATGATGCCGGCAGTTACTGGAGTAATCTTGATGATATTAAGACCACAGCATCACGACTCAAGGAGAGCACGAAATACGACCATCTTTTGATTTATGCCCATGGGGGTTTAAATAGTCCAAAAGATTCGGCTAAACGCATCGCGGCAATGCGGGATGTGTTCAAGGCGAACCGGATATATCCGTTTCATGTGATGTATGACACGGGGATTCTGGAAGAGCTGAAAGATGTGATACGTACCCGGGGTGAACGGTCGGGTGAGCGTGTAGGGGGTGTGGGTGATTGGTGGGATCACCTGCTGGAACGGCTGGCCAGACGTGCCGGTCGGGCTTTGTGGCGTGAGATGAAATTTGGTGCCAGTAGTGGTTTTTCCGAAAATCGTGCCGGCGTTCAGACCTTGAAGGCCTTCACCGACTCATTGAGTAAGGGGAGTGGGCTGAAGTTTAAGCTACATGTGGTTGGTCACAGCACGGGGGCGATTCTGATTGCCCATCTGTTGTCGGCTATTCAGGAGTTGGCACCCAAGCTGCGTATTAACAGCTGTAGTTTGTTGGCGCCGGCCGCAACGATTGATCTGTTTAATACGCATTACAAGCCGATTATTGGCACGTCTTCAGGGCAGTTCGGTATTGATGAAATGACGGTCTATAACCTCAGTGAAAAACTGGAGTTGGATGACAGTGTTGGGCCTTATCGTAAGTCTTTGCTCTATTTTGTTTCACGTTCATTTGAAGAGAATACGCCGGCACCCATTCTGGGTATGCAGCGCTATAGTAAAAAGCTCGATCAGGCGGTGCCGGGGCTTGAGTTTGTCTATAGTCAGGGGGACTCTGTAAGGGAGCCGCGCACACTCAGTAAAGTGCATGGGGGATTTGATAACGATCCGGCAACCTTGAATGATATGATGCGGCGCGTTTTGGGTAAGAAACCTAAAAGGCCCTTTGTGGCAGCTGATTTAGAGTATTAATCTGTCTGCGCACAGTGATCATGATGTGATCGCTGTGCGCAGCATGGATCTGGACTCTGCGATCTGTTATTGCGCCTTGAGGATGCGCTGTTTATCTCGGTTCCAGTCCCGGTTCTTTTCTGTTTCACGTTTGTCGTGTAGCTGTTTGCCTTTCGCGAGACCCACTTCCAGTTTCACCTTACCTTTTTTCCAATAGAGTGCGGTTGGCACCAGGGTGAAGCCCTTGCGCTCTACCATACCGGTCAGTTTGTCCAGCTCTTCACGATGCAGTAAAAGTTTACGTGAACGCATAGGTTCGGGCTTGATGTGAGTTGAGGCACTTAACAGTGGAGTGATGTTGGTGCCGACCAGGAAGGCCTCCCCGTTTCTGAGGAAGATATAACTGTCGGTTATCTGCACGCGGCCGTCGCGAATGCTTTTAATCTCCCAGCCCTGGAGAGCGATGCCGGCTTCATAGCGATCCTGAATGAAATATTCATGACGCGCCTTCTTGTTCAGCGCGATCGTTGATCCGCCTTGTCCTGACTGTTTTTTCGATTTCTTTGCCATAGGCTAAATTGTATGTGACGGGGTGGGGCAGACGCTAGTCTGATATTGAAGATAGTGTCTCTGATTGGTGATATTCCTCTCTATCTGTCCCGGTTAACTTGTACTGACAGACAAATTCACTGAAAATGCCAAGTCCGTGTCCCCGGGCAGGGCTATGGATAGGATGCCGGGTAGCCAACGAACTTGCGGAGGAGTGACTCCTTGTCCCAGCGCATATCAATTCATGGTCAGTGGTCTTCTCGCCTGATGTTTATTCTGGCGGCAAGTGGATCTGTTGTGGGCCTGGGTAATCTCTGGAAGTTTCCTTACATCACCGGCGAAAATGGCGGTGGTGCGTTTGTGCTGGTCTATCTGCTCTGTCTGGCTCTGGTGGGTATACCCATTATGATGGCCGAGGTGTTGATCGGTCGTCGTGGTCGACAAAGTCCCGTTTTTAGTTGGCAATCCGTGGCAGCCGAGGCAGGTGCAAGCAGCGCCTGGAAGCTGGCGGGTTGGGCCGGGATGTTGGCTGGCCTTATTATCCTCTCTTATTACAGCGTAATAGCGGGTTGGACGCTGGCCTATCTGGTTCGTATGGTGAGTGGCTCGCTGATGCTTGTTACGGCCGAGGGCGCGAGTAGTATTTTCACTCAGCTGGTGCTGGATCCCGAGCGTCTGCTGGCCTGGCATACCATATTCATGGTTATGACCATTAAAGTGGTGTCACGCGGCGTTACAAAGGGTCTTGAACAGGCGGCCAGGATTCTTATGCCACTGCTGCTTTTCATGCTGGTGGTGCTGGTGGCCTATGCCTGGCGTCAGGGCGATTTCGCCCAAGCCTACGCCTTTATGTTCAATAGTGATTTCAGTAAGTTGACGCCCAATGCATTATTAACCGCACTGGGTCACGCCTTTTTCACCCTCAGTGTCGGTATGGGTGCCATGATGGTCTATGGTGCCTACCTCCCAAAAGGAATATCTATTGCCAAAACGTCTATCCTGGTGGGTCTGCTGGATACGGTGGTTGGCCTGTTGGCCGGCCTGGCAATCTTCTCAGTTGTGTTCGCCCATGATCTGCCGGCAGGAGACGGGCCTGGACTGATCTTCCAGACCCTGCCTATCGCTTTTGGTCAGATGCCAGGGGGCAGTTTTTTCGGTACGTTATTCTTCCTGCTATTGGTGTTTGCTGCCTGGACCTCGGCCATTGCGCTGGTTGAGCCGATGGTCTCCTGGTGGGTTGAAAAACGCGGTATTGACCGGATTCGGGCCGCAATCTGGACCGGGATTAGTGCTTGGTTGCTGGGTATAGTAACTATTCTTTCATTGAGTAGCTGGTCGTTCAGCTTCAGTTTCGGTGGTGTTCTGAAGCGTCATGGGCTGTTTGATGTGCTGGATATCCTTACTTCGAGTATCATTCTGCCACTGGGTGGATTGGCCATAGCACTGTTTGCTGGCTGGGTGATGAGCCGCGACGCTGTTGTTGAAGAGTTTGAAGGGCGTGCTGGCATTGGTTTCAAGCTATGGTATTTTGTAATTCGTTTTATAACGCCTGTGGCCGTTGTGTTGGTCTTTCTACGGGCGATAGGAGTGGTATAGTTGCCTGTAGTACATAAGAGTGCCCTGGTGGCGCATTCAGCAGCTGAAATGTTTGAGCTGATTAATGACGTAGAGTCCTATCCGCAGTTCCTGCCCTGGTGTAAATCCACAAAACTACTCTCCAGAGAGAATGATCTGTTGTGTGGGGAGTTGGAGGTTTCCAGGGTCGGTATTAGTCAACGTTTTTCGACCTGTAATCAGCTATTCCCTTATGAGCGGATTGTCATTCAGTTAAAAGATGGCCCCTTCAAAAGTTTGCAGGGCGAATGGCGTTTTACGGCCTTACGGGAAGATGCCTGTAAGGTTGAGCTGGAGCTTGATTTTGAATTTTCTGGTAAATTGATCAATTCGGCATTTGGTGCGGTGTTTAGCCAGATTGCCAACACATTAGTTGATGCATTCTGCAAGCGTGCAGATGAGGTAGCCCGTGACAATTGAACATTTTGATGTAGAAGTCGCCTACGCGAAGGCGGATGAACAGGCCATACTAACCATTACCGCTGAGGAGGGTCTGACGGTTCGTCAGGCGGTTGAGCGTTCCCGCATTACGGAGCGTTTCCCGGAGATCGATATTGAAAATTCCAAGTTTGGTATTTTCGGTAAAGCAGCCAAGGCTGATGCGGTGCTCAATCCCGGCGACCGGGTTGAGATCTATCGACCCTTAATCGCCGATCCCAAGGTAGCGCGTAAAAAACGTGCGGCTGAGGGTAAGGCACTTAAGAAAGGTAATTGATAGCGAAAATTTGATCGGCCAGAACCTGATGGTCCAGCCGATCAAACAGCGTTACTCATCAGCATTAATGCCGACAGATTCCAGCGCTCGGGTAAAGATGCCTTTGCGGTCACCGGTGTAGTCGGGCACAGTGATTACTGTCTCCTCTTCAGCCACGGCTTTGGTCTCTTCAGTAGCTGATTGGGGGCGATAGTCGCCTTCGATACGGGTTAAGCGATCATCTGCGAAGTGGAGTGCAACCCGCTGCTGAACCCGCTCTTCATTCCCCTGTTTCATGCTGTAGTAATAGTCCCACCGGTCCTGGTGGAATACGTCGACCAGCATGGGGGTGCCAAGCAGATAACTTACCTGGCTTTTTGACATGCCGGGTTTTAGTTTGTTGATTGATTCCTGAGAAACAACATTTCCCTGCTGAATGTCAGGGCGATGGATCAAGGGAAGCTTGTTCAGGGCATCTGGTATGGCGTTACTCGCCTCCTTGATGCTGGAACAGCCGGTTGCAAGCAGACTTGCACCACATACCCAATAGATGAGAAGCTTTTGCATTCAATCTTTCCGGTTGTAAAAGGTGTTACCCGATTTAGATGGCCGGAATGATACCTGATTCATGCGTTGAAAACACCTGAGGTAATTTGTTGTGGAAGATCAGGAAATTAGAAATGCAGGCCTGAAGGTTACGGCACCTCGGGTAAAGATTTTAGAATTGCTGGAAAACAGTCAGCAACGCCATGTTAGCGCAGAGGATGTCTACAGGATGCTGCTGGCGGCTGATCAAGATATCGGTCTGGCCACGGTCTACCGGGTGCTTACCCAGTTTGAGGAGGCCGGTTTGGTGGAGAAGCACCACTTTGAAGACGGTCATTCCGTATTTGAGCTCGATAAAGGCAAACACCATGATCACATCGTCTGTGTCACCTGTGGTCGGGTAAAGGAGTTTGTCGACGAGACGATTGAAGAGAGACAGCAGAAGATCGCAGATGAACTCGGTTTTCAGATCAGCGAGCATGATCTGGTGATCTACGGGAAATGTCTGGACGATGAGTGTGACCGCAAGGGTTAAGCACTACATCTTTCTTTCAATCTGAACCCTGCATTATGAAGCCGCCGTTGGCGGTTGCTCGATCATCTCCCTGGCATGGGCCAGGGTCTGGTCGGTAATCTTTATACCCCCCAGCATCCGTGCAATCTCTTCAATTCGGGCGTCACCCGCCAATTCAGCGAGTGCCGTCTTGATATCAGCACCCTGGGTGCCTTTCTCTACACGGAGATGATGATTGCCCTGAGAGGCGACCTGAGGCAGGTGGGTGACACAAAGCACCTGCTGTGTTGTGCCGAGTGCCCGCAGCATGCGGCCGACAATCTCGGCGGTTCCGCCGCCAATACCGACATCCACCTCATCGAATATGAGGGTGGGAACCTGGGTGCAGCTGGCGGTAGCGACCTGGATGGCCAGACTGATACGGGACAATTCGCCACCTGAGGCCACTTTAATCAGGGGTCTTGGTGGGTGTCCTGGATTGGCAGTCACCAGAAATTCGATGCGATCTATGCCCTGTGCTGATGCCTTTTCATCGGCCAGCGTCTCAAGTTCCACCACTAAACGCCCATTGGGCATCCCTAATGAGAGCATGCCCTCGGTGACCTGCTGGCCCAGCTTCTTCGCTGCTTTGTGTCTGGCTTTGCTGAGTGATCGAGCCTGTTTGAAATAGTTCTCACGTAGCTGATTAACCTCTTCTTCCAATTCAGCGAGGTGCGTATCGGCATAGTCCATCTCATCGAGCTCTTGTTGGTGTTGGAGCAAGAGCGCGGGGAGTGCTTCAGGCTTGACACGGTATTTGCGGGCAATGTCGTGTATTGCCTGCAGACGTCGGTCAAGATAGTCCAGTCGACTGGGGTCCAGCTCCAGATTATCTGTGTAGTGCCGCAGGCTGGAGAGGGCTTCGCTGATCTGTATGGATGCGTTGTCCAGCAGTTCGCAGGTCTCTTTTATGCCCGGGTCCAGATCGCTGAACTCCAGCAGTGCCTGATGGGCATGGTTGATTCGTGACAGCGCCGCGTTTTCATCGTCATCCAGATTGTTCAGTGCGCTGTTGCACTGTTCGATAATGCGTCCGGAATTGCTGAGCAGGCTATGTTCTTGTGACAAATCAGTCAGTTCGTTTTCACCCAATTGAAGGGTGGTCAGTTCATTTAGCTGGTAGCGCAACAGATCGATACGTGCGCCCCGTTCCTGAGCACTCTCTTGAAGTGAGGTCAATTTCTGTTCTGCCTGGTGCCAGGCATGAAAGCTGGTTGCGGTCTTCTGGCAGAGCGCGCTATGGGCGGCAAACTCATCCAATAGCTGGCGTTGATGTTCGCGACGTAACAGGGACTGGTGGGCATGCTGACCATGGATGTCGACCAGTTGCTCTCCCAGTTGCTGCAGCGATTTGAGGGGCGCAGGGGAGCCATTGATAAAGGCGCGGGAGCTACCGTTGCGTGTTAGTACCCGGCGCATGATGCATTGGTTGTCATCGTCCAGGGCATGCTCTGTCAGCCAGCTATTAACCGCCGGCAGATCGCTTGTATCAAATATGGCTGTGATCTCTGCCCGGTCACAGCCGGTGCGGATCATGTCGTTATCGGCACGATCACCCAGGATCAGCCCCAATGCATCGACCAGAATGGATTTGCCTGCGCCGGTCTCGCCGGTCAGTACGGTCATGCCGGAATGGAGGGCTACCTCCAGTGTGCTGACAATTGCCAGGTCTTTGATATTGATCTGCTGCAACATCAGTATTTATTTATCTCTGGGAGTGGTGTTGTGTTCACTCCAACCCAACTTGGTGCGAAGGATATAGAAGTGATCATGATTGATCGGGTGGATCAGGCGCACCGGGTTGATATGCTTTCGAATTGTGACCCGATCACCCTGCAGTGGCAGACTGGTCTGGCCGTCACAGGTGACCCGAAGATGGACGTTCTCGGCGGGGTCACAGACGACGATCTCTATCTCACTGTCACCATCTACCACGATAGGGCGGTTACTCAGCGTATGCGGGCAGATAGGCACCAGTAGCGTGGCGTTGAGGTCAGTATGCAGCAGGGGGCCACCGCCGGATAGGGCATAGGCGGTGGAGCCGGTCGGGGTTGAGATAATAATGCCATCAGACCGTTGGACATTGACGAAGCTGCCGTCGATATAGGTCTCAAACTCAATCATCCGGGCAATATTCCACTTATGTACGACGACATCATTGAAGGCGGTGTGACATACCCCGTCAATCTCAGCGCTCAACAGAAAGCGGGACTCCTCGCGGTATTCGCCGGAAAAGATCTGCTCCAGGGTGGTGAGCATATCTTTGGGTGATACATCGGCCAGGAACCCGAGACGGCCCAGGTTAATGCCCAGTAGGGGGACTTCATAGTCAGCAAGGCTTCTGGCGGTGTGCAGCAGTGTGCCGTCACCACCGACGACAATGGCCAGGTCGGATTCAACACCCAACTCATCCAGTGATGCGGCAATCATCTTGTGATTGGGTACCCGGCTGGCAGTGCTCTCTTCCAGCAAGACCCGATGTCCGCGCCCCGTCAGAAAGCGCCCAAGCTCAATCAGTGTTTCACGGGGTGATACGTCACCGTGTTTTCCAATCAGGCCGATTGTGTCGAATTTTTGCGGCATGGGCGTTTTAGTCTACTTGTGTTTGAAGTTGAAGTATGAAACTTAACATGGCGCTGTAAACCAGCCAACAGATAGCATGCGCTTTCGGTTATCTATGATCCATTCTTGACACTGCCATGGGTCAAAATGATAATCCTACTCTTTAGCACTCAATTAATCAGAGTGCTAAAGCATGGTTGCCTGCTATTATCGGGCATGGGTGCGGCGTTTCAGAGAGGTAGGTGTGACATTAAAGAAGACGTCAAACGAACTGTCGGTTAACGAAAGAGCGCAGCACCTGTTAAAAGTCTTAATTGAGCGCTATATCCAGGATGGTGAACCCGTCGGTTCCAGGACGCTGTCCCGTGATTCTGGCCTTGATCTCAGCCCGGCCACCATTCGCAATGTTATGTCGGATCTTGAAGAGCTTGGACTGGTCTCCTCACCGCATACCTCGGCAGGACGCATTCCGACAGTTTCCGGCTATCGGATGTTTGTCGATACGCTGGTGACGCTCAAGCCGCTTGAGGCGGGTAAGATTCAACAACTGGAAACGGGTCTGTTCAGCTCATCAGACCCCAAGATCATTGTGGACTCCGCTTCCAAGTTGCTCTCCCGTTTGACTCATATGGCGGGTCTGGTCATGATTCCCCGTCGAAAACAGCTGACCTTCCGGCAGATTGAATTCTTGCCTTTATCCAGTAAACGTCTGCTGACCATTCTGGTGACCACGGAAGGTGAAGTGCATAACCGTGTGATTGATGTGCGTAAAAGTTATACGCCTTCCCAGTTGGTTGAGTTTGCCAATATTCTGAATCAGAACTATACCGGCTCATCGATGGAAGAGATGCATCAGCGGTTGGTCAAGGAGATGGAGCAGGAGCGCACGGATATGAACCAGATCATGGCGCAGGCGCTAGAGATGGCAGAGCAGGTTATTGATCCGGAAATTGGTGCCGATGATTATGTGATGGCGGGACAGACCAATCTAATGGATTTCAATGATTTCTCTCAGATTAACAAACTGCGGGAACTGTTTGATTCATTTACAGAAAAGCATGAAATATTGCATCTTCTGGACGGCTCGATGATGGCTGAAGGTGTGCAGCTGTTCATTGGTGAGGAGTCAGGCTACAAGCCGTTGGATCAGTGCAGTCTGGTCACTGCTTCTTATCAACTTGATAGCCAGGTGGCGGGTGTACTGGGTGTTGTGGGGCCCACGCGCATGGCCTATGACCGGGTTATCCCCATTGTAGACATTACGGCCAAACTGCTGAGTTCTGCCATGCAGTCTCGTAAGGATAAATAATTAGCCTGTTTGGCTTGAAACCGCGGTAACCATCCCCAGATTGTGGTGATTAATCAGGAATTGCTATGACAATCAAGCGGCCTAAAGGGCAGTTTGTTTGTGAATTGTTTGTGATATCAAAAAGTTAGAGGAAACAGGATGAGTAAAGATCAGGACCAGGCCAGCGATCAAAGCGTTGCTGAAGAGACTGTCGAAGTCACTGGTGAGGTGGAAACGGCATCAGAGCAGACAGCGGCTGAAGCGCAGACTCCTGAAGAGTTAACGCTGTTACTTGAAGATGCAAGAGCCAAGGCTGACTCACATTGGGATCAGCTGGTACGCACCCAGGCCCAGATGGATAACTTGCGCAAGCGTCAGGAACGGGATCTTGAAAATGCCCATAAATTTGCCTTGGAGCGCTTTGTTAATGAGCTGCTTCCTGTGCGTGACAGTCTGGAGATGGGACTGGCTGCGGCCACTGATGAGAACGCCACGATAGATCATTTGCGCGAAGGTACCGAGCTGACACTGAAACTCCTCTGCGACAGCATGGAGAAGTTTAATGTGGCGCAGATTAACCCTGAGGGTGAACCCTTTGATCCGGAACTGCATCAGGCTATGAGCATGATGCCACGGGGCGATGTACCACCTAATACCGTGGTGGTGGTTGTTCAGAAAGGGTACACGCTGAATGGTCGTCTGGTCCGTCCAGCTATGGTCATGGTATCCCAGGCAGAAGCGGAATCGTCAGACTAATCGATCTGACCTTGAAAAGTACGGGGTTATCCCCATCTGTGATAACAACCGAAACACAAATTTTGTAAATCATTTAAGAAACAGTTAAGCGGAGAGACAAACAATGGGAAAGATCATCGGAATCGATCTGGGCACAACCAACTCCTGCGTAGCAGTGATGGATGGTGATGGCGCCCGAGTCATCGAGA
>JAPHUE010000092.1 GCA_026196795.1 Sedimenticola sp.
ACGGTTATTTGGTGCGAGCAAACAGAACGCCAAAGCGGGTGGAGCAAAATCATGAGGATAATTGGCGTCTATAACATCAAGGGCGGTGTGGGCAAGACGGCTGCTGCGGTCAATCTGGCCTATCTTTCAGCGCAGGCGGGTTATCGCACGTTGGTCTGGGACCTGGATCCACAGGGGGCGGCCAGCTACTACTTTCGCATCAAACCCCGCGTCAAGGGCGGTGGTCGCAAGATGATCAAGGGCAAACGGGAGCTGGATGAGCTGATCAAGGGGAGTGATTTCGAAAACCTGGATCTGTTACCGGCGGACTTCTCTTACCGGAATATGGACCTGATGCTGGGAGAGACCAAAGGCCCGGTCAAACAGCTGTTAAAACTGATGCGGCCGCTCTCCATGGAGTATGACCGTGTCTTCCTCGACTGCCCTCCCAGTATCTCTCTGGTGTCAGAGAATATCTTTCGGGCGGCAGATGCCCTGATGGTGCCGACCATACCCACCACGCTCTCCATGCGAACCTATGAACAGTTGGTAGAGTTTCTGGATGGGCACAAGGTGATGGATGTAAAGCGCATGCCCTTCTTCTCGATGCTGGATCGTCGCAAGAAGATGCATATGGAGATGTTGGAAAATTTGCCGAATCAGTTTCCAGAAATGCTGCAGACCCCGATACCCTATGCCAGCGATGTGGAGCGCATGGGCTTTCATCGGGCCCCATTGGGCAGCTTTGCCCCCCGCAGTCCGGCAGGACTTGCCTATGCTGAACTCTGGAAAGAGCTGGAGGCGGGGCTCTCTGCCTGACCCGGCTCAGCTGGCCAGATGACTGTTCTCTTCGTAGGGCTTGTAGTGTTTGATCTTGCGCCGGATGTTGCGTTGAACAATCACCCCTTCAATCTTATGGTTGGTCTCGGTAAGGGGTATGGTAGGGTATTGCGGGTTGAGCGGGACCAGTTTCTGCCGTCCTGAGTCATCGCGGATCAGTTGGCGAAACAGTCGTTCACCTTCAACACTGATAATGACATAGGCGCCTGAGGCGCAGACCTCGGAAGGCTCTATCACGATGATGCATTTGACCGGGAACTCAGGTTCCATACTGTCATCCAGAACCTGAAGGGGGTAGAGTTCGTTGTAACTGCAATCTTGTGTCATACCTGTTGATCCTGGAACCTGGCTAGAATTCCAACCTATTTAAGTAAATTATAATACAGTCTCTCTATATGGCACACACTCGTCAAGCCCAAACGCGTCCTCACAGTGATCGCCGTGACTGGCAAAACCTCAGAAACATGCTTCCCTACCTCTGGAATTACCGGGGGCGGGCGATGATTGCTCTGGCTTGTCTTATCATGGCCAAGGTGACCAACGTAGGCATACCTCTGGTCTTGAAAGGGATTGTGGATGGTATGGAAAACCATCGCGAGACCCTGCTGGTACTACCGGTTGCCCTGTTGCTGGCCTATGGCGCGTTACGTGTCAGCAGTACCCTTTTCAATGAGTTGCGAGATATCGTCTTTGCACGGGTTCGCTATCATGCCATGCGTCGTCTGGCGACGGAGGTGATGACCCACCTGCATCAACTCTCACTCAGTTTTCATCTGGGTAGACAGACCGGTGCCATCAGTCGGGATCTTGATCGGGGTACCCGCAGTGTTAGCTCAATCCTGAATTATATGGTCTTCAGCATCATACCGATGGTGGTGGAATTTAGTCTGGTAGCGGTGATCCTGCTTGCCAATTATGACCTGATTTTTACCCTGATTACCTTCGGTACAGTTGCTGTATACATCGCCTTTACCTTTGCCGTGACCGAGTGGCGGATGGATTATCGCCACACCATGAATCGCCTGGAATCCCAATCCAACTCACGGGCGATTGACAGCCTCATTAATTACGAGACGGTTAAGTATTTTGGCAATGAGCAGTTGGAGCTGGAACGTTTTGACAGCACGCTGGACGAGTGGGAGGAGGCCGCGGTCAAAAGCCAGAGTTCCATGTCCATACTCAACTTTGGGCAGGGTGCGATCATTGGGCTGGGTGTAACCGCCATCATGTTTTTTGCGGCCGGTGGTGTGGTCGATGGCAGTATGTCGATTGGTGATCTGGTCTTGGTGAATGCCTTTCTGTTGCAGCTTTTCATACCGCTCAACTTCCTCGGTATGGTCTATCGACAGATCAAATACTCCCTGGCCGATATGGATCTGATTTTTAAACTCATGGAAGAAGAGCCCGAGATACAGGATCGCCCGAATGCGCCTGTGATGGTGTTGAAAGCGGGAGAGGTGAAATTCAGCCATGTCGATTTCTCGTATGTGCCGGAACGAAAAATCCTGCAGGACGTTGATTTCACCATTCGCCCCAGCGAGAAGCTGGCGGTGGTGGGTCACAGTGGGGCGGGTAAGTCGACCCTCTCCCGGCTGCTGTTCCGTTTTTATGATGTGAACGCAGGTGCGGTCCTGATTGATGGGCAGGATGTGCGTGAGGTGACCCAAGAGAGCCTACGGCAGGTGATCGGCGTGGTGCCGCAGGATACCGTGCTGTTCAATAACACCATCTACTACAATCTGGCCTATGGGCGAACGGATGCGACCCAGCAAGAGATTGAAGCGGCGGCCGCTATGGCCCATATAGGTGAATTCATTGAATCACTACCGCAAGGTTATCAAACCCTCGTTGGTGAGCGGGGGTTAAAACTCTCGGGTGGAGAAAAACAGCGAATCGCCATTGCCCGCGCCATCCTGAAGCGGCCCCGGATACTGGTATTTGATGAGGCTACCTCATCACTGGATACCCAGACCGAGCAGGCGATTCTTGAAACCATGCAAGAGGTAGCAGAGAACTACACCACGCTGGTGATCGCCCATCGACTCTCAACCGTCGTGGATGCGGACCAGATACTGGTCATGGATGGCGGTCGAATTATCGAACAGGGCAACCATCGCCAATTGCTAGCGCAGGGTGGGGTTTATCGTGACATGTGGCTGCTGCAACAAGAGGAGCGACAGATGCAACTGGAGCAGACGGAATGAGGAATTGGCAGGATAGACAATCATCACGGACGCAGGGTACGGCAAAGGGAGGTGGCGCATGAAAATATACCTGGTTGGCGGTGCCGTGCGGGATCGTTTGTTAAATATCCCGGTGAAGGATCGGGATTGGCTGGTGGTTGGCGCAACAGAAGAAGTAATGCTGAAGCTGGGCTATACCAAGGCCGATGGACTGTTTCCCGTCTTTCTCCACCCTGAAACAGGGGAAGAGTATGCCCTGGCCCGCAGGGAGACCAAGACCGCACCTGGCTACAAAGGTTTCAGCGTGGAATACGGTCCCGATGTGACTCTGGATGAAGATCTGCAACGGCGTGATTTCACCATCAATGCCCTGGTGGAAGATGAGCAGGGCGAGTTGATTGATCGAGTCGGAGGACTGGAAGATCTCGAACAGCGCCGGCTGCGCCACATCACCCCAGCCTTTGAAGAGGACCCCGTGCGGCTACTTCGTGGTGCCCGGTTTATTGCCCGGTTTTCCAAATACGGCTTCTCCCTTTCTCATGACACCTTTGGCCTGATGAAACAGATGGCCACCACGGACGAGCTGGCTACCCTGAAACGGGAACGGGTCTGGCAGGAGATGGCGCGTGCAATGGCGGAGCCTGAACCCTGGCGCTTCTTTGAAATTCTGCATCGCTGTGGTGCTCTGGCTACCTTGCTGCCCAAACTGGCCGAAGCAATGGGCACAGAGCAACCCCATGGCGATAATGAGGTCAGTCCGCCCATCAAGGCGTTGAAACGGGCAGTGGCTCTGGATGCTGAGCCCATGGTGCGTTTTGTAGCCCTGTTTTATGAGATCTGTCAGGGACCGGGGGGGAGTCGCTGGTTAACACGCAGTCTGCCTGTTAAGCGTGACTATCTTGATCTTCTGGATCTGTTGCAAGGGGCGGCTCGCTTCTTTCCTCCAGCAGCGCAGCAGGATGCGGCCGCTACACTGGATCTGCTGATCAGAAGTCGGGCGCAACAACACCCGGAGCGACTCAGTCGTCTGTTGCTTCTGGGGCAAGTGCTTTGGCCGGAACTGGGCGATGGGATTTCGGATTGGCTGAATCAAGCGAACCAGGCCAAGGAGTCCATCTCTCCATCGGCACTCAATAACGAGGGCTTCCAAGGCTCGGAATTGGGTCGGGAACTTAGAGAGCGGCAGCTACAGGCTATCGCGGCACTCCGTGAGTTACCCGATCACGCGTAATTCCCCTGTATGCTATTTCGTACATTTATGATGGTTTCATGGTAAATTAGCAATTACGAATACAGACTGATAATCCATCACTCTTCGCATCCGGATAGGGTAAGCCATGAGTAAGGTCCTGACGAACGATGAAAAGCTGACTCGTTCTGCCTCGTCGGAGGCTGGCGGGCTATTGCTGACCATTGCGGGGCGTTATCCCTATCTCCAGGTGCTGGTGGCCGCACGTCTGATCGGGCCACTGATTACACTGGCTGTTACCCTGCTGTTCAATCTCTTGTTGGTCTTTTGGTTTGTGCGTGGCGGAGAGTCTGGCACCATTGGCATCCTGTTGCTGTTCTCAATTCTGGTCGCCATTGCTGCCTTTGTTCTGGGCGTGAACCGCTTGCGTAATCGTCTGCTGGCGCCACTGGTTCAGTTAGAAAGGGCGGTGGGGGATGTCTGTCAGGGAGAGCCCTGGACCACACTGATATTTGATGATGTGGGTGTGTTGGGGCCGCTGGCACGGGATCTGGACAGCCTCAGCAGTGAACTGATCGATCTATACGAAGATATGGATAACCGGGTGGCGCGACAAACACGCCGGCTGGCGCAACAGACCACCGGTCTCAAGGCGCTCTACGATGTGGCTGCCAGTATCAATCAGATCGATGACATGGATGATCTGCTGATGCGTTTTCTGCGTATCCTGAAAGAGATGGTGCACGGTGTCAGTGCAACGGTGCAACTGACCACCCCTGAAGGGCTTATGCGTCTGGTGGGCAGTGTGGGTCCTGATGACCAGTTACTGACCGAGAGTGAACAGTTGCCCGTGTCGCTCTGTCAATGTGGCAAGACACTCTCAAGTGGTGATGTGCTCTGTGAGCATGATGCGAACCTCTGTTCAAAGCGTAATAACCGCCATATGTACAGTAGTGAAGAGCTGGAGCAGATTACCATCCCGGTAAAGTTTCATGGTGATGTACTGGGGTTGTATCGTATCTACATTAAAAAGCCGGCCCTGGAAGGGCGGGAAGAGATGTTTGATCTGCTCTCGACCATCGGTAGCCATCTGGGTATTGCCATTGCCAAACACCGCTCAGATGAAGAGGCCCGTAGACT
The DNA here is from genome assembly GCA_026196795.1 of Sedimenticola sp. Classification (GTDB taxonomy): domain Bacteria; phylum Pseudomonadota; class Gammaproteobacteria; order Chromatiales; family Chromatiaceae; genus Sedimenticola. Next base: position 5,332 of record JAPHUE010000092.1, read on the forward strand.
CTCCATTATCGAAGAGCGCACTGCGCTGGCTCATGAGCTGCATGATTCACTGGCTCAGACACTGGCAAGTCTCCGTTTCCAAGTGCGCATGTTGGATGAGACGCTGGAGCAGGAGACAGTTGATCCGTCCCCCGCCCGCGCTGAACTGGAACGGATCAAAAACGGATTGGATGAAGCGCATACCGAGTTGCGTGAGTTGCTCAACAGTTTCCTGGCTCCGGTTGATCAGCGTGGACTGATTCTGGCGCTGGAGAAAATGGCGCAGCGTTTCAAGCAAGACACCGGGGTCTCAATCTTCTTCCAGTCTGGTTGTCGTCAGGTCAATATGGGCGCCAGTGAAGAGATGCAGCTATTGCGTATTGTCCAGGAGAGCCTGGCGAATATTCGAAAACACGCCCGGGCGCATACCGTACGTGTACTACTCACCTGTAATCCGGAAGGTGAATATCGGCTACTGGTAGAGGATGATGGTGTCGGTTTTAACAATGTGCGACCACCCGGCAAACCGGGAGAGCATATCGGTCTCACCATTATGGAAGAGCGCGCCCGCAGGGTCGGTGCGGAGATCAAAATAGAGAGTGAGCCTGGCGAAGGAACACGGGTGGAGCTAACCTACAATCCTGGGATGAATCCCCGCAAGAGTGATCAAAAAGAGACCCATTAATGCGTATCCTGCTTATCGATGATCATGCCCTGTTTCGTATAGGACTCCAGGAGTTATTGCAACGCCGGGGTATCAATGTCATAGGTGCCTTTGGTAACTGTGAAGAAGGGATAGAGCTGGCCGCTAGTGATAAACCCGATGTGGTGCTACTGGATATGCGCATGCCGGATATGACGGGTATAGAGGTGCTTGCCGTGCTGAGAGGCAAAGGTCTCACAATGCCGATCGCCATGCTCACCACCAGCCGGGAAGAGAGTGATGTGATCAACTCACTACAGGGTGGCGCGCAAGGTTACCTGCTAAAAGACATGGAGCCAGATGAGCTGATAAACGCGCTGCGTGCCATTGTGGGTGGTGCCACCATCGTTGCTCCAGAGTTAATGGGGGTTCTCGCCAAGGCGGTACAAGGCGAAACGCAAGAACCCGCTACCCGTGATATCTTTGCCGATCTCACACCAAGAGAGGGTGAGATCCTCTGCCTGTTGGCCGATGGCCAGAGCAATAAAGTGATTGCCCGTAACCTCGGTATATCAGATGGCACAGTAAAACTGCACGTGAAATCAATCTTGCGTAAACTCAATGTACACTCCCGAGTAGAAGCGGCCGTCATCGCTGTTGAACAGGCGCTCTG
>JAPHUE010000003.1 GCA_026196795.1 Sedimenticola sp.
ATATACGCATGGCCAATCAGCAAACGCTTGAGCTGGCCGGTTTTGATGTCCAAAGTTTCAACGGTGCCGAAAAAGTGTTGCCACTATTGTCTCTGGAGTGGAATGGCATAGTCGTCTGTGATATCAAAATGCCCGGCATGGACGGGCTAACCTTTTTATCCAAGGCCTTAACTATCGATCGTGATATACCGATTATTCTGGTGACGGGGCATGGTGACATTACCATGGCGGTCAGTGCCATTCAGGATGGTGCCTACGACTTTATTGAAAAGCCCTTTGCGTCTGAGAAACTGATCGAGACCGTTCGACGTGCACTGGATAAGCGGGCCCTGACGCTTGAAAATAGAACGCTGCGGCAAGAGCTTGAAACACAAAGTGTTCCGGGCCCACGTATTATTGGAAAAACACCCGTGGTACAACGGTTACGTGCCACAATTGCCAGTGTGGCAAATACAGGTGCTGACATTTTAATTGTTGGTGAAACCGGCACAGGTAAAGAGCTTGTTGCCCGTTCGCTGCATGAGTCATCCGGTCGCGGCAATAATAATTTTGTAGCAGTGAACTGTGGAGCTGTACCGGAAAATTTGATTGAGAGTGAACTGTTTGGACATGAAGCAGGTGCATTCACTGGAGCAAAAGAGAGAAGAATCGGCAAATTTGAACACGCCAATGGCGGAACTCTTTTTCTGGATGAAATCGAGAGTATGCCGTTAGCTGTTCAAGTCCGATTATTGCGTGTTCTTCAGGAGAGAGCGATTGAGCGAATTGGTTCGAATGAAGTAATTCCACTGGATATGTGTGTAGTGGCAGCCGTTAAGATCGATTTACGAGAAGCCGCTGATGCCGGCACCTTTCGTGAAGATCTCTATTATCGGCTTAATGTGGTAACGATAGATATTCCACCGCTGCGTGAACGTCTCGATGATATTCCTCTCCTGTTCCATCATTTTCTGTTGGTGGCAAATGCACGCTATCTTCGGGAAGCCCCTGCCCCTTCGGCCGATCAAATACGTGTCCTGTTAACGCACTCCTGGCCAGGCAATGTGCGTGAACTGCGTAATGTGGCAGAGCGCTATGTGTTACTGGGTGAGAGCTGTGGCTTTGACCTGGAACAGCTGATGCACGGGACAGAGGGTACTTCAACCATCACTTTACCAGAACAGGTAGAGTGCTTTGAAAAAAGCATCATTGCTCAGGCATTGGAAAATCACAAAGGTAATATTAAAGAGACAATGGCTACCTTGGGTGTCCCAAGAAAAACACTATATGACAAAATGAAAAAATTCGGCCTGGATAAGAGTGAATATAAATAGCCGCTCTACACAAATTCACGCACAATAAAAAGCGCGGTTGCTAATGCAGTCCGCGCTTTTTTTCCCTTTGCCAAAGGTTAACTCTTGCGTATGAATCTACTTGGAAACAGGGACAACTAAAACAGGACGATCGCTAATATTAATCAGCTTGCGTGCGGTAGATCCTAATAGTACAGCACCTAAACTGGGATTGGTGTGGGTGCCCATCACAATCAGGTCTACATTGTGAGCCGTAGCAAATTTTTTGATCTCTTCAGCAGGCCGTCCTGTGACAACGGTTACATCTGAAACCAGATCAGAATCTTCACCCAGCTCTTCCATGTAAAACTCTTCCAGACGCTGCTCCATTTTATTCAGAATGGTGCGGAGCTCTTCGTTCTCAAAGTCATCAGACATGTCGGGTACATAAAGCTCCAGTACTGCCATGCCGGTGTTGCCAATCGGTTCAGCAACATGCAGCATAATAATTTTGGCTTGATACTGCTGTGCAAGACCGATGGCATGACGAAATGCCGGGCGCATGTTTTTACCCAGGTCAGTAGCGTAGAGGATGGTCTTCAGTGTTGGAATGCTCATCGTTTCAATCTCAAATGTTTTATTGAAAAGCGCAGGCATTGATCTGCCTGCGCTCTGCTTCTACAGCTACTTCGTGATGATCTCCGGTCCCATCATCATTGTGGGTAACCAGGTTGAGATCCAGGGTACATAGGTCACAATGATCAGGAACAGGAACATGATGCCAAGCCAAGGGGCAGCGGCTTTAACAATACGCATCATCGACATGTGGGCAACACCAGCAGTAACAAACAAGTTGAGACCTACTGGTGGTGTGATCATGCCTATCTCCATGTTCACCACCATGATAATACCCAGATGAATGGGATCAATACCCAGGGTCATGGCAATGGGGAATACCAAAGGTGCCACAATGATTAGCAGGCCTGAAGGTTCCATGAACTGACCGCCGATCAGTAGCAGTATGTTAACCACAATCAGGAACATAATAGGCCCAAAGCCGGCAGAAAGCATGGCCTCGGTAATCATTTGCGGAATACGCTCTTCTGTCAGTACGTGCTTGAGGATCAGCGCATTGGCGATGATAAACAGCAGCATGATGGTGAGCTTGCCCGCATCATACAGGGTATGTTTGGTGTCTTTGTGCCAGAAGACAGTAACCAGGGCGATAAAGAAATTGCCTTTGGTTTTGTCGGCCAGCGGTCCCATGTCCTTGTAGATAAAGTTGGCGATAATGAAGGCATAGACGGCAGCAACGGCGGCCGCTTCGGTCGGAGTGAAGATGCCACCGTAGATACCACCCAGGATAATGACAATCAGCATCAGACCCCAACCGGCATCTTTGGCAGAATCGAATACCTCACCCCAACCAGCAAAAGGTTGCGCGGGCAGACCCTTTACCCGGGCGGCGATATAGATACCAATCATCAGCATCACACCTGCCAGGGTGCCAGGGATAACACCGGCCAGGAACATACGGCCTACCGATACATCGGTTGCAGCGGCATAGACCACCATCACGATCGAGGGCGGAATCAGAATACCCAATGTGCCCGCATTACAGATAACACCAGCCGCAAACTCTTTGGTGTAACCCGCCTTTACCATACCGGCAATAACGATACTACCAATCGCTACCACGGTAGCGGGAGATGAACCGGAGAGAGCCGCAAACATCATACAGGCAAACACGGACGCCATAGCCAGACCACCAGGGAACCAGCCAACGACAGCAATCGCAAAGCGGATGATTCGTCGTGCCACACCCCCCGTAGACATGAAACTGGATGCCAGAATGAAGAACGGGATGGCCAGTAGTGTGTAGTGCCCTTCAAAGGCAGAAAACAGTGTCTGTGCGACCGAGGCAAGCGATGCATCGGAATGGATAAACAGAAAAATGATACTCGAGAGACCCAGTGCGATAGCGATCGGTACACCGATCAGCATCATCGCTATCACCATAGTAAAGAGAAATAGTATATCCATGTTTATTTCTCTCCTGTGGGATGGTGTGGGTCTTCGCTCATAATCGCTTCAGCCTCATGGCTGGCGATAATGGAGTCTTGTTCACCCTTTATAACTTTCCAGGCAATCTCCAGGAAGCGTAGCGTTAACAAGCCCATACCCAAAGGAAGCGCAAGATAAGGAATAAAGCGGGGCATCTTTTCATAACGTTCGCCTTCATTCAGCCAGGTAGAAAAGAACTGCAGGAAATCCGGCATGGGAACATCATTAGTTTCGAGGAAAGCGCGTTTGGTTGCGAAGGCATACCAGTAGTCCCAGGACCCAATCAGCAACAGCACGGCAAAGGCCAGACAAGCGGTAACAGAAATTAGGGCCATCACGCGGCGTGTGGCGGGTGAAACCATGTTGATGACGACATCAACACCAATATGAAACTGTTTTTTTACACCATAGGAGCAGCCCATCAATACAAGCCAGGCAAACAGGAAAACGGTCGTCTCCAGCGCCCAGAGAATATTGCTGTTAAATATGTAGCGTGCAATCACATTGGCAAAGGTGATCAGGGTCATAAGACCAAGGCAGACAGCAATCGATGTCTCCTCTATCTGATCCATGGCTCTACCGAGCCGGGACGCGGGTGCGGAATTCATCAAAGCCTCCTCGAAGGCATAAAACGCGGTTGGGTATACAGAGCAGGCGACTGCCTGAGCAGTCGCCTGATGGTGCTACAACTTATTTCTTGTTGGAAGCTTGAGCTGCCTCAAGCAAGTCAGCACCGATATCGCCTTCGAACTTCTTCCAGACAGGTTTCATGGCATCAACCCATGCTTGACGCTGTTCTGGGGTCAGGGTGCGAACCACGCCACCGGCTTCGACAACACGCTCCATGCTCTGCTTGTTCACCTTAGCCGACTCAGAGTTACGGGTCTCGGTGACTTCCTGCAGAATCTGTGCAAGCTGACCACGGATATCCGCAGGCAGGCCGTTCCACCACTCGTCAGAAGTTACAACCAGGTAATCCAGGATACCGTGGTTACTGGCGGTAACACCGTCCTGTACTTCAAAGAATTTCTTGCCGTAGATGTTTGACCAGCTGTTCTCCTGACCGTCGATAACCTTGGTCTGAAGTCCACCATAAACCTCTTTGAAAGACATCTTCTGTGGGTTGGCACCCAGTTGCTCAAACTGGGCAACCAGTACGTCAGAAGCCTGTACGCGGAATTTCAGGCCTTTGGCATCTTCAGGATTGATCAGAGGCCTGTTGGCTGAGAGTTGCTTCATACCATTGTGCCAGTAAGAGAGACCCAGCAGACCACGACGCTTCATGGAGTTCTTCAGTTTTTCGCCAGATGCTGAATTCTGGAAACGATCAACAGCTTCAACATCTTCAAATAGGAAAGGCAGATCGAAGATACGGAACTTTTTAGTGAACTTCTCAAATTTAGAGAGTGAAGGTGCTGCCAACTGCACGTCACCATTCAGCATGGCCTCGAGCACTTTGTTGTCATCATAAAGAGTAGAGTTTGGATAGACCTGCATACAGGCTTTACCGTTCATCTCAGAGTTGACGCGGCTCTCAAGCAGAGAGGCGGCGATGCCCTTAGGGTGCTTGTCGGTGTTGGTCACATGACTGAATTTGATCACCATTTCACCGGGATCACAGTTTGCGAAAGCCACAGATGATGAAAGAGTGATTGCTGCAGTTACTGCGAGACCGATTAGAGTTTTGTGCATTGGATTCCTCCGGTTGCGTTGTCTTTAGTGTTCCAGGCAGGTAATCCCTGTGGGAGTGTTGTGCCCGTCTGGTCCCTATATATAGCAAGGGTAATGCCAAGCAGGTGTTTCAGGCGAGAATGCCAATTAACGCATTGAAGTTAATGAGGTTATCAAGTCGGAGCGGAAATGGGCGAAACAGTCAAATTGGCGGAAATCCACCCATTTGGTGATCTATGTGTGTGGGTTTGCCACCCTTCTTCAGGCATGAAGGTTGTTTTCCTGGGGTTGTCGAGTACTTTTCAGAACAAATCCGGGTGTTGCGTGGTTTTAACGCAGCTTGCAGGTGGGATGGTATAATCAGCGGCCTTCCAGTGGGAGGTCTATTAATCAAGCGGAGCAGTATGCTATGTCGAGCGAAGTCATAAAACCCGGAAAATTTGTATCTCTTACTTATCACATCACTGATCTGGAAGGGAATGTTCTTGAGCAGAATGATATTCCGGTCAGCTATGTACACGGTGGTGAAACCGAACTGATTGGCAGTATGGACAAGGTCATTGCCGGCAAGAGCGTGGGTGACGAAGTCGAGATGGATGTACCGCCAGAGGATGGTTTTGGAGAGCACGATCCAGAATTGACGTTTACCGATGATATCGAGAATGTGCCTCCTCAGTTCCGCCAATTAGGGGCCGAGGTGCAGATGCAAAACCAGGAGGGTGAGACCAAGACCTTCTATGTCAGTAAAATAGAAGATGACAAACTCACAGTGGATGGTAATCACCCCCTGGCCGGTAAAACCCTCAAGGTAATGATAAAGATTGTTGAGGTACGTGACGCTACAGTAGAAGATATGGCGCCTGCCGATGGCAGCTGTTCAATTAACTAATTTACAGTGTTTTAAGAATACGAGGGATAGCTATGAAGTTGGGTGTTGTGATTCTTGCCGCAGGGCAAGGAACAAGGATGCGGTCATCACTCCCCAAGGTGTTGCATACCATTGCCGGGCGTCCACTGGTGGCGCATGTCATTCAAACGGCTCAAGGCTTAGGCGCAGAAAAGGTGGCCGTGGTCTATGGTCATGGCGGCGAGCAGGTACAACAGACCATCACGGATACATCGCTGGTCTGGGCCGAACAGGCTGAACAGCTGGGTACCGGTCATGCAGTGGAACAGGCCATGTTTGCGATGCAGGAGATGGATCGTGTACTGGTGCTGTATGGTGATGTTCCCCTCACCAGCGCGGATACCCTCAACCGTCTCATCGCACAGTCAGCCGATACGGCGCTCTCGCTGTTGACCGTCACGCTGGATAATCCAACCGGCTATGGACGTATCGTGCGTGAAGCGGGGCAAGTAACCCGCATTGTTGAACAGAAAGACGCTACGCCAGCGGAACTGGCGATCTGTGAGATCAATACCGGTATCCTGATTGCCAATCGCGAAAAACTGGCGGGCTGGTTGGCGCGGTTAGAGAGCAATAACGCACAAAGCGAATACTATCTGACCGATATTGTCGCCATGGCGGTGGCCGAAGGCATCGAGGTTTCTACAGCCCATCCTGATGCAGCCTATGAAGTTGAAGGCGTCAATGATCGCTTGCAGCTTGCTGCACTTGAGCGACAACATCAAAAGAATCAGGCGGATCAGTTAATGCGCCAGGGTGTGACCCTGCGTGATCCGGCGCGCTTTGATCTGCGGGGAA
>JAPHUE010000006.1 GCA_026196795.1 Sedimenticola sp.
CTGGTGACCAAAGTGCACGCCAGCCTCAAGCATCTGACGCATTGATATATTGCTCATTTAAAGCTCCGAATTGTACGGGTTAGTCCTCCACGTACCCCAACTGGCGACCCGGTTCCCCAGGCACCCCGACAGCTGTGTCGGTACGTGTGTGAAGTTGTTTGATGGGCTATAAACCCACCTTCCCAGATCTTCTAGTGCGATCCGGGCGCGTTTTATACCACATTATGTCACTCACGACAATCACGCTAAGGAAAAGCCTATTCAGGAACAAGCATCATTTACAGCAGGGTCCAACCCCACCCTCTGTAGAGGTGATTGTCGTCAAATTAACCTTTACAATGAGCCAAAAGCGAAATAAACCAGACTCTGAGGAAAGAACCCTCACAGGCCCTCCTCTGAGCAGCATAGGAATACTGAAGCAATTATGAGCGTAATTATCAAGACTCCAGAAGAGATTGAGAAAATGCGGGTATCTGGCCGATTGGCTGCTGAGGTACTGGAGATGATCAAGCCCTTTGTTCAGCCAGGCGTCACCACTGATGAACTGGATCAAATTTGCCATGATCACATCGTCAATAAACAGAACGCCATTCCCGCCCCACTGAACTACCGTGGATTTCCAAAATCTATCTGCACCTCTGTCAATCACCAGGTCTGCCATGGAATACCCGGTAATAAAAAACTGAAAAGTGGCGACATCATTAACATTGATATCACAACCATTAAAGATGGTTTCCACGGCGACACAAGCAAGATGTTCTTTGTGGGCGAACCCTCAATTTTAGCTCGTCGCCTCGCCAAGATAACTTATGACGCCCTTTGGCTTGGCATTAATGAAGTAAAACCGGGTGCAAGACTGGGAGATATTGGCCACACCATCCAGAAATTTGCAGAATCGCATCACTACTCTGTGGTACATGAATATTGTGGCCACGGTATTGGCCGTGGTTTTCATGAAGATCCCCAGGTACTGCATTACGGTTCGCGCAACACCGGCATCGAATTACTCCCGGGCATGTGCTTCACCATTGAGCCGATGATTAACGCCGGAAAACGCCAGGTGAAGATGTTACCGGACGGCTGGACGGTGGTAACAAAGGATCGAAGCCTCTCAGCCCAATGGGAACACACCCTATTGGTAACTGAAGAAGGTTATGAGGTACTTACTCTAAGAGAAGAGGAGCGTGATCAGCTGGGTCTGGCTTAGGCCGCTCACTGATTATCATCTAAATAACCCTATGCAGCCTACAATTCTTCTCGATCCCGAAAAACTTACCCTTCTGCTTAATCAAAACGAGTCCCCTCTCTCCGTCTTTCGCGACGCTCTGAAAGAGGCAAACCAGGCACTCAAAATTCGTTTTGAGCAGGGCGACCCTATTACTGCACTGGTACCGCTTCGCGCCCAGATGATTGACAATCTTCTGGAGTTGGCATGGAACCTTAAAATGCCCACCGATGCCGCCGCCGCATTGGTAGCCGTTGGCGGCTACGGTCGTATGGAGCTCCACCCGGGATCTGACGTCGATCTGATGATACTTTTGGACGACGCAAATCCTGACCAGTATTCCGAGTCATTAGGCGAGCTTCTCACATTCTTTTGGGATATTGGGCTGGAAGTCGGTCACAGCGTCCGCACAATAGATGAATGTATCACAGAGTCAGCGCAGGATATTACGATCGCCACCAATATCATGGAAGCCCGACTACTCTGTGGCCAGACAACACTCTTTGAGCAGATGCAATCTGCCACTGGACCCGACAAATTATGGCCTAGTGATCGCTTTTTCACGGCAAAGTGGGAAGAACAGAAACAGCGTTATACCCGCTATGAAGAGACTATCAGTAACCTTGAGCCCAATATAAAAGAGAGCCCAGGCGGGCTGCGAGATATCCAGATGGTAGGTTGGGTGGTGAAACGCCACTTTGGCGCCCACACCATGCATGACCTGGTGGTCCACGGTTTTCTAACCGAGGAGGAGTATCTCGACCTGATGGATGGTCAGGACTACCTGTGGCGTATACGTTTCGCACTACATCTTCTGACCGACCGACGTGAAGATCGCATCCTGTTCGATTACCAGTGCACACTGGCAGCGCAGTTTGGCTTTGAGGATGACGCACAGGAACTTGGTGTCGAAAAATTCATGCAGCAGTACTACCGCACTGCTTTGCGCCTTAGAAGAATGAATGAAATGCTGCTACAGCTCTTTCAGGAAGTTATTCTTCTGAAGTGTCACCTGGATGAGCCCAAGCCCATCAACCGTCGCTTCCAATCCAGGAGCGGGTTTCTGGAGGTTGTGCATAAGGACATATTTACTCAGTACCCACTTGCCCTGCTTGAGTTGTTCCTGATCATGGAGCAACACCCGGAAATAAATGGTGTCAGGGCCAGCACCATTCGACTTATTCGCAGCCACCGGCATCTCATTGACGACGATTTCCGTCATGATATACGTGCCCGCAGTCTGTTCATGGAGATTTTACGGCAACCTGTCGGCATCACCCATGAGCTAAGAAGAATGAACCGCTATGGCATTCTTGCTCGCTATATCCCAGCGTTCGCACATATCGTCGGTCGCATGCAGTATGACCTGTTCCATGTATTCACTGTCGACAAACATACCCTATTTGTTGTGCGCAACCTGAGACGACTGACCGTCCCAGAATATCGTGGCGAATTTCCTCTCTGTAGCGACATCATGGAGAAATTACCCAAACCCGAGCTCCTCTATATAGCCGCGATTTTTCATGATATCGCCAAGGGAAGGGGGGGTGATCACTCGGAATTAGGTGCCAAAGAGGCTTGGGATTTCTGCAAACTTCACGGGCTCAGCGACTATGACAGCCGCCTCGTCTCCTGGCTGGTAGAGAAGCACCTGCTGATGTCTATAACCGCCCAGCGAAAAGATACCAGCGACCCGGATGTTATTCGTGATTTCGCCCAAGCGGTAAAAAACCCGGTTCATCTGGATTACCTTTACCTGCTTACCATGGCAGATATCCGTGCAACTGACCCAAAGAAATGGAACAGCTGGAAAAACTCACTACTCAGGGAGCTCTACAACACCACGAAACAGGCACTCCTACGCGGTCTGCAAAATCCCCAGGAACGCGAGGAGATCGTACAGAATAAACAAGCGGGGGCCCTTCATATGTTGAAATCGGAGGGCTGCGATCCAGATCAGGCAGTGGCACACTGGGCCACCCTCAGCCTAGACTATTTTCTCTATCACACCTGGGAGGAGATTGCCTGGCAAACTCGCATGATCATTACCAGTACAACAGAGCAGCTTCCGCTGGTGCTGTTACGAAAATCCAACACCCGCGGAGGGACAGAAATATTTCTCTATGGAACAGACAGAGATGATCTGTTTGCCATCACTACCAGTCAACTCGATCAACTGGGGCTCAACATTGTGAGCGCCCGAATTGAGACGGCCCATACCGGCCTGACACTGAATAGCTTCCTGGTACTTGAACAGGATGGTGGACCAGTAGAAGAGACTGGTAGACGAGAGGAGATCTGTGACTTACTAAGAGAATCACTGGTTAATCCGGAATCAGCCAATCTGATTGTATCCAGAAGGATACCCAGAAGACTGAAACACTTTTCCACACCGACACGCATAGATTTTGTGCAAGACTATGGTAACCAGCGAACCATTATGAAACTGATGACTGACGATCGCCCTGGACTACTCTCAGAAGTCGGCTACGCCTTCACTAAATGCAAAATCAAACTAATCAATGCAAAAATTGCCACCATTGGCGCTGAAGCTGAAGACACCTTCTTTATCACCGACCGACACAACAAACCATTGAGTAGCCGGGAACAGTTTGAAGCACTGGAGAAGGAGATCCAGGAACGGCTTAGTTAATCAACTATCGCAAGCCCCTAATCGGTCCGGCCATAGCGATCCTCGAAGCGGACAATGTCATCTTCACCCAGATAGCTGCCGGTTTGCACTTCAACCATTTCGAGCGGGATCACGCCGGGATTTTCCAGGCTGTGAGTAGTGCCGATGGGGATATAAGTTGATTGGTTTTCGGAGAGTAATAACAGCTCCTCTCCTCGGGTTACACTCGCCGTTCCCTTCACCACGATCCAGTGTTCAGCCCGGTGATGATGCATCTGCAGGGAGAGCTTGGCGCCCGGGTTGACTACAATTCGTTTTGCCTGATGACGCTCACCCAAATCGATAGAATCATAATAGCCCCAGGGCCGGTAAACTTTTCGGTGCGACTCAAACTCACAGCGTCCCGCCACCTTAAGCAAGTCAACAATCTGCTTTACCTCTTGCACCCGGGACCTAGGAGAAACCATCACCGCATCATCCGTCTCAACTACGACCATATCGCTCAAACCAACAACGGCTACCAGTTTGTTCTCGGACTGAATGAAAGAGTTGTTAGTGTCCACACACAGCACATCGCCTTTTAAAGCATTCCCCTGGCTATCCTTACCTGCCACATCCCAGAGTGCTGACCATGAACCAACATCATTCCATCCGGCATCCAGTGGCACAACAACCGCCTGATCGGTCTTCTCCATAACGGCATAATCGATCGAATCAGCCGGGCACGCCGAGAAGGCCTCCTTTCCCAAACGTGTGAAATCAGGTGATACCGTGGCACTCTGGTGCGCTTTTCGGCAGGCCGCCAGCATTTCAGGGTTATGTTGTTCCAGCTCTTTAAGAAAGCGGGAGGCCTTGAAGACAAACATCCCGCTATTCCAATAATAGTCACCCGAATCAATATAGCGGGTTGCTGTATCAAGATCAGGCTTCTCGACAAATTGCTCTACGCCATAGGCGCCTGTCTCATCAAGGCTTTTACCCCTTTTGATGTAACCATAGCCCGTCTCAGGACCCGTTGGAACAATACCAAACGTCACCAACGCACCAGAATCCGCCACATCAGCCGCCTGCCTGATAGCGGCTTGAAAGCTCGCTATATCAACAATGACATGATCAGCCGCCAGGATCAGCAGCAGCTCATCAGGCGATTGCGATGATAGAGCGGCCATTGCCACAGCTGGTGCGGTATTGCGACCAACAGGCTCCAACAAAATAGACTGAGGCTCGACGCCCATCTCTCTGAGCTGCTCAGCCACCATAAACCGGTGATCCTCATTGCAGACCACTATGGGATCCGACAAATCATGCAACCCATCAAGCCTCATCAAGGTCTCCTGCAGCATGGTATTTTCAGTTACCAGTGGCAAAAATTGCTTGGGATATTGGCTACGGGACAGTGGCCACAACCTTGTGCCAGAACCACCCGAGAGAATTACTGGAATCATCTAAGCTCCTAAATGAATCATTAATATTTTTTGTTAAAAGGACATGCTCTCAGCCTGCTACAAAAATCACACACCTTCAAGTGCTGCGGCATAACTTATAATCAGCCGCCTTAGCTCATCATCCTTTGCTGCGTATTCGATATTCGCCCTCAGAAAACCAGCCCGAGAACCACAGTCATAGCGAACGCCTTCAAATTTAAACGCATTGACTGTCTGCTGCTGTAACAGATCACTAATAGCATCTGTCAGCTGAATCTCACCACCCGATCCTCTTCCTGTTTTTTCAAGCAAGGTAAATATTTCTGGCGTCAGAATATATCGCCCGACAACACCCAGATTAGAGGGCGCTAACTCTGGGCGGGGTTTTTCAACAATGCTTTTTATTATGGATGTCTGCTTTCCTTCATCACCCACCTCTACAATACCATACTGGTCTGTCATCTCATGACTGACCTGTTCAACAGCGATAACACTCTCCCCTGTTCGCGAAAAGGCATCCGTCATCTGCGCAAGGCAAGGGATCGCTTTACCGTCGATCAAATCATCAGCCAACAAGATGGCAAAGGGTTCATCACCAATTACTTTTTTCGCACATAAGACAGCATGACCCAGACCAAGGGCCTCACTCTGACGTATATAAATACAGTCGACATGTGATGGCACAATATTCCTGACCACCTCAAGCACGGCATCTTTACCTTTTATCTCAAGCTGATGCTCCAGCTCATACGCCTTATCAAAGTGATCAGTGATCGCATTTTTATTTCGTCCTGTAATAAATACCAGCATATCGACCCCAGCCGCTATCGCCTCTTCCACAGCATATTGAATAAGTGGCTTGTCGACGATTGGCAACATCTCCTTGGGGATAGCCTTTGTTGCCGGCAAAAAACGGGTACCGAGTCCACCGACGGGAAAGACTGCTTTCTTAATTTTATGTTGCTGCACACCTATACCCTTAATGTCGATCAGTAGCTGTTTATCTATATTGTGATACTTAACTACAAAAAAGCTCTTTGAAAGAACCGTTCTGGTTTAACTAATATTCCTCAGATTAACGTCCAGGATACCATCCAATCAGGTAAGACATTAGATTCAGCTAGCAATTTCTCAATATTGTCTACCAAGTGCAAGCCATGAGGTCCGTGGTCAAACAGAAGCCACGTCTGAAAATGCCACATGAAATGTTCAGGGCAAACAGGTATGATGCCGATCCACGCCATAATTCAGCCGCAATATAGCGCTAGAATTCATAAAGAACAGGGCCCTGAAATAAACGTTAGACGATCACTTGCTAACAACTCACAGCAGCACCCTCATCCATAAACCCTTAACACGAACTGCCTTACACTATGGACAGCTTGCAGATTCTTATACTTTCGATCGTTCAGGGACTGACTGAATTCCTACCCATTTCGAGCTCGGCTCATCTCATCCTTACGCCCATGCTATTTGGTTACACGGATCAGGGACTGGCCTTTGATGTTGCTGTTCATCTAGGCTCACTATTGGCGGTCACAACCTATTTCCGGCATGAACTTATCCTGATGGCGAGCGATTTTTTCAAATCGTTGCCCAGAGGGGCCGTTCAGACTGAAAATGCACGGATGGTGTGGATGATTATCATAGCCACTCTTCCTATTGTCGTGGCAGGAGAGCTGTTCATCTCGTTGGTTCAGCACGATCTGCGCTCTACCGAAGTAATCGCCTCGACCACGATCCTGTTTGGTATTTTGCTCTACTGGTATGATCGAAAAGGCAGCCAATCCAGAGACGAATACTCAACCCAATGGCGTGATGCCCTGATTATCGGTCTGTTTCAGGTATTGGCCATCATCCCCGGTACTTCACGCTCTGGCATCACCATGACAGCCGGCATGATGCTGGGTCTTACCAGGGAAGCGGCCTCCCGATTCTCCTTTCTGCTCTCTATCCCAACCATCTTGATGTCTGGATCCATGGTGACCCTGGACCTGGTAACCAATCCTGCCCCGGTAAACTGGCTGGCCATGGGATCAGGCGCCCTGCTCTCCTTTGCATCAGCTTATCTCTGCATCCATTATTTTTTGCAATTAATAAGCAAAATCAGTATGTTGCCGTTCGTAATCTACCGACTGCTTCTGGGTGGACTACTGGTCTGGATATCCTTCTAGATCTGAATATCTGAGTAAAAGCGGAAAATAATGTAGTAGGCCAGCTTTCAAACTGGCCCAACCCCGATCAGGAGATGTTCGGCCTGAATTCATCGGCCTCAAAACTGAGCGTTGCGAAGAGATCTTCCAGTGTCTCTTCTCTTCGAATCAGCTCCACAGTTCCGTCTCTACGCAACAGCAGCTCTTTCGGCCGGGCCTTGCCATTGTAGTTGAACCCCATGGCATGGCCGTGGGCGCCCGTATCATGAATACAGAGGATGTCACCATCAACCACGTGCGGCAGAGCCCGCTGAATAGCGAACTTATCATTATTTTCGCAAAGCGATCCTGCCACATCGACCACTTCCTCTTCACCCTCTTTACCCAAAACAGAGATGTGATGATACGCCCCATACATGCCGGGCCGCATTAGCGCAGACATACAGGCATCTACACCGACATAGGTTCGATAAATCTCTTTCCGATTAATCGCTTGAGTTACCAGAACACCGTGTGGACCCGTGATGTAGCGGCCGCTCTCCAAATACATTCGAGGCACATAACCGTGCTGCACTTTGAAGGCGTCAAATAACGTTGTGATCTCCTTCGCCATGGCCGATATATCCAGTGGCGTCTCTTCTGGACGATAGGGGATACCCAAGCCACCACCGATATTTACAAATTCAAATTGAATACCCAACTCATCGGATAACCAGGTAACCGTTTCCAACAGCATCTTGGCGGTCTCAACCATATAGCGGTAGTTCAATTCATTAGAGGCCAGCATGGTATGCAAACCAAACCGTTTGGCCCCACGGGCTTGTGCAAGGCGATAAGCTTCTAATAACTGATCGTGAGATACGCCGTACTTGGCCTCTACCGGGGTGCCGATAATACTATTCCCGGTCCGCCGCTCACCCGGATTGTAGCGAAAGCAGATCAGTTCAGGCATCTCGGGCACTTTATCTATCAGCGATATATCATCAAGGTTGAGGACACATCCCCCTTCAGCCCCAGCCACCTTGAAGTCTGTCTGACTGGTATTATTAGAGGTGAACATGATCTCTTCGCCGCTTGCGCCGGTTGCACGACTCAGCTGCAGTTCAGCCACCGAACTGCAGTCAAAACCAAAATCCAGCGCTTTCATGATCTCAAGAATCTTCGGATTAGGAAGCGCCTTGACGGCATAGTACTCTTTAAAACCAGCAATACCGGCAAATGCCTGTTTCAGGCCCTCTCCCGTTTCCCGTATGCCCGTCTCATCATAGATATGAAATGGCGTACCGTAATGTTCAACCAGCTGGGCAAGTATCGGGTTGAGACGTTGTTCAAAATCGTTTGAAATGGGCATATTCCGCTTCCAATAACAATCAATAACTGCCACTGCCCCATTTTCTATGAGGCAGTGACTTACTCTGTGTTTACTCAGACATTAGTCAGAGAGCCTGACTGATCCGCTCCATCGCTGCCTGTACATTTTCAAAGCTGTTGAAGGCACTGATTCGAATATAGCCTTCACCGCACTTGCCAAAGCCAGCACCCGGAGTACAAACCACAGCGGCATCATTCAGCAGCCGATCAAAGAAAGTCCAGGAGTCACTCTTGCTGTCGATCCAGATGTAGGGTGAATTTTCTCCACCAATGCACTCATAGCCCAGCGCTTCCATCTTCTCACGGATATACTTGGCATTGTTCAGATAATAGGCAATCAGCTCTTTAACCTGTGCCTGCCCTTCTGCACTATAGACAGCCTCTGCCGCACGCTGCACCGGGTATGAGACACTGTTGAACTTAGTGGTATGTCGGCGATTCCACAGGGTATGAACCGATACGGCCTCTCCTGACTCCGTATAAGCCATGCACTCCTTGGGAACTACCGTATAGGCACAACGGGTACCGGTGAAACCAGCGGTCTTGGAAAAACTGCGGAATTCAACGGCCACCTCACGCGCACCTTCAATCTCGAAGATTGAACGGGGCAGACTATCGTCCTGCACAAAAGCCTCATAGGCTGCATCAAAAAGAATCAGCGCTTTATTCTCCTTTGCGTAATCAACCCATTCTTTCAACTGTGCTTTGGTGGCTGTTGATCCGGCCGGGTTATTCGGAAAGCAGAGATAGATCAGATCAACCGGTTGATCCGGCAAACTGGGAATAAACCCATTTTCTTTATTGCCATCCAGATAGACAAAACCATCATAGCGGCCTAACTCATCATTCCACTTACCGGTTCGGCCAGCCATCACATTGGTATCGACATACACCGGGTAGACCGGATCGGTCACAGCGACAGTGATATCTTTAGAAAAAATCTCCTGAAAGTTGCCGCTGTCGCACTTGGCGCCATCACTTACGAAGACTTCATCCGCTTCTACTTTAGCTCCACGATTCTGAAAATCATTTTTCGCAATCGCTTCCCGAAGAAAATCATACCCCTGCTCTGGCCCATACCCACGAAAAGTCGTCTCATTGGCCATCTCATCCACCGCCGCATGAAATGCCTTAACGCAGGCATCAGGGAGTGCCCGGGTGACATCGCCAATACCCAGCTTGATCAGTTTCTTGTCAGGATTCGATTGCTGGAAGGCATTTACGCGC
>JAPHUE010000185.1 GCA_026196795.1 Sedimenticola sp.
CCACACTGCGGTTACGATCCCGGTCATCCCGCTCACGTATCTCCGCAATCAGACTCCCTAGATTAGCACTTAAACCCTTCTCTATCAACTGGTTATATCTTCGTTGGGCGCGTTCTTCTGCACTGGCATCAAGAAATATTTTCACTTCGGCTTCAGGGAAAACCACACTCCCCATATCACGACCATCAGCAACCAGCCCCGGATCAACAGCACAAGCCCTCTGCCACTGTAAAAGTGCCGCCCGCACTTCAGGTACAGCCGCCACTTTTGATGCAGAATTCCCTGCCTTCTCTGTACGTATCAGTAGACTGACATCCTCTCCATTCAGCAGAACACGCTCCGGCTCAAACTCAATCTTCATAGTCAGCGCCAGTTTCGCAAGATTTTCCGCATCATCAAGGGCAATACCTGACTGTTCAGCCGCATAACCGAGCAAGCGATACAGCGCGCCACTATCCAGACAACGCCATCCCAAACGGGTCGCCACCTGGCTGGCAATCGTGCCTTTACCCGATCCACTGGGGCCATCAATAGTTATCACAGAGGCCATTTATCTCTCCTCCCCGACACTAATCATCAACCCGGCCGTAGAAGCCAGATCAGTAAACCCCGGAAAAGAGGTGTTCACATTACTGCAATCATCTATGAGAATTTCACCCTGCGCACGCAGTGCGGCCATGGCAAATGCCATGGCAATCCGGTGATCACCATGACTGTTCACACGCCCGCCCTGTAGTGACCCACCACCCTGAATAACAATGCCATCCGGTGTTGGCGTCACATCAGCCCCCAACGTTTTCAGCCCATCGGCCATCACCTGGATACGGTCGCTCTCTTTAACCCGCAACTCCTCAGCGCCCGTCAGGCGGGTTACACCCTCGGCACAGGCTGCCGCAACAAACAGCGCCGGAAACTCATCAATCGCCAGGGGCACCTGATCTTCGGGAATCTCGATACCGTGCAGCATGGCTGATCGCACTCGCAGATCAGCCACTGGCTCACCACCCACATCACGCCGGTTCATAACCTCGATATCCGCACCCATCAACTTCAGGATAGTAATCACCCCATCCCGTGTTGGATTAATGCCAACATGCTCCAGGACAATATCGGAGTCTGGCGCTATTGACGCTCCAACCAGAAAAAATGCCGCCGATGAAATATCGGCTGGGATATCAATATCACAGGCCGTAAGCGAACCACCGCCGTTGAGTGAAATTGTGTCGCCTTGTTGTTGAACCGGATAACCAAAGCCGTTCAGCATACGTTCCGTATGGTCTCGGGTTGGTGCAGGCTCAGTTATACGGGTTTCACCCTGAGCATAGAGGCCGGCCAGCAGCAGGCAGGATTTTATCTGTGCACTGGCGACAGGCAATTCATAGTCAATAGCATGAAGCGCTTTGACCGGGTGAATAACTAACGGCGCTGTTCCGCTCTCTGTGGTTTCCACGAGGGCGCCCATCTCCTTCAAAGGATCAGTTACCCGGCGCATCGGTCGCCCTGAGAGCGAACTATCTCCTACCAAGGTGAGCGCTAGTCCCTGTCCCGCAAGCAGCCCTGAAAGCAACCGCATGGAAGTGCCTGAATTACCGAGATCCAGCGGGGCCTGGGGCTCTTTGAGCCCGTGCTTTCCAACCCCCTGAATCGTTACCTGACCCTTTTCAGGGCCCTCAATTGAAACACCCATTGACCGAAAAGCCTTGAGTGTTGCCAGACTATCGTCACCCTCAAGAAAACCCGTGATGTGTGTAGTACCTTCAGCCAGTGAACCGAGCATGATAGAGCGATGGGAAATAGACTTGTCTCCCGGTACCCGGAAGGTGCCTCTCAGCGCACCACCCGACTGCACACGAAAGACCATATTTTCGGTTGAACTCAATGGAGTCTCCAGAATTTATACAAGGTAGGAAAGGGCTGCACAGCTTAGCCTGAAATGGGCCACAAGTAAATATCAAACCACATGAATAAACAATGAGTTAGCTAATAATTAGGGGTCAGAAAAGCGGGATACTTAATGATGAGATCAAGCCCAAAAAAACTTATTCATCCAATAAGGCGTCTAACTGGGTTTCATCCAAAATCGTAATGCCGAGGCCCTCAGCCTTGGTTCTTTTTGATCCAGCCTCTTCACCTGCAACCAGATAATCGGTTTTTTTGGATACACTACCTGTCACCTTGGCACCACGCATAACAAGGCGCTGTTTAATCTCCTCTCGGGGTACGCTAAGCGTTCCGGTAATAACAAAGGTCTTGCCGGAGAGGGTCTGTGAGGCCGCATCAGGAACGTCAATAGGTGCCCAGCTTATCCCGGAATCGAGAAGTGCCTGAATGACTTCCAGATTATGCGGTTGACGGAAAAAGGTTACGACATGTTCAGCGACGATAGGCCCCACGTCTGGTACCTGCTGCAGGGCTTCCGCATCGGCCTGCATTATGGCGTCCAAGGATCCATAATAATTAGCCAATGAGTTGGCGGTTGTCTCTCCCACTTCTCGAATGCCCAGTGCAAAAAGAAAGCGCCCGAAGGTCGTCTGCTTACTCTTTTCCAAGGCTTTCAGCAGATTTTCGGCCGACTTCATGCCCATGCGCTCAAGTTTCTCCAGAACCGTCAGCTCAAGCTGATAGAGATCTGCCGGGGTCCTGATCAAATCCTGGGTAACCAATTGATCAACCAGTTTATCGCCCAGTCCTTCAATATCCATCGCCCGACGGGCAGCAAAGTGCTTTATCGCCTCACGCCGCTGCGCTGGACAGAACAGGCCACCACTGCAGCGAGCGACGGCCTCTGATTCATCTCGAATAACGTCTGAATCGCACTCGGGACAATGATCAGGCATCTGGAAAGGCTCCGCATCCAGTGGCCGCTGCGTTGGAATGCTTCGTACCACTTGCGGTATGACATCACCGGCCCGGCGAATAATGACAGTATCCCCCACTCGGATATCTTTACGCTTGATCTCATCTTCGTTGTGGAGCGTTGCATTGGTTACGGTCACACCGGCTACGCTGACAGGCTCAAGTCTTGCAACCGGGGTCAGTGCACCCGTGCGCCCAACCTGGATATCGATCGCCAGTAAACGCGTCATCTCTTCCTGTGCAGGAAATTTTTGCGCGATAGCCCAACGAGGTGCACGTGAGACAAAACCGAGAGATTGTTGTTGTTTCAGACTATCAACCTTAAATACAACGCCATCGATATCATAATCCAGCGCGGCTCTTCTTTCGCCGATCTGTCGGTAATAGTCCAGACAACCTTCCACCCCCTCAACAACCCGCATCTCGGGTGAAATCCTCAATCCCCAGTTGGCTAAACGCTGGATACTGTCACTCTGTGTCTCAGCTAAAGGCCCACCAGCAATTTCACCGAAGCCATAGCAATACATGGCCAATGGACGTTGAGCGGTAATACGGGAATCCAGTTGACGCAACGAGCCTGCAGCCGCATTGCGCGGATTGGCAAAACCCTTATCGCCATTCGCCTGGGCAAGCATATTCAGTTGATTAAACCCAGCCAGCGGCATGTAGATTTCACCTCTGACCTCCAGGAGATCAGGCCAATCATTACCCATCAGTAGAAGCGGTACGGATGCTATTGTGCGAACATTCTGCGTGACATCTTCACCTTGACTCCCATCACCCCGGGTCGCGGCCTGCACCAAGACACCTTTTTCATAACGAAGACTGATTGCAAGACCATCCAGCTTGGGCTCTGCCATATAATGCACTAAGCCTTCAGTGCCGAGGCGATCCCGCACCCGACGATCAAACTCAATCATTTCCTGATCAGAAAAGGCGTTATCGAGGGAGAGCATGGGTACTCGATGATGCACCTCACCGAAACCTTCAAGCGGCTGGGCACCCACACGCTGGGTGGGTGACTCTGGCGTAATCAGTGTGGGGTATTTTGACTCAAGCGTCTGCAATTCACGCATCAGCCGATCGTATTCACTATCCGGTACCTGAGGATCATCGAGCACATAGTAACGATAGTTATGCAGATTAATCTGCTCACGCAACTCGGCTGCGCGATTTAATTCAGCAACGGGAATGGTCATCTTTTACTTAGCGCCAACTGCACCTGACGACGGTGTTCAAGGATTTTTTCGCGCATGTGTTCAATGGTCTGCTTACTCAAGGCACTATGGGTCTCATCCTGCAACTCTCCATTCAACAGCGCTGCAATTCGTTCCGCCGTAAACAGCATGTCAGAAAAGGCAGCCAGACCATCTTTAGGGCCTGGAAGCTGTCCAAACAGAACCAGTCCAGGTGTAGCGAAGTCAGCCATCTTTTCCAGGGGGAATATGCCAGGCTCAACCATACTGGCCATACTGAATACAACTCGAGCGTTTTTGTCATCGGTGGCGTAGCGATGGAAAATATTCATATCACCGTGCTTGAGCTCCACATCTCGAGTTACTCGCATCAGCTCATCACCGGTAAATTGCCCATTTGATGCCACAATATTGATCTGCAGAATCAGCCCGGGCAAGCCTTCTTGCAATAACGCATCAGGCTCATTCAGAGTATCATCCGCAGTAAAAGAGAAAGACTCCTGCTGTTCTACCGCCACTTCATCGATGTTTTCATGTGCAATCGTCTCGAGTCGCCGCAGCTCTTCATCAAGACCTTCATCCAGATCGCTGACGAGTGATGGCTCATCTAACTCATCAGTATCAGATCTTCCAGACTGAACTTCAGTAGCACTCCAGCTGGGATCAACACGCTCTTCACTGCTGTGATCAACGGCTTCCGTACCTGGAGCTAAGACGTCATCAAGCTGGGCCTTTCGTATGGCATGTACTTTGGCATTAACCTTCTTGTGGCGATCCCAAAAGTAGATCCCCAAAATCAGGCCAACACCAGCCAGAAACAAGATCAGACGAAGTATATCGGCATCCATTCTTCTATCTATTCAGTTGAGTGTGTTATGCGGTAGATCATACCGCCCTGTTATCCCGGTTGATATGCCTTTTCGTTATTCGATATCGCATTACATTGCAGCCAATTCCGCCGCTTCCGTTATATCAACCGATACTAATCTTGAAACACCAGGTTCATGCATCGTCACACCCGTAAGTTGATTGGCAATCTCCATGGTGATTTTATTATGGCTGATAAAGATGAATTGCACTTGCTCTGACATCGACTTCACCAACTCACAGAAACGCCCCACATTGGCATCATCAAGCGGGGCATCGACCTCATCAAGCATACAGAAAGGAGCTGGGTTAAGTTCGAATATAGCAAAAACCAGTGCTACCGCCGTGAGTGCTTTTTCGCCACCTGATAACAGGTGAATACTCGAATTACGTTTACCCGGCGGCCGGGCCATAACAGTAACGCCAGTATCCAGCAGATCCTCTCCTGTCAGTTGCAGATAGGCATGCCCACCACCAAACAGTTTGGGGAATTTTTCCTGCAAACCAGTATTGACCTTATCAAAGGTCTCCTTGAATCGGGTGCGGGTCTCACGGTCGATTTTACGTATTGCATTTTCCAATGTTTCCAACGATTCTGTTACATCGGCATGCTGCGCATCCAGGTAGTTCATGCGCTCCGACTGTTCCTGGTATTCGTCAATAGCCGCCAGATTAATTGGGCCCAAGCGACGTATACGGGCATCCATCTGCTCTACCTTCTGCACCCACTCATCAATTGTTGCCTCGGCAGGAAGATCCAGAAACAACTGCTCTCGCTGAAAATCAGTCTCTTTAAGCTGTTCTTCAACCGTCTTACAGCGTATTAAAACCTCCTGTCTACTCATGCGCGCCTGATCTAACCCACTTCGCTGCTTGAGAACTTCCTGCTCTGCCGCGACCCGGTTTTGCTCCAATCGTCTGACTGTTGCATCAATCTCTTCCAGGGAGGCCCTTACTTTCGCCAGTTCGGCCTCGATCTGGATACGAAGTGCCAGCTTGACCTCCAACGCTTGCTGATTTTCAACCAGCGGCATTTGCCCTTCTTCCAATGAGTGAACCAGCTCATCCCGCCTTTGGGTCAAATGAGCTAACTGCCCTTGCATACGCTCGAGGCTTTGGGTCAGAGACGCCTGTGAACTCCGCATGGATTCTATCTGCAGGGCGATGGAGTGCGCCTGATTACGCTGTCTAGATGACTCTTCACGAATCTCTGTCAGTTGGGTACTCAAGGTTTCTCGTTGTTGTATTAGTTGTTCACGTCGCTCACCCAGCGTTTCCATCTCATCAAGTGCCGCATGCAACCGAGCCCTGGACATCTCCAGCTCTTCTTTGTCCTCTTCAGCCTGAGTACGTAACTCTTCGAGATCCCGTTGAATTGTTTCTCCCCGATTCTTCAGATGTTCAGCACGGGCTTTTTTTCCGGAAAGCGAGGAGCGCAACTCGGAGAGGCCACGATTGATCTCATTCAGCTGATGCTGTATCTGTTCTTTTGATTGTTCAGCCTGTTGCAGTTGAATTCGCCCTTCAGACAGACTTGCAGCTGAATCCTCAACTTCCTGCTCCAGCCCTTCAATCATCTCACCCAGGGTTTTAATCTCCTGCTCTCGAGCGAGCACGCCGGCAGTTTCATCTTCACCACGACTCAACCTAATCCAATTAGTCCCCATCCAGATACCATCTGGCGTAATCAGTGACTCACCCGGTTTGAGTGAAGCACGCTTGGCATACGCCTCCACGAGCCCATCTACCGTTTTCACACCATAGAGCAGACTATCGAGTGACCAGGGAGCACTCACGCGCTTCAGTAGCGCGTCACTCTCCTGTGTTTCGCTATTACCGTTTGCCGCGGTATCAAACAGGGTAACCGCTCCACTCTCCAAAGTATCAAGGACACCCTCCAGGTCGCCAAAGGCGTCAGTACAGACTGACTGGAGATGAAAACCCAGCACCGTCTCTACGGCCCGCTGCCAGCCGGACTCAACTTCAATATTTTGAGCCAGCCGAGAGGCTTGACCTAAACCCTGGGTTTCCAGCCATTCGGTAACAACCTGCTCTTGCTTACCCAACGCAGCTTGCTGCAAGGCCTCTAGTGAAGCATAGCGACCCCGTGAAGTCTGCAAGTTGGCCCGTGCATCATCGAGCCGGTTACTTGTATCATGATTATTTTGACGGATAGCCGTTATCTGCTCAGCCTCCAAGGCCAGCTTTTCTTGTAAAACCTCAACCTGAGCTTCTCGCTCCTGCTCTTCAGACTCTAATTCATTGATGCTTTCCAAGAGCGCCTGATCATTGAGTTTCTCCAACTCATCATGGAACCGCTCAAGCCGCCTTTGAACCTGATTACTCTTCTCATCCAGGTGATTGATCCGCGTACGTTCAACCTGCGCCGTTTGAGCAGGCTCTGCCGCCTTATGATTAAACTGTTCCCACTCATTCTGCCAGGCCTGCATTGACTGTTCAGCTTCAGCCAAACGCTCTGTTGCAACCAGCTCAATTTCACGTGCCTGCTCAAGTAGCGGCTCTTGTTCAAGCAGGTTTCCATTCAGCTCTTCAAGACGTGCTTCATCATGCTGGCGATGATCCGTCGATTCCTGCCAGGCCTGTTCGGTCTGGTGCAGATCATGTTCAAATTGAGTACGGCTATCTTTGGCATATTGAATAGACTGCTCTAACCGGGCAATTTCGCTGCCCACCGCATAGAAACGTCCCTGCACTTCATTAAAGTTGTCATTCGCCTCTGCGTGGCCGGTGCGGTCTTTCTCAATATCCGCCTCAATGCGACGCTGCTTGGCAATAGCGGCCTCAAGATACGTCTCTTTTTCCAGAATATCCCGATCACGACGGGACAGATCCTCATCCATGGTACGCCAGCGCAATGCCAGCAGTTCAGCCTGAAGCCGTCGCTCCTGCTCTTTGTATTCTTTATAGCGCTCAGCCGTATTCGCCTGTCGCTGTAGATGCTGCAGCTGTTTGGCAATCTCTTCACGCAGATCGTTCAAACGATCCAGGTTCTCCTTGGTGCGTCGGATACGATTTTCCGTATCTCTGCGCCGCTCCTTGTATTTGGATATGCCAGCCGCCTCTTCAAGAAAGGCGCGCAGATCTTCAGGCCGGGCTTCAATTAGCCGGGAAATCATGCCCTGCTCAATAATGGAGTAACTGCGTGGCCCCAGACCCGTCCCAAGAAACAGGTCTGTAATATCACGACGCCTGCAACGCACACCATTCATTAGATAGTTGGATTGCCCATCCCGGGAGACCTGGCGCTTAACTGAAATAGTACTGTACTGGGCATATTGACCACCCGCTGTCCCGTCACTGTTATCGAATACCAATTCAATACTGGCTGTGCCCACAGGTTTGCGGCTGGTTGATCCATTAAAGATGACATCGGCCATCGATTCACCACGCAGCATCTTGGCGGAGCTTTCACCCATCACCCAGCGAACCGCATCGATCACATTGGATTTACCACAGCCATTGGGACCAACAATACCGACCAGATTGCTCGGTATGTGAACCGTTGTTGGATCTACAAAGGATTTAAATCCGGCCAGTTTGATTTTTTCTAAGCGCATAGGTCGCTAACATACAGATTGGTGTGTCTGGTTACAAGAGAACCAGATCAGGTTATTTAACTTTAAGTTATTTGCTTATCTAATTGTTTATTAAGGGCTATTATTATCTTTGAACAATATTTGATCAGTCAATGTTGATGCCGACTTCAGACAAGCGCGCATCTCCCGTATAATCGCCGAATTTCCACCACAGATCGAGAACAATCGAACATGTCTACCCAACCCAGCAAGACTCTGGAAACCTTCGACAATCCACAGACTGATCGTGACTATACGATC